>JBBWZK010000110.1:0-28660 GCA_039648975.1 Blastocatellia bacterium
GCCTTGATCGTCACATAGTCTTTAGTGGATTGCGGCGCCATCTCCGTCCGCGTGATGATGGCCGCCGCCGCGCCATCCGTCGTCGGGCAGCAATCGAGCAGGCCGAGCGGAGAAGCGATCATCGGCGCTTTCATTGCCTGTTCCAGGGTGATCTCTTTCTGAAAATGCGCCTTGCGGTTGCGCGCCCCGTTGTAGTGGTTCTTCACCGAAATTCGCGCGAGGTCTTCTTTGCTCGCGCCGTACTTATGAAAATAACGATTCGCTGCCAGAGCGAACGCTCCCGGAGCCGTGTTGCCCGCGCCGATAACCGTCGAGGGTGCGCCGGGCAGTCCCGAATAGCCGCTGTCCTTGAGCTTCTCAAAGCCGACGACGAGCGCCAGATCATAAGCGCCGGCGGCGACCGCGAACGCCGCGTTGCGCAAGGCGTCCTGGCCTGTGGCGCACATGTTCTCGACCCGCGTGATGGGAATGTATTGTAATTTTAATGGCTTTGAGAGCGCCTGGCCGGAAATGCCGGAGGTCAGCGTGCCGACCCATCCGGCTTCGATCTGTGCAGGCTCGATGCCGGCATCCTCGAACGCTTCGTAAGCCGCTTCGACAATCAAATCCTCTTCGCTCTTGTCCCAGTGCTCGCCGAATTTCGTGCAGCCCATACCGATGATCGCCACGCGGTCGCTGAGATTTTTCATCGCCTGTCTCCTATGCTCTTGAACATGACTGGTGCAGCTTGCGCCGTCGCCTCCTTGCCTTCGAGCAAGTCATATCAAATCGAATGGTGTCAGTCAACGCGCTCGACATCAGCCGCGATGCTTGACGCCATAGATTATTAGCCCGGTCTGCTTGAAGCCAATGTATTCAGTTGATATGATGCGCCCGACTTAGATCGGTTTTCACATCGGTGTAGGGCATGGGAGAAGCGGCCTGTTTTGGAGTGCTGAGACTGCTCGCCGCTTTGTTGCATACGAATGCTGCACAGCGGTGACTTATCACCGCACTCCAAATTGCACCGCTTGCCCTACATCCTATCGCAAGCCGATCTAGCAGACGATTAGTGATGAATTCATATCGCAGACTTTCACTCTTAATCATCATCTCGCTTGCGCTGACAGGATTGGCGCAGCCGCTGACCTCTATCCGAGCCAGGGAGGCACAGGCGAAGAGTGCGCCGCAGGGTGGCAAACCGCAGCCGCAACCGAACCACTCGACAGCGCCGACCACAGCCCGGCTCGACTCGTTCGACGCCAGCGGCTACGACGGCGGCACGCTCATCGAATGGCGCACAGGCTTTGAAGTCGATAACCTGGGCTTTCGTCTTTATCGCGACGAGGGCGGCAAACGCGCGCTGCTGACGCCGCAGATGCTCGCCGGGTCGGCGCTGGTGACCGGCCAAAAAACTCCGCTGACTGCCGGCAAATCGTATGCGTGGTGGGACAAGACGAGTCTGGAGAGTCTAGAGAGTCCGGCGAGTCTAGTGAGTCAGCCCGTTCGCTACTGGCTTGAAGAGTTCGACCTCAACGGCGGTAGCATCTGGCACGGGCCGATCACGGCGCAGATGGTCGGCGGGCCGCCGCCTGAGAAAGCCGAAGCGCCGATGCTTGCCGGCCTCGGACTGGCGGCGACATCGTCGCGGCCTGTCGAAGCAAAGGCCAGAGAGGTGCGCCCCTCTACCCTGAAGGCATCGTCGACATTCTTCCTGGCCTCGCAGCCAGCGGTGAAGATTTATGTCAATCACGAAGGCTGGTATCGCGTCACCCAAGCGGAGTTGCTGGCCGCAGGGCTTGACCCGCAAACCGACCCGCGCAAGCTGCAACTCTACGTCGACGGCCAGCCGCAACCCATATCGGTCATCGGTGAAAGCGACGGCCATCTGGATGTGACCGATGCGGTGGAGTTTTACGGAGTGCGCGTCGATTTGCCTTACACGGACACGCGTGTCTACTGGCTGGCGGCAGGCGCGCAGGCCGGCTTACGCATCCAATCCGTGCCCGGTTCAGCGCCGCCCACCTCAGGCGGCTCTTTCCCTTATCAGGTCGAGCGCCGAGATCGCACTATTTATTTCTCAGCCTTGATCAACGGCGAGACGGAGAACTTCTTTGGCGCTATCGTCGCCAGCCAGCCGGTCGATCAATCGCTGACCGTGCCGCATCTCGACACTACGGCGCAAGCGACGCTGGAAGTGGCGCTGCAAGGGGTGACGGCGATTTTGCATAGCGTCAACATCAAGCTCAACGGCAACGATCTTGGCAATCAGGTCTTCAACGGCCTGGCGAATAACCTGGCGAGCTACACGCTGCCGCCGTCGTTGCTGCACGAAGGTCAGAACACCGTGACGCTGACCAGACAAAATGGTTCAAGCGATATCAGCCTGGTTGACTACCTGCGCGTGACCTACAACCACACCTACATGGCTGACGGCGATCAGTTGAAGCTGACGGCGGCGACAGGTCAGCCGTTGACTATCGACGGCTTCAGCAACAGCACGATTCGCGTATTCGATGTTACAAATCCGGCAACGATGCAGGAAGTCGTCGGGCAGGTGCAACAGCAGGGCGCAACCTACAGCGTCTCGCTGATGGCGGCAGGCGGCGGGCCGCGCAGCTTGCTGGCGTTGACCGACAATCAGGCGAGCCAGGCGAGGCGTGTCGCCGCCAACGTGCCGTCGAATCTGGGCAAGACCGGACAGGGCGCCGACCTGCTGATCATCACGCTGCGCGACTTCTTCAACGCCATCGACCCGTTGCGGGTGGCGCGCCAGAAGCAAGGATTGTCCGTAACGGTCGTCGATATCGACGACGTTTACGACGAGTTCAGTTTCGGGCAGAAGACGCCGCAAGCCCTCAAGGACTATCTGTCGTCTACGCAAACGAATTGGAAGAAAAAGCCGCGCTATGTCCTGTTGGTCGGCGATGCGAGCTATGACGCGAAGAACTATCTTGGGTTTGGTGACTTCGATCTGCTGCCGACGAAGTTGATGGATGACAACTTTATGGAAGCCTCATCGGACGACTGGTTCGTCGACTTCAACAACGATGGCCTGGCGGAACTGGCCGTCGGGCGCTTGCCTGTGCGGACGGCAGTAGAGACAGACCGGCTGATCGCCAAGATTCTCAACTATGAAAAATCAATCGCGCCGGATGAGATACTGCTGGTGGCCGACAGTAATGATGAATACAACTTTGAAGCGGCGAGCAGCCAACTGCACCCGCTGGTGTCGAACGATGTGCGCGTGGTTGATGTGAACAGAGGCGTGCTGGGAGATGCGGCAGCCCATGCAGCGGTGCTGGCGGCGATCAAGCGGGGTCAGCGGCTGGTCAATTACACGGGACACGGCAGCGTCAATTTGTGGCGGGGGAACACCCTGTCGAATGCCGACACCGCAGGGATGGAGAATGCGGAGCATCTGCCGGTGTTTCTGATGATGACCTGCTTGAATGGTTACTTCGATGATCCGGGGTCGGACTGTCTGGCGGAAAGCCTGCTGAAAGCGCCGCACGGCGGCGCCGTCGCCGTGTGGGCGTCGGGCGGCCAGACGTTGCCGCAAGGTCAGTGGCAGATGAATCAGGAACTCTACCGGCAGATATTCAGCACACCGCAGATGCGCCTGGGCGATCCTGCGCGGGCGGCCAAGCAGGGATCGGGGGATAGCGAGGTGCGGCGAACGTGGATTCTGTTTGGCGATCCAACCATGCGGCTGAAATGAGCCACCAGAATAGCTGCCGCAGGCACCGCAGCCACAGAGAGATAAACAATAATTTTTATCGTTCCCTCTTTGTTTCTTTACTCTGTGGCTAATACCACCTAGTCGATATAGCCCGAAACCGCAATGCGGTGGCCGGATTTTGTCCTTACCATTTTGGGCGGGTTGTTGGCGGAGTTCTGCTTTTCTCGCTTGCCTTATCCTCTGGCGTCGGCGGTTTACCTCCCGGCCCCAATAGAAATATCGGATGAACACAATATTTATGGCGAGTAAAAAAATAACCGCCAGGGTGATCCAGAAAAATAACATGTCCTGCTCCTGTCAATGCTCCGTTTTCATGATCATATAGCCGCAGGTCTTTGATGACAACGTAACGATCTTCTGCTTTTGCCTACGCGATTCGCCGCTTGCTACAATCAACTGGAGAATTTTGGATTTTAGATTTTGGATTTTGGATTTTCTGACGCCCGATGCGCAGCGCGATTTGAGATTGTAGAGGCACGACTGAGCACACATCATGTCAGTCAACCCAACATCCAAAATCTAAAATCTAAAATCTAAAATCTAAAATCGTATTATGGCTATCAACGTCCCGTCGGAAACTTACTTCGCCGAACTGTTCGGCCCCTTGCTCGCGTCCGGCGAGCTTAATGAACTGGCGCGCGAAATCCGCGCCGGTCGCCGTAGCGTTGTGGTCTCGGGACTGGCAGGCAGCGCCCGCGCCCTGGTGCTCGCTGCGCTTGAAAAGTTGACCGGGCGGCGCATCGTCTATGTGACGCGCTCGAACCGCGAAGTCGAAGAGTTTCAACCGGACGTTGAGTTGTTTTATTGCGCCCTCAATGGCAGAAACTCCTGCGAAACGGCGGTGCTCGCCATCCCCGCCACCGAAACCGATCCTTATGACGGCACCTCGCCGCACGCTGAAGTGTTGGAACAGCGGGCGCTGGCCCTCTATCGCGCCACGAAAGGCGAGGCGCGCATCCTGCTGACCTCGTTGGGCGCGCTCGCCGAACGCACGATCTCGCCCGAACTGCTGAAAGCGTCGAGCATCTCGCTGCGCGTCGGCGAAGACATGCCGCCGGAGTTGATTGTTGACCTGCTCATCGCCAGCGGCTATGTGCGGCAGGAACCTGTCGGCGCGGTCGGTGAATTCAGCCTGCGCGGCGGCATCCTCGATGTTTTCTCACCCGCGCATGACGCGCCGCATCGTATCGAGTTTTTCGGCGACACCGTAGACTCGATCCGCGAGTTCGATGCCGATTCGCAGCGTTCCGTAGGCCGCATTACAGAATCGATCATTGTGCCGATGCGCGAACTTGCTGTGCGCCGCGAAGAATTCATGCAATGGGCTGATGAAGCTGAACGCCACTGGACGGATGATCGCTTTCGCCGCGATTTGCGGGCGCGGCTGGCGCACGCTTCACGCGGCGAGGCGTTTCCCGGCTGGGAGTATCTGCTGCCGCTCGCGCGAGCGCTGACGAGTTCGGTGTTTGATTATGTGAAAGAGGCCGTGCTGGTGATTGACGAGCCGGCGGAGATCGAAAAGCGCGCTGCCGAGTTGCTCGGTTATCTCGACGAGCGCTTCGCGCAAGCCGACGATGTGGGCGAACTGGCCTTGCCGCCGGCGAAGCTGTTTTTGACGGGCGATGAATTGCGCGCCCGGTTCGAGGCGGCGACGCGGGTTGAATTGCGCTTGCTTGGCCGCGCCGCAGCCGTGACCGATGAGCGCTTTCGCATTGACGCGCTGACCATCAATGAGGTGCCGACTATCGCACAGCAAGCGGGCGAATCAGCGGCCCGCAACGAAGACGATGAGCGCAATGAGCGCGCCGCAGTAGCCAGCGAACGTCTCGAAGAAAGCTTTGCCGCGAGCCGCAAGCGCACGACGAATCTGTTTCTCTTCACGGTCAACGACCAGACGCCCGACATCACTATCCTCTCGCAATCGCCGCGTCGCTATCACGGTCGCGTGCAGGAACTGGCGCGCGATCTTGATAGTGACGCCACCGGGCGCACGACCGCGTTTGTGATGCCCAGCCTGGGGCTTGCCGAGCGCGTCCGCGAAATGCTCGGCGAATACGAGATCACGGCGGAGTTGTTAGCGTCGCTCAACCGTAGGGAGCGCGAGCCGGACACGCCGCTCGCGGCGACGCGAATCGTCACTGTAGGCAAGCTTACAAACGGTTTTGCTTTGCCTGCGGCGATGCTCGACGTGCTGACGGAAGGCGATGTCTTTGGCGAAACCGAACGCGCGCTGTTGGGGCGTGCGCAGCCCAAACGGGCTCGCAAGCAGCGCAAGGCATCGGCGTTTTTATCCGACCTCGGTGATTTGAAAGTCGGCGATTACGTCGTTCACGTCGATCATGGCATCGGCCAGTTTCAGGGACTCAAGCAGCTTGCGACCGCCGGCGCGGCGACAGGCAATGTCGCCGCCGGCATTGAGCGCGCGGCTGCGGACGTGCGCGAATTCATGCTGCTGACCTTTGCCGAAGGCGCGAAGCTATACGTGCCCGTCGAGCGGCTTGATCTGGTGCAGCGCTCTTCGGGCGGCGAAGGCCACAAACCGCCGCTTGATCGGCTGGGCGGCATCAGTTGGCAGAAGACCAAAGCCCGCGCCCGCCGCGCCATGCGCGACATGGCTGAAGAGTTGTTAAAACTCTACGCCGAACGCCGGCTCGTCGTCGGCCACGCTTACGGCACGGACACGCCGTGGCAGAGCGAATTTGAAGACGCCTTTGAATATCAACTGACGCCCGACCAGGAGGCCGCCATCGAAGACGTCAAAGCCGGCATGGAAAGCCCGCAGCCGATGGATCGTCTGATCGTCGGCGATGTCGGTTACGGAAAGACGGAAGTGGCCATGAGAGCCGCTTTCAAGGCGGTGATGGAAGGCAAGCAGGTGGCCGTGCTGGCGCCGACGACGGTGCTCGTCTTTCAGCACTTCAAGACCTTTCAGAAACGCTTCGCGGCTTTTCCCATGCGCATCGAAATGCTGTCGCGCTTCCGCTCGGCGAAAGAGCAGAAAGAGATTCTCAAAGCCTTAGAGGCCGGCGCGCTCGATGTCGTCATCGGCACACACCGGCTGCTCTCGAAAGACATTCGCTTCAAAGACCTCGGCCTGTTGATCGTTGACGAAGAGCAGCGCTTCGGCGTCGCCCACAAAGAGCGCATCAAGCAGATGCGCAAGAAGGTTGATGTGATCGCCATGTCGGCGACGCCCATCCCGCGCACGCTCAATATGTCGCTCGCCGGCCTGCGCGATATGTCGGTGATTGAAACGCCGCCGCGCGACCGCCTGGCGATTCAAACCCAGGTCGTGCAGTTTTCCGAGGCCGTTATCCGCTCCGCGATAGAGCTTGAATTGCAGCGCGGCGGCCAGGTCTTCTTCGTTCATAACCGCGTCGAATCGATCTTCACCATCGCCGAATTGATCGGGCGGCTGGTGTCCGAAGCGCGCATCGGCGTCGCGCACGGCCAGTTGGACGAGCGCGCCCTCGAAGACGTGTTGATGAAGTTTATTCGCCACGAACTCGACGTGCTGGTGGCGACGACGATCATCGAAAACGGCATAGACATTCCGCTGGCCAATACCATGATCATCAACCGCGCCGATCATTATGGTCTGTCGCAGCTTTATCAACTGCGCGGGCGGGTCGGGCGCTCGAACCGCCGCGCCTATGCTTACTTGCTGATTCCATCCGCAGAAGGCTTGACGGAAATCGCGCGCCGCAGGCTGGCGGCCATCCGCGAGTTTTCAGACCTCGGCGCGGGCTTTCGCATCGCGGCGCTCGATCTGGAATTGCGCGGCGCGGGCAATCTGCTGGGCGGCCAGCAATCGGGCCACATTGATGCGATTGGCTTCGATCTTTATACGCAGATGCTCGAACGCACGGTGCGCGAGTTGAAGGGCGAGCCGATTGAAGACGACGTGTCGACGGCGATCAATCTCGGCGTCGACATACGCATCCCGGAAGATTACATCTACGACATGAGCCAGCGGCTCAGAACCTATAAGCGCGTCTCATCGGCTGAAAGCGAAGCCGAGCTGGCAGACATTCACGCAGAGACCGCCGACCGCTACGGGCCTATAGCCGAGACGGTCGAGAATCTCTTCGAGTATTCGCGCCTGCGCCGTGAAGCGTCGCGCCTCGGCATTCTGTCGATAGACCGCGAAGGCGACCGCCTGGCGGTGAAGTTTTCCGAAGCGGCGAAGATCGATCCGGACAAGCTGATCGCGCTGGTCTCTGCCGGCGTGGCGAGCTTCACGCCGAGCGGCGTTTTGCGCATACAGCTTGCGGCAGAAGACGACGCGGCAATCTTTGCCGAGGTGCGGGCGCTGCTTGACCGCTTGCGTTAGACATCCCTCATCAGGCTCTGAGTCGATTTTCCGCGCCCACCTGGAACAAGAGCAAAGACCGGCTTGGCAATGCTGTTCTTCAGATGCAGCACAGTGTTGAAGCCATTGTCCAAGCGCCAGGGATAGCTGCCACCGACGCGCATCATCTCGGCCAGCGGGTCTTCCTGTTGCCCTGCATCCTTCTACTGTGATGCAGACTGCATCATTGCCAGCAACTCAGAGGTAAGCTTGCCGGCTTTGAAGTCTTCCATCGCGCGCTTGAAGACTTGTCCGAGTCGGTTGGCTTGCAGGTTTTGTTCATACCAGGGCACAAGCTCAGCGGCGATCCATCCGAGTTGTTGGAACTGTGCAAGCCGATTGCGAAGATACTTCGCTCGCTTGGTCACAGAGAATGATTTGAGTTGATCAACCGGGCCGATGGTATAACCACTCGGCCAAGCCTCGTAGCCTGGAAGAACGTTTTCGAGTTCTAGAGGCGGTTCCTCACCCACGCCTTTCATGCCGAGAATTCCATGCATACGGCACTCAACCAGTCCTGGTGGAGCAGATGACAGGAGTTTCAATTCTAGCCGTCGTCCCGGAGCCACGGCTTGCCCGGCGCTGGGGAAACCAAAATGAGCCCAATTGCCCTCTTTCATCACAGCGTTCTTTGACATCTCCCCAGTATACACATCTGGAATTTTCAAGGGACGCACATCGGCGGCAAAAGTTTGTAGGGCGAAGCCCTCGACCTTTTGTGCGCTTGAAGTTGCATTCTCGATGGTATAAGTATACAGATACTCGCCCGACGACCGTCTGATTACCGAAGCCCTGATAATCGCCTCGAAAGCATCAGGCCGGTAGTAGATGATCGTCTTCTGCTTGCCATCATAACCAATCCACCTCAAGCCGTGCTTTCCTGTTTTCGCATCCAGAAGCACCACCTCTGGCTTGGGATCATAGTAGACCTCCTTGCCCGTCGCAGGGTCGATGCGCACCAGTCGCTGCGCGTAGTTCTTGGGAGATTCAAGGACGATCTCTTTCTTTTGCAGCGGCAGGCGCTGCACCGTCTGCGGCGACGATTGCCAGACGCCTGCCATCTGCGCGAGCATCACGAACATCAGTAGAAGTCGCATTACTAAAACCTCAAATGCCAGTGGTTGAGTGTCGCCGTCTCATCCAGGTAATTCGGTGAGCCTCTTTGTGCAAAGATCTGCGTCAACTGTGTCCATCGATTTACAGGGACATTGTTGGAACCCACATCGCAGTTGATGCCTACCTGATGCTCAGCGTGAGAGCAGGTCGTGCACCAATTGTTCGACAGATCAAACTTTCCACCGTTGATCAAACTCATGTCGTTGTATAGCAGCTTCTCGGCATCCGGGATGGGGTTCTGGCCGTAAAACTGGGTATGATAATCATTGGCGATCAACGGCAGATTGCTGAGCGCCGCCGCCGTAGCGTAATGATTACCGGGGTGTGGCGTTGTCGCCCCAACCAGATTATAGTTTGTTCCTGCACCCAGCGAATTTAAGTTAGCGACGCTGACAGTCATCCGCTCGCCCCGGTCCTCAGTGCCGAAACGCGCGAAGATGCCCACCTGCCCGCCAAACATCGGCGCACTGTAACTGGTCTGAAACTTCCCGTCGGCTCCAGTCGTGCCTTGCATGGCCGCCAAGCTGCCCAGAGGTCGCGCGCCACTATGCGAGATGTGCCCGCCACTGTCAATGATCTCGCCCAGAAACATGGTGAGCGACTGATTGGCCGTCACCGGCGTTGTGGAAACGGTCACCGTCGCGCTAGAGCTTCCCCCCGTTCCTGAAGGATTGACCGCGAAAGTGTTAAAGGTGACAGCGAAATCAAAGACCTGTACAGGGCCGCCAACCGTCGGCGCGGGGTGTTGCTCGAAGCAATTCAGGGTGTAGATCGTCGCCGTAAATTGCGCCGTCACATTGCCGCTGCCTGGGTGCAAACACGAGACTGTGCCGACGCTCACGGTAAACGCACTGGTGTTGTCCGAATGCCAGGTGCTATCTGAAGTCCGATTGTATGGCCCGTAGAGCGCGCCGTGACAATCCTGCCGCCGCTCATTGGCGGTGAAGTGCGCCGTGCCGCCCATCGGCCCGACCGATGAAGTCGGCGTTAGAAAGGCGGTTGAGAAGCTCGGCGGACATTGACAGGGCTCCGGGCAACTGAAGCTGCTGGCCACACCGGCTTGCGGGCTGCTGATCTCGGCGCGTCCAATGAGCGAGCCGATCTGCTCTTCAAACCAGACGAGTTGGCCGCTGTCGATTTCCTTCGGCATCACTGCCTCACGAATATCCGGCTGCTGGCCGTCGCGCAAGGCACGCAGGTCAACGGCGATGGTTTGAAAGGGCGCAAGCGGCAAGCGTTCGAGGTTGTAAGAGCCGCCCGGATAGCGCACCTGAACGAGAGCAAAGACCGGCTTGGCGATGGTGTTCTTGAGGTGCAGCACGGTGTTGAAGCCATTGTCCAAGCGCCAGGGATAGCTGCCACCGACGCGCATCAATTCAGCAAGCGGGTCTTTGATTGGCATGTCGTAGGCAAAGTCACTGCTCTGGTCAACGCTCGTCAAACGCGCGATGACTGCGCCAGAATTGCCGCTGGTTTCGATGTCCACGCCGGCATCATCGACCGGCCCCGGCACGCCGAATCGCGCCATTGCAGTGGATAGCTCGACCTGCCGCACTTGCTCAGGCGCAAGCTTTAACCTGGCAACCTCAGCACGACCGGAGACGCCAGCAATCGTGTAATCGACAAAGACGCGCGCTTCGGTCGGCTTGTCGCCGACATTGGCAATCAGCAGCGGCGCATTGAATCGCGTCCCGGCGGGAAAGCCTTCTTTGCTGCCGGGCTTGCCAAAGCGAACGTGCGCGCCCGCCAGGTGAGCGGTTTTTGCCGTGGCGCGATCAACGAAAGGCAGGTTGCAGGAAAAGCCAGTCTTTTCATTCAGCGCAAAGCTAGTGACGATGACCGCCCCCGGCGTGCCGTTATGCTCGATGCGGATGAGCGCCGCCCCCACGTCTTGCCGGTTGATGAGAAACTCTTTCAAATCGACGACCTGCGTCTCGTGGGCATTGAGCGTCAGCGACTTGCTATTGGTTGCCGTGCCGATGTTAACCGTCAGCATATCGGTCGTCGTGTTGGTCAGCGCCGCGCTTGCTTGTGTGCCGGCATCTGGAATCCACACGATGCCATCGAGCCGCGAGGAGGCAAACCCCATTGCCATGGTTGGAAACGACTCGAAGATGACGTGGCTGGAGGCAGAGGCCACACTGACCTGGCCGGTCACCGCCATCGGCGGCCCGTGATAGGCAACCTGCACGCTGCCGGAATGGAAATCGCCCGGCGCATTGGCCGCCAGTTCGGCGACCGGAAAGCGTTGCACGTCTTGCGGCGGCAACAGCAGGGGCGGCGCGGTGAACGATTCGCCGTTGCGGTTGAAGAAAGTCACGGTCGCTGCCATCGCCTCAGGCAGGTTATTGTTGAGCCGCAGCGTCGAAGTCATATCGCCTTGCTCGATGAAATACGCGAAGTTCATGATCTGGTCGTCACTCGGCGGCGGCGCAGGAGCCGGCATTGCTGCGCCGGTTATCTCAGGCGCAGTCATTGGCGAAGCATCCACGCGGCGCGCATTCAAGCCGTAAAGCGTCAACAGCGCCGGCACGAAAAAGGTTATCAGCACAACGAAAAGCAAAAACGGTCTGCTTTTCCGAACCGATCTTGACGCCGGGCGCACAAGGGCTTTGCCCGGCTGATTCACAACAGGTATAGTTGGCATGACACGCTCCTTTGACAGGTGATGTGTTTGGGCAAGACAGCTTTTCGCCGCCAAGCTGGAGGCTGTTTTGCCCGTTATCTTTGCTGCGATGAAGCGCCGGCTTCACCGCAAAGACAGGTCAAGATTCTCCTGTAAAACGGTGAGGACATCTTTGAGGCAAGCTTAATTACGACTTGTCGTTATGGCACGGGAGGTTGCGGAAAGCGACGGCACCCGGTGTTGAGATATTTGTGGTTGTGATAACCCCAACTGCCTGTTCGTCGATTCTGATTGCTGGACAGGGCGACTATATCATCGGTAATTTTCTCTGTCAATATGTGTGTTGAAAGTCATAAAAATTTCACAATACCTTGCGCGCCAAAGCAGGGCAAACGAGTCGTGAGACGCGCGGCGATCATCATCATCTTCGGCCTGCTGGCCGCTCTGTCGGCGGCTTGTAAGAAAAACCACGATAACTCGCCGGTCATCGCCTCCATCAATGGCGAAGCCGTGACGCGCGCCGAGTTCGAGCAGTTCGTGGCGACCAAGCTCGGCGACATCACCAACAATGAGACGGGCGATGCGTTGCGCAGCCAGATGCTCGACGAATACCTGCGCCGCCGCCTGGTGCTTGCCGATGCCGAGCGCGCCGGCCTCACGGTCGCCGAAGTCGAGATCGAGCAGGCGGCGCAGGAGAATCCGCAATTGCGCGCCATGGCGGCAAACAACGGCTCGCGCGAAGAGATGCGGCGCGACCTGCTCACCGAAAAATATTATCGCCAGATGGTGCTCGGCGACGTGCGCGTAACCAGCGAAGAAGCGCAGCATTATATCGAGCAGAATCAATCGCGGCTGACCGACAGGCCCGGCTTTCTGGTGCGCGAGATTCGCGTGCAGACGCGCGATGAGGCCGACGCCTTGCGCCGCGAGGTCGCCGAAGGCAAGCGCGATTTCGCGGCCCTCGCGCGGCTGCATTCCAATGCGCCGAATGCGGAAGCCGGCGGCCTCAGCCGCTACGATGAAGGCCAGTTGCCGGATGTGCTCGAATCTGCGATTCAACCGCTCAGACCGGGCGATGTCAGCCAAGTCGTCGAATCGGGCTACGGCTTTCATCTCTTCAAGCTCGAACAGCGCATCCAGCCGCACGCGCCGGAAGAGCGCCGCGCCCAGCTCGACGACCGCCGCGCCCAGCTCACCGAAGAATTGATCGCGCAAAAGAATCAGCAGGCCGTAGACCTTGCGCTTGAGCGATTGCTCGAAAAAGCCAGCATTAAAATTCATGACGCCACGCTAGGCTTCACATACACGGGGCAACTCAGGCATAATTGAACTTTACGAAACCAGCCGAAACCTAAACGAAGAATGCTGATTGCTGATTGATGAATTTATGGAGGCAAGTTTCTTCTAATTCATCATTCATCATGCATCGTTCATTATTTATCGACGAGAGGATGTGCCGTATGAGATTTGTAGTAACTACACTGGCGATGGCCTTCATTCTGGGGCTTGCGACGACCGCGCGCGCGCAGGAGCCTGAACTGGTCAACGAAATCGTCGCCCGCGTCAATAACGACATCATTACACGCACCGATTATCTGGCGGCAACCGAAGCCTTCAAAGAAGAGTTGAAGCGCCAGATGCAGGGCAAGAGCGCCGCCGAGTTCAATGCCGAGTTTGAAAGGCTAAAGCCGACCGTGCTCGATCTGATGATCGAAGACATGCTGCTCGAACAGAAGGCCAAAGAACTGGGCATTGACGTGGAAGCCGAAGTCAATCAGCAGATGTTGCAGATCATGAAAGAGAGCAACATGAAGACGCTCTCCGAACTCGAACAGGCGATGCGCAATCAAGGCGTTGATCCGGAAAATGCGCGCGCCTCGATACGCCGCCGCTTGCAGCAACAGTATGTCGTCCAGCGTGAAGTGCTGGTGCCCATCTATCAGAAGCTTTCGGAAAAAGAGAAGCGCGAGTTTTACGAGAAGCACAAAGCCGAACTGACCATTCCGGGCGAGGTGACGCTGTCGGAAATCTTCCTGCCGTTGGAAGGCCACACGGCGGCTGATGTCGAGCAACGCGCCCGTCGCCTGGTCGCCGAGTTGCGCGCCGGCGGCAGCTTCGCTGATGCGGTGAAGACGAACACGCCGGCGACGCGTGCATCGCGCGCGCAGGACGGCAAACTCGGCGTCTTCAAGCCGAGCGAATTGAAAGAAGAGATCGCCGCCGCCGTTTCGTCGCTGAAAGCCGGCGAGGTGACCGAGCCGATTCGCTTGCCGGACGGTTTTCAGGTCATCCGCGTCGATGCTCGCACAGACGCTACCGTGCGCCCGCTTGAAGACAAGGAAGTGCAGGAGATGGTCGCCCGCGCCGCGACCATGGAACGCGCCGAAGAGGCGCGCAAGAAATATCTGAAGAAACTGCGCGAAGAAGCTTTCATCGAAATCGCCAAGGGCTACCAGCCGGCGCAGGCGAAGGCCGAAAAAGAGTGACGCGGAGACGCGGGGACACGGCGACGCGGTGAAGAACCGCATAATGCGTGCGACAGACTCCCGCAATCAATCGCCGCGTCCCCGCGTCGCCGTGTCCCCACGTCTCAAACATGCGTCTCGACCTCTTCCTGAAACTCTCACGCCTGGTGCTACGCCGCACTATTGCCCAGCAGATGTGCGAAGCCGGGGCTGTGCGATTGAACGGCACGCCGGCCAAGAGCGCCCGCGAAGTCCGCGTTGGTGACGAGATCGCCATTCGCCAGCGCGGGCGCATCACCACCGTGCGCGTCCTCGACGTGCCGCTGCGACCGCCCCCGAAAGCGCAAGCCGCTACGCTTTACGAAACCCTTGGCATTGAGTCTTACGATACGGATTGATGACCGCGCAGCCATATGCACAAGCGATTTACCATCACCGAACACGTCCGCTGGTCAGACATTGACCGCGCAGGGATTATCTATTACGGCCAGTTCCTGCGCTTTTTCGAGATCGCCGAGACGGAACTCTTTCGCACCGTCGGCTTGCCTTATTCGGTCGTCTTTGACCGTCTGGACATCTGGCTGCCGCGCGTGCAGATTCACTTCGACTTTCGCAAGCCGCTCGTGCTCGACGATCTCATCGAAGTCTCGGCCTACGTCGCGCGCATAGGCAATAAATCGCTGACCCTGCGGTTTGAAGTGAATCGCAAAGGCGAAAGCGATCTGGTCGCCGAAGGCCATGTCGTCCTGGCCTGCGTCTCGCGCTCCACTTTCAAATCGGTCTTCGTGCCCGGCGAAGTCATCGACGCCTTGCGGCCTTATCTCGCCGAATAATCCTTCACCTCGCGGTTGCATCCCTCGGCGCTTGCCCGTAACCTAATCAGAAGTGACAAGTGACCAGTGACAAGTGACAAGAAAGGCTGGGCGTCTTTCTCTTGTCACTTGTCACTGGTCACTTGTCACTCATCCGATTGGAGGTGAGGATGGCAAAAGGACATCATTATCTGGGCGGCGCGTCGATTGATCCCAAGCCGGTGACGGGGCAGATGACGGTGGCCGAACTGGTCGAGCAATCCTTCCTGGCATACAACGCCGCGCGGCTGCGCGAAGCCTGTCAGTTATTCGTTGAAAAAATGCTTGCCGATGATGTGACCGTCGGCATGAGCTTGACCGGCGCGCTGACCCCCGCAGGCTTGGGCATGTCGGCGATCATTCCGCTGATTGAACACGGCTTCGTCGATTGGATTGTGTCGACGGGCGCGAATCTTTACCATGACACCCACTTCGGCATCGGTCTCAAGTTGCATCGCGGCAACCCGCAGATTTCTGATGTCGTCCTGCGCGAAGAGGGCGTCGTGCGCATCTACGATATTTTCTTTGAGTATGATGTCTTACTTTCAACCGATGAATTCTATCGCCAGATGATCGAAGGGCCAGAGTTCCAGCGCGATATGAGCACGGCGGAATTTCACTATCTGGCGGGCAAGTACATCGCCGAGCGCGAGCGCGTGCTGGGGCTGGGGCGCAAGAGTTTGCTGGCCGCGGCTTATGATGCGAGCGTGCCGGTTTACACCTCATCGCCCGGCGACAGTTCCATCGGCATGAACGTCGCGGCGAAAGCCTTGACCGGCAACCGACTGCGTTACGACGTGACGGCGGACGTCAACGAGACAGCTTCACTGGTTCTCGCAGCCAAGCGCGGCGGCGGCAAATCGGCGGTGTTGATCTTTGGCGGCGGCAGCCCGAAAAACTTCATGCTGCAAACCGAGCCGCAGATTCAAGAGGTCTTGAAGATCGAAGAGAAAGGCCACGATTATTTCTTGCAGGTGACCGACGCCCGTCCAGACACGGGGGGGCTTTCCGGCGCAACTCCGGCAGAAGCGGTGAGTTGGGGCAAGATCGATCCCGACCGTTTGCCCGATGCAGTGGTTTGTTATGTCGATTCGACTATCGCGCTGCCCATCATCACCGCTTATGCGATGGCCCGCCACGAGCCGCGCCCGTTGAAGCGGCTGTATGACCGGCGCGAAGCCATGCTCAATCTCTTGAAAGAAGAACACGCGCGTGCTGCCGCAAGCCCTGCCGCTCCGGCAGAAGACGCGCACGGCATTGATCGCATACGGTAGACAGGAGGCAGGTTCATTGCCAAGCTCCGTTAGGAGCGGAATGTTGACATTGCGCCCCGACGGGGCTTGGGCTCTTTTTGACGCCAACAACTATAAACATTGCGCTCCTAACGGAGCTTGGCAAAGAGATATTGACTGCTTCCTGCCTCCTTCGGAGAATTTATGGCAAGCCACATTCAATCCGCCCTGTCGCTTTCGCCCGCTGACATTGAGCAGTTGATCGCCGACCGGCGCGACGTTCACGCGCACCCGGAGCTTGGCTACAACGAACAGCGCACGGCGGCTCTGGTTGCCGAGCGGCTCGCCGGACAGAGTTATGAAGTGACGCGCGGCGTCGGGCGCACAGGTGTGGTCGGCTTGCTACAAGGCGCGAAAGCGGCTTCTGAGGCTGATTCTGCGGTAGCTGCCGAAACCGCGCGGGCGCTGCTCTACCGTGCAGACATGGATGCGCTGCCGGTGCGCGAAGAAAACGCTATCGCTTATCGCTCGCAAAACGACGGCGTCATGCATGCTTGCGGACACGACGCGCACGTCGCCATTGCGCTGGCGGTCGCTAAGCGCATGGCCGAAGAGCGCGACGAGTTTCGCGGCCACTTGAAGTTCGCTTTTCAGCCTGCCGAAGAAGGCGGCAACGGCGCACCGGCGATGATCGAAGACGGTGTGCTGGCGTCGCCGGACGTGACGGCGGCCATCGGTCTGCACGTCTGGAATAACTTTCCAGCCGGCACCGTCGGCATCTACGCCGGGCCGATGATGGCCGCTGTTGATGAGTTCGCTCTGGTGATTCAAGGGCGCGGCGGCCACGGCGCGATGCCGCAACAGACCGTTGATGCCATCGTCGTCGCGGCGCAGGTCGTCACCGCTTTGCAGACGATTGTCAGCCGCAACGTCTCGCCGCTCGATCCGGCGGTCGTCACGGTAGGCAAAATCACCGGCGGCTCGGCGTTCAACGTCATCGCCGGTGCGGTCGAGATGCGCGGCACGGTGCGCACCTTCAGCCAAGAAACTCACGGGCGCATCCCTGAACTGTTCGAGCGCGTCGTGCGCGGCGTCTGTGAAGCGATGGAGGCGAGCTACGCGCTCGATTACAAACGTCAGACGCCGCCGCTGGTCAACAACGCTGAAGTCTGCGAACTGGTCGCCGACTGCGCTGCCTCGGTGGTCGGCCAGGCGAACGTCATCCGCGATGACAGCGTGCGGACGATGGGCGGCGAAGACATGAGCTATTTCCTGGAGCGCGTGCCGGGCTGTTACTTCTTTTTGGGCACGCGCAACGAAGCGCGCGGCCTGACGCATCCGCATCATTCGCCGCGCTTCGACATAGACGAATCGGCGCTCGCGGCAGGCGTTGAAATCATGACTCGCGTCATCAAACGCTATCTGGGATAAGCCGCTAACCAACGACCGCAGGCGCTGCCCGGCGATTGGCCTTAAAGGATCTCACCGTGCAATTCATTGATCGTAACTTTGCTCACAGATTGGAACTGACAGACGCGCATGGCGGCGTCGCCTTCGCCCGCGCCGCTGCCGATTTATTCCCTGAGTCAGCGGCAACGGCGGAACCGTTTGCCGGCGGCTGGGCGATCTTTGCCGGTATAGATTCGCCGGTCACCCAGGCCTTCGCGCTCGGACTCAGCGGCCCGGTCGAAGAAGATGAGATTGCGCGAATGGAAGAGTTCTTCCACAATCGCGGCGCGGCCACGAACGTCGAGCTTTGCCCGTATGCCGATCTGTCAATCGTCGATATCTTCCGCCGGCGCGGCTACTCGCTGATTGAGTTCTCCAACGTCCTGGTGCGCAAGCTCTCAGCCGAAGACGCGCAGTTGTCTTTCGATAGCGCGGTGCGGGTTCGCCATCCTGAAACTCATGAAGCGCGCTTGTGGGCTGAAACCGTGGCGCGCGGCTTCCTGCCGGAAGGCGAGTTGCCGCAGATGATGATTGATCTCATGATCACTTCGCTGCACAGCGCGGTGGGCGCTTTTTTTCTCGCCGAAATTGACGGGCAGGTGGCCGGCGGCGGTGTGCTGACGATGCATGACGGCGTCGCGGCGCTCGGCGGCGCAAGCACTCTGCCGGCATTTCGCAATCGCGGCGCACAGACCGCCTTGCTGCGCGCCCGGCTGGCGTTTGCGGCTGAACGGGACTGCGACATCGTTATGGTGTCGACGCTGCCGGGCAGCACATCGCAGCGCAACGTCGAACGCCAGGGCTTCCGCGTCGTCTACACGCGATCCAAGCTCAGTAGGCAGTAGGCAGGAAGCAGGAAGCCGTGATGCTCTGCGTCAACTTTGTTTTTAATATTTATCAGGAGCAATTCTTTCTCGCTATAATTGGATACTTTCAAGCCGTCTAAACTGCCTACTGCCTACTGCCTACTGCTTCCTGTTTATGTTAGTCTGAGCGCGTGACCATTCATCTCTGGCAGAGTGTGATTATTTTCAGCGCGGCGTTCGCTGCCGGCATGATGAATTCGGTAGCCGGCGGCGGCACGTTGCTGACTTTCCCGGCGCTCATCTGGATGGGCATTGACCCGAAAGCCGCCAACGTCACCAGCACGATTGCGCTGTGGCCCGGTTCGCTCGGCGGCATGGTCGGTTATCGCCGCGAGTTGCGCAATAGCCGCCGTTTTATGTTGTGGCTCGCGCCGCCATCAATCGCCGGAGGACTCGTCGGCGCGCTGTTATTGTTGAAGACGCCGTCGAGCACCTTTGCCGCCATCGTGCCTTTCTTGATTCTGTTCGCGACGATTCTCTTTGCCGTCGGCGAACCGGTGATGCGCTGGCTGCGCCGCCAGAATCGCCAGCTGCAGCAAGAAGATGTCGCCAGTGCATCAATAAATGAGGCGGATCAATTGCCGCGCGCGACGGATGAGCCGGGCCGCGCATGGTGGACTGGCGCGATCATTCTGCAATTTTTTTCAGCGACCTATGGCGGCTATTTTGGCGCGGGCAATGGGATTGTGATGCTGGCCGTGCTCGGTTTGCTTGGCCTCAACGACATTCACCAGATGAATGGCTTGAAGAATTTCTTTGCCGTTTGCATCAATGTGATCGCCTCGTTTTACTTTATCTTGTATGGGCCGGTGCACTGGCCGGCGGCGTTGGTCATGACGATTGGCGCGATTGCCGGCGGTTATGGCGGCGCGGGCCTGGCGCGGCGCATGGGTCGGCGCTTTGCGCGCGGCGCGGTCATCTTCATCGGCTTGGCGATGACCCTATCGCTGCTGTTTCGCCGTTAAAGGCACGAAATCACTTGCCGGAGTTGATCGATGAGTCAAACAGTTGCGCCATCGTATCCTGTGCTGCTCTACGATGGGCTTTGTGGTTTTTGCAATCAATCGGTGCAGATGATTTTGCAGCGGGACCGGCGCGGCACCATGCGCTTTGCCGCTTTGCAGAGCCCTTATGGCGAAGCCGTCAAGGCGCGCCATCCCGAATTAAAGGACGTCGATTCGGTGGTGCTGGTCGAGCAGTCGCCCGACACGGATGAAGAGCGCGTCTTCATTCGCTCGGAGGCGGCGCTGCGCATCGCGGCTTATCTGGGCGGCTGGTGGAAGTTCTTTCTCATCTTTCGCACACTGCCGCGCCCGTTGCGCGATCTCTATTACGATCTGTTCGCGCGTTATCGCTACCGGCTGTTCGGCAAGCACGATAGCTGTCCGATACCGTCGCCTGAAGTGCGCTCGCGGTTTATTGATTCAGTGTAATCTCGCTCACACAGGCAACTCATGAAGCAAGCGCCCGTTTTTCTCACAGGCCAGTGGAAGTATCTGGCCATGCTCAACTACGAAATTGACCCGGCTCTTCTGGCTGCGCGTGTGCCGCGCGGCACCGAGTTGGACAGTTGGAACGACAAGACGATGGTGAGCGTCGTCGGCTTCATGTTTTTAGAAACGTGCGTGCTCGGCATCAAGATTCCGTTTCACGTGCGCTTCGAAGAAGTGAACCTGCGCTTCTACGTGCGGCGCAAGGCCGAGGACGGCTGGCGGCGCGGCGTTGTCTTCATCAAAGAGATCGTCCCGCGTCGCGCCATTGCTATCGGCGCGCGCCTTTTTTATAACGAGAACTATATTGCCAGGCGGATGCGCCATCGCATCGAACTGGCTGAATCGCCCGTCGAGCGTGGCGGCGTTGAATACGGCTGGCGAACCGGAGACGGCTGGAACACGTTGCGCGCCGAGACGGCGGGCGCGGCCCGTCCGCTGATTGACGGCTCGGAAGCTGAGTTCATCACGGAGCATTACTGGGGCTATGCCGTGCAGCGTGACGGCGGCACGGTCGAGTATCAGGTTGAACACCCGCGCTGGCTGGTCTGGGAAGCAACGGAGCGCAAATTCGCTTGCGACGTGCGCGCGGTGTACGGCGGAGAGTTCGTTGAAGCCTTGAACGCCGGGCCGAGTTCGGCGTTTGTCGCGCTCGGCTCTCGTATCACCGTGCGGCGCGGCGTGCGCATCGCTTGAGCGTCTTTAAGCGATGCGCATATCGCAGTACAATCGCACCGTACGCGGTTATCGTTGTGGTAAGATCAACTTCATTGAAGCGTGTGGACAAGTGAATCCTTAATCCGCGTGAATGCCAATGGTGAAACAACCGTTTGACATCGACACAGCCATCCGTCGCCTTCGCAAAGCCGTCGCGCCGTTTCCGAAAGCCGCGATGTTCGAGCTTGCCGAAGACGGCTTCACATCGACCTTCGAGCAACTCGTCGCCTGCATCATCTCGATTCGCACCTATGATGAAGTGATGCTGCCGACGGCACGTCGCCTGTTCGAGCGGGCGCGCACGCCCGATGAGATGCGGGCGCTTTCGCCGCAGGAGATTGATGCCATCATTCGCCCCGCTACCTTTCACGAGCAGAAAGCCTATAACCTCCATGCCATCGCCGAACGCGTCGCGAGCGAATATGGCGGCCAGTTGCCATGCGACGCCGACGTGCTGCTGTCGTTCAAAGGCGTCGGCCCGAAGTGCGCCAATCTGGTGCTCGGCATTGCCTGTGATCAACCTTACATTGGCGTAGACATTCACGTGCATCGCGTCACCAACCGCTGGGGCTACGTCGCCGCAAAAGCGCCTGAAAAGACCATGACGGCGCTGATGGAGAAACTGCCGCGTCGCTACTGGGTCGAAATCAACCGCCTGCTGGTGCCGTTCGGCAAACACATCTGCACCAATCAGCGCCCGCACTGTTCGACCTGCCCGCTGCTTGAGATGTGCCAGCAGGTCGGCGTCACGAATCCTCGCTAACCAAGTCAGATTCTAGTGAAGGTAGAGATCAAGTGGCAGCGCAAGAATACATCATTCAACGTTCGAGATGCGGTTAGCCAGAGATGTCACGAACGGCGGTGGCATAACTTGGCCAACAAATTGTTTTCCCGTTCGATTGCAATAGCATAGGAATCATTGATCGAATTGCTCAGATCAAAATCAATTCATTCGGAACTTTTCTTACTTTCTAGTTGACATCCAGTATCATAAAGAATATTTTGTTGTCCGTGCGTCCAGGACTGCAAACGAGAACCTGACCGGTTCTCTTAGTGAGCAGGACACCGTCGAATCAGCAAACCATTTTCTCACTGCCATTTCATTTTTCGGGGATTTTTACGGAGGGAACGTGGCAGACACACTGGAACTGGTAATTCTCAGCCCTCGAACGAAAAAAGCGACCATCGTCTTTGCACGGTGTGGCTCAGACATTGCAATCGTCGACCTGCCTTCTGGTAACGAATTGAAGGCTCTGAGGGCGTTCAGAGATCGTATTAATCAGGTCTTGCTGCTCAACCAGAAGCGGCCAATGAAGACCGAGCTAACCAATTTTGGCCGCGCCCTTTTTAGTTATATCGTCCGTGGCGAAGTCAAGCACTTATACGACCGTTTACCACTTGACGTGTTGATCCGTATTCACATCTTAACGAACCGCCCGGATATGCAATCCCTTCCCTGGGAGTACTTGCAAGACCCAAATCAGAATTCAGGCCCCTGGCTTAATCGCTCAATTGTGCGGATCATCCCGACGATTGGCCGCACGCCGCGTTTGCCGCTACAACTTGCGGCAAATGGCACAAAAATCAAAATCCTTTTCGTCTACGCCGTCCCTCAGGATCAAACGCTGGTTAGTTGGCCGAGGGTGAAATCGCAGATTGAGAGCGCCATTGCCTTATCGGCGGGGGTTCCTGCCAGTAGCTACGAATTGAAAGTAATTCCAGGGACGCCTGAAGAACTCTTCGCGGCTTTTCAGAAGCGAAACGACAAGTATGACATCTTGCAGTTTTCGGGGCACGGCAGCGTTGATCCGATAACCGGCGAAGGTTATCTCATGTTGGTAGACTCAAAAAAGAACGATCAATCGCTCCCCTACAGCGCGAGCAACCTGGCCGCTATCTTTCAAGACCGCGGCATCAGGCTCGCCATCTTGAGCGCCTGTCTCACCGCTGCGGGAAACACCGCTGATCCGTTCAATGTCGTCGCCGAGGCGTTACTGCGCGCCGGCATTCCGGCGGTTGTTGCCAATCAGTTTCCCGTCCCGGATGAATCCATTGCTACCTTTGTCGGGCCGTTGTATGCAATGCTTTTCAACACCGGGGACATTGACTTGGCAGTGAATGAGGGGCGGGTTAAGCTATCACTTGGGTTGGATAGCCCGCCATATGCGACGCTGGAATGGGGCATTCCAACCCTCTACCGCTACATTGATGGACAAAAGGTGTTTCAACCATGAAGCTATCGCCATTCACGCTGATTTACCGTCCGGAAGAAGAGGCCAGCGAGCGGGCGAAACGGCGAGTTGACCTGGCAACGCCCGCCGCAGGCGACGCCTCGGATGCCCATCAGCGGCTGCAAGAAGTGCGCCAGCGCGACCCCGGCCTTGCTGAGGTCCTGGAATCCCTGAATCCGAAGTTGTCGCGCACCTTAATTGCCAGCACGTATGCACAAAAATTGGTCCAGCCCAGAGAGCAAGTGGCAGCCAAATTGCGACGTGTGGTGACCGATCTGCAACGCAGCGAGAAGGTCGTGACGGTTGCCATCTGGGATCTGGACGCCCAAGTCGGCGGACTATCTGCCGTCATCGACACAATCAATAAAGCGCAATCTGCCTTCACCTTCTTTGATCTGCGAGCACCGGTGCCCGCTGGACTCGTCATCCATGCCGATCTTTTCAGCCAATGGGCACGCAAACGTCTGGGCAAGCGCTTCAGCAAAACCGGGCAACAAGATTTTCAGCACAACTTCATGTTCAGTGATTTTTATCCCCACGCGCATATTGTTCGTCAGCAAATCGGCGTTGACTACCTGGTCGGCATCACTCCATACATGGTGGCCTGGGAGGAGGGTGATGACGTACATTGGGACTATTTTTCTACGGCAGAAAAACGCGTCATCCTGGTGTCCGCTTACCATATGCGTGAGTACGCCGCTCAGGCCAATCGCCCATTTGAGGCGGCGATGGCGGGGGTGATTATCTCACAGCTTCTCGTGATAATGAATAAGCGACTCTCTTTCCATGAAGAGAATCGTGGCTGTCTTTTTGACTTCAATGACGACCGGGACTCGATTGTCGAGTCACTTCGAAAAGGCATAATCGAAGAACACTGCCTATCGCTCATCGATGAAAAATACAGAGATGCGGCGCAGAAGGTGGTTAACGCGCTGAAGAGCTATTCATCCAAAGAAGAAAAGGTCGAGGAAGAAGATCCTGGCAAACCCCAGGAAGATGACCAGTACTGGCTCGACCAACTCACCAAGTTGAGCAGCAGTGTGGGCAATTAGGTTAACCGATCATGCCAGTAACCCACGCAGCGATTGTCATTCCCGGCATTATGGGTTCGGTGCTTCAACTGAATCAGGAAGTCATCTGGCCCGGCTCGCCTCTGGAGTTATATCTACCCTATAACAAGATGGCGAAACTGCTGAACCCTAACTTGGTGGCCACTGACGTTATACGCCAGGTGTCTATTTCAGAGCAATATCGGCAACTGATCGTTGACCTCGGCAAATGCGGATTTCATGAAGACAGCAACCCCAAAACCTTGTACGTCTATCCGTATGACTGGCGCAAGGACAATGCACTAGCGGCGCAAGGGCTTGCCGCTCTCATCGACAAAGCGGTCACGCAAAATAGCGCGACCGAGATTTCCTTGATTGCCCACAGCATGGGCGGTCTGATCAGCCGCTTCTATCTTGAGTCAGGTGACTTCAATGGGCGACCGGGATATTCAGCGGTACAGCGACTGCTGACGCTGGGCACGCCACATCGCGGCTCGCCCCTGGCGTTGAGCGCCGCACTGGGCAAGGAAAAACGGCTCTTCCTGAATGCTGATCAAGTGCAACTGCTCGTCAATGACCCGCGCTACCCATCGCTGTATCAGTTGTTGCCGCCACGCGGCGAGCCATTTGCCTGGAACGAAGATCAGACAGCGAAATTCAGCGAAGTCGATATTTACGATACTCGCATCGTCCAGGCGCTCGGGCTTTCGTCAGCCAATATCCAGGCCGCGCAGACATTTCACAGCAAGCTCGACATCAATAAACGCCCGCAGATTCAAGGCCGCCCGATGCGCTACTTCTTCTTTGCGGGAACCCGGCAAACGACGATCTCATCAGTCAACGTGCTGCAAGTAGACGCCACCCAGATTCTGGTTCGCAAGACCGAGTTGGAAGATGCCGGAGATGGCACCGTGCCGATATGGAGCGCGTCAATAACTGGGATTCAGGGGCAGCCAGTGGGCGGTGAACATGGCACCATCTATAGAAATGACACTCTGCGCCGCACAATGGCCGCCCTTTTGGGGGCCAAAGGCGTTCTGCCGGCAGAGCCATCGAAGGTCGAGGTGGCTTTGCGGGAGCGTGTCGTTCACGCCGCCGACGCCGTGCATGTCGCGCTGTCTTTCGGTGCCGGCGTTGACAAACTCGCCGGTCAGTTAGCCCTCCAGCTTGCGGACGTGAATCCTACCTCTGGCTTGGTGAAATACTCAAAACCTGTTTCAATCTATCCCATCAACTACTCCGGTCTGAATGCGGAAAAACTCACAGTCATTTTTTCCGCACCGGGCTATCCAGGCATCTATCGGGTCGCTTACATTCCTGAAGGCTATGATGATCCGGCAGGTAGTGATGAACTCATCGTGCAGCAAGATTAATCATGCAGCTCCGTAACCGACCTGCATTTGACCGCTTGATCGCATGTAAAGCACATTATGGCTGCCGTTGTAATGTTGTGAAATAAACTTGCACCTCACATTGCCGAGCCGAACAATGCCTCTTAAAATAGTCCTGCCTCAGATCATCTTAAACATCACCTGTGGAGATGCACATGAAAAGGTACTGCCTTCTTCTGGTTCTGCTCTGCTGTTTAACGGTCAGCCTTCCGGTTCGCACGCAGACTGCGCCGGCGCAAATGACAAACACCTATTTGCTCAAACCTGCACATCTCTTCGATGGCGAATCTGCCGACCTGCACAACGGCTGGGCGGTTCTGGTGCGCGGCGATCACATTGAAGCGGTCGGCCCTGCAAACGAGATCAAAGCGCCGGCGGACGTGAAAGTCATCGACCTGCCCGGCACGACGCTGCTGCCCGGACTCATCGATGCGCATTCGCACGTGCTGCTGCACCCGTACAGCGAAACCGTCTGGAACGATCAGGTCGCCCGCGAATCACTGGCCTTGCGTGTAGCGCGCGCTACAAATCACTTGCGCAATACGCTGATGGCCGGCTTCACGACGCTTCGCGATTTAGGCACAGAGGGCGCGGGCTATGCCGACGTTGGATTGAAGCAAGCCGTCGAGCAAGGGATTATCCCCGGCCCGCGAATGCTGGTGGTCACGCGCGCCATCGTGGCGACCGGCAGCTATGGCCCGAAAGGCTTCGCCGCAGAGTGGCACGTTCTGCAAGGCGCTGAAGAAGCCGATGGCATCGAGGTGATTCGCGTGGTGCGCGATCAGATCGGCAAGGGGGCCGATTGGATCAAGGTCTATGCCGATTATCGCTGGGGAGCCAACAACACCGCTGCGCCGACCTTCTCACTTGATGAGTTGAAGTTCATTGTTGAGGCGGCGCGCAGCAGTGGCCGCGCGGTTGCCGCACACGCGACGACCGCCGAAGGGATGCGCCGCGCGGTGCTCGCCGGAGTCGAGACGATTGAGCATGGCGATGGCGGAACGCCGGAGGTCTTTCGCTTGATGAAAGAACATGGCGTCGCCTTATGCCCAACCGTATCGGTCTCTGGCGTCGGCGCGAACGCGGAAGGCAAACGCGCCAGCTTCAAAGCCGCGCTCGATGCCGGTGTGACGATTGCCAGCGGCAGCGATGTCGGCGTATTTGCGCATGGCGATAACGCCCGCGAGCTTGAACTGCTGGTCAACTTCGGCATGTCCCCCTTAGACGCTTTGCGCGCGGCGACCTCCGTTGATGCGCGCGTTCTGCATATGGAAGACCGTATCGGGCGAATCAAAGCCGGGCTGCTGGCAGACCTCATCGCTGTCGAAGGCGACCCGACGCGAGACATTTCAGCAACCCGGCGCGTGCGTTTTGTGATGAAAGGCGGCACGGTCTATAAATCTTTCTGAAAAGATAGCTCCGTAGGAGCGCAATGTTTATAGCAGTCAGGTTAGATCAAGAAGCAATCTCCGTCAGGAGCGCAATGTTGACATTTCGCTCCAGACGGAGATTGCGTTCTTTCCTGCGCCATTAACAATAAAAATTGCGTCCCTAACGGGACTTTTCAGAAAGGCTCTATAAGCCTTTTTGAACGTCTTCGTAGCTGACAACGCTTTCGCTCTTGAAAAGCGGTCAACTGGCGAGAGCGGGATGAACTCGCTAAGTTACTATTGATGGCTTTACGTACCCCTGCGCCGGACCGTTCGCCGAGCATCAGTCCAGACCGCCGTTCTTCGTCCTTCCCAGCCTTGCGCCATCGCGACTTTCGCTTGCTCTGGCTCGCGCAACTTGTCTCCATCACCGGCTCGCAGATGCAAGTCGTGGCCATCAACTGGCACGTTTATCTCTTGACGAAATCGCCGCTGGCGCTGGGGCTAGTCGGGCTGGTGCGCGTCGTACCCATCATCTTGTGTTCGCTCATTGGCGGCGTCGTCGCCGATGCCATAGATCGCAAGCGGCTGATGATCGTTACGCAGAGCGCGATGCTCGTCAGCGCCGCAATACTGGCAGGCATCACGGCATCCGGTCTCGATGCGGTGTGGCCCATCTACCTGCTGACCGCTATCAGCTCAGCAGCCGTCGCCTTTGATAATCCGGCAAGGCAGGCTTTGCTGCCGACGCTCGTGCCGGCAGAAGATTTTCCGAACGCCGTGAGTTTGGGCCTGGTCGTCTTCAACTCGGCGATGATCGTTGGCCCGGCGCTCGCCGGATTGCTGCTCGCCGGTCACGGCCCGGCGTTGATCTATGCCGTCAACGCCATCTCGTTTTTCGCCGTCATCATCGCACTCTTGTTTATGCATGCCAGCGGTCGGCCTGAGAGCGGCGATCAGGCGGTTGCAAAAGTGAGCTTCGCGGCGCTCGGCGAAGGGTTGCGCTTCGTCTGGCGGACACCGATCATCGTGCAGACGATGACGCTAGATTTCATCGCCACGTTCTTCGCTTCGGCAACTGCGTTGCTGCCAATCTTCGCAGCGGAGATTCTGAAAGTCGGCGCGCGCGGCCTGGGGCTGCTTGCCGCCGCGCCGGCAGCCGGGTCGGTGATTACCGGGCTCGCCCTGGCGCGGCTTGGCACGCTCAGACGACAGGGCAAGTTGGTGATCGGTTCGATTGCCATCTATGGCGCGGCGACGATTGTTTTCGGTCTGTCGCGCTGGTTCTGGCTGTCGCTCGTGATGCTGGCTATCACCGGCGCGGCGGATACGGTGAGCACGGTACTGCGACAAACGATTCGCCAACTGGTCACGCCGAATCATCTGCGCGGGCGCATGACTTCGGTGAACATGATCTTCTTTATGGGCGGGCCACAACTCGGCGAAATGGAAGCGGGCGCGGTGGCGGCGCTCGTCGGCGCAACGCTTTCGGTCGTCACCGGCGGCGTCGGCTGTCTGCTTGCCGCAGTCATCGTCGGCTTCACGGCTAGAAGCCTGCTACGATATGAAGGACATTCGCAATAGCCCGGCTGGATAAACCGCTGCTTGCATTGTTAGAAGGGTTACAAAGTGGTTGAAATCATGTAGGGGCGACCCTGCGGTGGTCGCCCCAGCGTAAAGCGTAAAGAATTTCAAGTGCTGACAACTTTCCAGTCTGGGGCGACCACCGCAGGGT
>JBBWZK010000129.1:0-2561 GCA_039648975.1 Blastocatellia bacterium
AAAGTCGATGGCAAAATCTCTTCCGAAAGCGGCACGCTGGTCATCGGCGAATCGGGTCGCCTCGAAGCCCAGGTGGATGTCGGCACCTGCGTCATTCAAGGCGCGCTGCATGGCAACCTGATCGCCAAGACCAAAATCGAGATACACAAGTCTGGCCACGTGCATGGCGACGTAAGCACGCCTGTGCTGTTGATTGAAGAAGGCGCTCTCTTCAACGGCGCGATTAAGATGGGCCAGGAAAGCACCGGGCGCAAGCTCGAAGAAGTGCCGCAGCCGACGGTCGGCCCGCGCCAGGCTAAAGGCGCATAACGCCGCCGCCGCTTAAACCAAAGTAATCTATTTCATATTTACGCGACGACATGAAGTCGCCGTGGGTTTTCTGGCGTCCGCCTGGCCGAGGCACAGGCGGTCTGCTTGAACGCTGCGCGTCGCTCCACTATAGTCGAATCAGCCGCGCCGAACATCAACGGCCTGACGCGGCGCTTCATCCAAGAGCGAGTATCGCATGATGAACATCGTTACAACTCCAACGACCGCCAAAGACCGGCTCGTAGTCGCGCTCGACGTGCCCGACCGCCGCAGCGCCCTTGAACTGGTCGAGCAGGTGAGCGGGCTGGCCGGCATGTTTAAGATCGGCAGCCAGCTGTTTACCGCCGAAGGGCCTGAACTGGTACGCGAAATCGTCCGCGCCGGCGAGCGCGTTTTTCTCGATTTGAAATATCACGACATCCCGAACACCGTGGCCGGCGCTGTCGAAGCCGCCGCGCGGCTGGGAGTATCGATCCTCAACGTCCACACGCTCGGCGGCGGCGAGATGATGCGTGCCGCCGCACATTCGGTCGGCGACCGTGGGCTGCTGTGGATCACGCGCCCGGCGGTGTTGGGCGTTACGGTGCTCACGAGCATGGACAAAGGCGACCTCGCCGATGTCGGCATCACCTCGGACTTGCGCGATGAAGTTGTAAGATTGGCTACACTGGCGCGCGACTGCGGGCTTGACGGCATCGTCGCCTCGCCGCACGAAATCCGCTTGATCCGCGAGCGCATCGCGGCCAAAGGCTTCATCATCCTGACGCCGGGCATACGGCCCGCGTGGTCGGCGAAAGGCGGCGACCAGAAGCGCATCGCCACGCCCGCCGACGCCATCCGCGACGGCGCGGATTTCATCGTCATTGGCCGCGCCATCACAGACAGCCCGGAACCTCGCGCCGCCGCCGAACGCATCCTCGAAGATATTGATAAAGGATAACCAGGTGATCTCATCTCTGTAGGAGCGGATGATGGCGATCAGGCAATTTTTTCGATCCTTATTCAGTGCCCGCCGAGTGGGCGGACGAACTGATGATGACTCCCTGCACGATGACGCTGAAGCAGAGAAGCGAAATCAGATTCGATATACCAGAGCACTCGTCTTGCAGAAGGTCAAGACGACCTTTTCCAACGAAAGCACATCGTGCATTCTGGAGATCTTAGACCGCTACGGCGTCGAGTCATACGAACGCGAGCGCGAGCGCGTCCAGATCGCTATATTGAAACTAAGCGAAGGCGAGTTAGAGAAGCTGGCGGCATATGTGAAGGTGGCCAAAGAGGATTATCGCGATGCCTTAGCTTACGCCGAATACCCGCAGGAGTTGCAGTCTGAGACCTGGAAAATGAATGCACAAACGGTGGAAGAAATCAGGCAGAAAGATAAAACACAGTATCTTGACTGGCTAAATGGCAATGACCTGTAGTCCGTATCGCATCGATGGCAGTGGCCCGCTGCTGGTCTACATATCGGGACTGGACGGCACGGGCGAGTTGTTCTTCAAGCAAGCGCCGCCGCTTATGCAGTCGTTTCGCGTCGTGACCTTTCGCCAACCCGACGACGATGATTTTTCTTACGAAGACCTTGCCGATAACGTCGCCGCGATCATTCGCCGTGTGGGCGAGCCGCGCGCCACGATTGTCGCGGAATCATTCGGCGGCGGCGTGGCGCTGGTCTTCGCACTGCGTTATCCGCAGATGGTCGAGCGCCTGGTGATCGTCAACTCGTTTCCGCGCTATCGCCAGCGTCTGCGCATACGGCTTGCCGCGTGGGGTGCTTCGTGGCTGCCTTTCAAAGCCATCTGGCCGCTGCGTTGCGCGGCGAGCCTGCTGGGGCTTTATCTCGACGGCGTGCGCGGTGCAGACCGCCGTCGCTTCTTCGAAGCCGTGCGCACGGTCAGCGGCAAAGCTTACGGGCGGCGTTTGCGGCTGATTGCCGAACTCGATCTCGATGACCGGCTCTCAGAGATTCACGCGCCGACGCTGCTGGTGGCGGCGAAAAAAGACCTGCTGGTGCGGTCGATCCGCGAGGCACGGTTTATGGCTGAACGCCTGCCGAACGCGAAAGTAAAAATCATTACTCATGCAGGTCACGCCTGCTTGCTTGGCGATGCAGTGCAACTGGCGGCTTTACTTACCGAGTAGATAAACGGGAAGGGCGACGCGGGGACGCGGAAGGAGAGACGCGGGGACACGGAGACGCGGCGACGCGGCGAAAGAGGAACAGTCAAGCAGCACACGGCTCACCGTGTCTC
>JBBWZK010000158.1:0-4946 GCA_039648975.1 Blastocatellia bacterium
CGCTTTGAGGTAACGGCCAGCGGCAACGATGTCCTGATACTCGCTCGCGCCGCGCGGCCCGCGATGCCGCGCTTCACGAAACGCCCGACCGTAGCCGATGCCGCTGCGATAATTCACCGACAGCACTACATAGCCGCGACTCGCCAGATACTGATTCATCGCGTAGGCATTGTGATAATAGTAATTGTAGTGCCACGTCGGCAGCATCTGGCGAATCGGCCCGCCGTGCATGAAGACGATTGCAGGGGCGCGGCTTTGCAGGTTTTTCGGCTTGAATAACTGGCCATGAATCTCCAGCCCGTCCGCCGCTTTGAATGTAACCGTCTCCGGCTCGACAAGCTGTTCGTAAGGAAAATCACGCGGCAAAATCTGCCCGGCGAGCGCCTTCGTGCCTTTGCCGTTGATGGCCATGAGGTAAGGCAGGAGCGGATAAAGTGGCGTCGCGTGCAGGAAAGCGATCTGTTTGCCGCCACTGACAATCACCGGAGCCATCTCGATGGTGTTGTCGCCCTGGGTGATCCCCTGCGGCTCGCCGCCTTTCGGATCAATGCGCCAGAGGTGACGATGATCGATGTCGGCTTTGTTCGACGCGACGACCAGAAAGGTGTGGTCAGGCGACCACGCGACGTTTTCGACTTCGTAATTGCCGGGCGTCAGCAACGTCGCCTCGCCACCTGCCGAAGCAATCGCGTAGAGATGCGCCCAGCCGTCTTTTTCCGACGCGAAGACCAGCCGGTTGCCCGCCGCCCATTGCAACTGGTCATCGCCCATCGGCAGCCGCGAAAACGCATCCATCTCGGACTCGCCCGAACGCCAGATTTCTTTGCCCTTGCCGGTCGCCACATCAACGACGTGAATGGCCCAGGGCAGCAAGCGTTCCTTATCGGCTGACAAGGTATCGGCGACGTTGAACAGGCGAATGTAAGCAATGCTACGCCCGTCCGGCGACCAGCGCGGCGCGATGTCGCGGTCTATCGAAGCGTCCAGAAAGCGTATGCTCGATTGTTTCGGATCAAACAGGCCGATGAAACTGTGATCGCCGCGCTCCGAGACGAAGGCGAGTAACGAGCCGTCGGGCGACCACGCGGGCGACTCGACCTGGCCACGAATCTCAAAGAGCTTTTTCGCCGCCGCAGCAGTTTTTCGCGGTGGTAGTGGTAGCGCCGCCGACCAGAGATGACCTTCGTTTATGAAGATGACCTGATTGCTGCGCGGAGAAAAGAGCGGCGCGTTGCCTTCGCCCATCTTGATGATCAGGCCGGTGCGTGTGTTGACGGCATAGACCTCTTGATGAGCGCCCGCCGGGTCGCTCGTCGGGTTAGGAATATCCTTCTCGCTGTTCGCCTCGCCGCCGCGCACGTAGGCAATCCAGTTGCCGTCGGGCGAAAAGACCGGCGCGCTGAGTTCCTGCCCGTCGTCTTCGGTGTAGCGCGTCAGTTGCCTTCCGGCAAACTCCGGCGCTTCGGCAATCCAGATATTGCGCTTGCCCTGGGTGTCGAATATCCACGCGACCTTGTCGCCTTGTTTCGAGGCGATGAGGTCAGACGGAAACGGCGACGACAAAACCTGTTCAAGCGTGAAGCCGTTGGCATGAACAAGTTGAGTTGCGCTGACGAGTAAGCAAAGCGCAATGATGGCGATAGCGACTTTCTGGCGAATGAGCATAGCCCCTCCGTTTGAATCGAACGTGATGAGCATTGATTGCGGTAATGGCTTATAAGCCCTGCATCGGCGAGTGTCAAGTGCGGCGCGTAAAAACGCTGTTGCTTCGAGAGAGTGTTTGACGAATAATGACGATTAACGAAGAGTTCCCCTTCTCGTTGAAGAATAAAATGGCATATTACGAATTCTTGATCGAATACTTCTTGAGCAGGTTCTTGGCGATCACCAGGCGCTGCAATTCGTTGGTGCCGCCGCCGATGATCAACAAAGGCGCGTCACGATAATATCGCTCAACCGGAAAGTCTTTGGCGTAACCGTTGCCTCCGAGTATGCGCATCGCTTCGAGGGCGCATTCCTGCGCCGTCTCGGTGGCAAACAACTTCGCCATGCCGGCTTCTAAATCACAACGCTCGCCGCGATCTTTCTTCTCTGCCGCTGCATAAATCAACAGCCGCGACGCCTCGATCTTGGTTGCCATATCAGCCAGCTTCAATTGAATCGCCTGATGCTCGCAGATCGGCTTGCAAAAAGTCCGGCGCTGTTGCGCATAGCGAATCGCTTCTTCAAACGCTGCGCGCGCGACGCCCAATCCACGCGCCGCGACGTTCAGGCGTTCAGCTTCCAGGCCGGTCATCACCTGCTTGAAGCCTTCGCCTTCGCGCCCGCCGATCAAATTCGCCGCCGGCACGCGAAAATCTTCAAACAAGACTTCGCACGTCTCAAGGCTTTTGTAACCGAGCTTATCTATGTCGCGGCTGACCGTCAGTCCCGGCTCGCCCTTCTCCGCTATAAATGCGCTCATGCCGCTATAGACGGGCTCGGCTTTCGGGTCGGTCTTCGTGAGGATGAGCAGCAGTTCGGCGCGGCGCGCGTTGGTGATCCACATCTTCGAGCCGTTGATGTGATACACCTCACCTTTGCGTTCGGCGGTGGTTTTGATGGCTTGCAGGTCTGTGCCAGCGTGCGGCTCGGATAAACAGATCGCCCCGCGCTTGTCGCCGCGCGCCATGATAGGCAAATACTTTTGCTTCTGTTCTTCAGTGCCAAACCTTGCCAGCACGTCGCACAACACCGTGTGCGTGCCGAGTATCCCCGCAAGCCCCATCCAGACGCGCGAAATCTCTTCAAAGATCATGGCGAAGACCGTGTAGCTCAATTCCAGCCCGCCATACGCTTCCGGCACGTTCGCGCCGAAGAGGTTCAATTCCTTCATGCGCTCGACGATCTCTGTCGGGTATTCGTTGCGGTGCTCAAGCTCGCTTGCGACCGGCGCGACTTCGCGTTCGAGAAATCGCCGCACGGTGGCGAGCATCAGTTGCTCTTCGTCGCTCAGTGTATAAGCCATGTCGCTCTCCTCAAAGGAGGCAACTATAACACACGGAAATGATGAATGATGCGTGATGCGTGATGCGTGACAGGGAAGCCTAACGTCAGCCGTTGACTGGCTTCACTTAAACGCCTACACGCATCACGCATGGGTTAATCGAGCGCGCCGGTGGTTTTGGCGGGCTTTGCTGAAGTAGAGAGCGGTTGCGGCTCGATCAATTCAGTTGTGCCTTCGGTGACTGAAGCAGGGGGTTGCGGCAGCAGGTTGCGTTCTGTAGCGGAAACCGCTTTCAGTTCTTCGAGCGGCGCTTCCGGTTGCGCCGGCTGATTGGCGTTGAGCGTTCGGTACAGGCGGCGCGAGCCCCACAGCAGATAGAGAGCGGCCAGCAACTCGCCTATCGCCAGCAACAGCCAGCCCACCGCCACGAGCTTCGGCTTGCCGAGCAAGATCATCGGCAGCGCGATGAGCGGCGTAAGCAGCGCCAGCACCACGCCCCAACTGACTTCAACCTGAGCGGCGCTGCCACCGGCCATCAAGCGCATGACTTCAAGCTCCGCCGGCAGCTTACTGCGCGCGATGGGCGTGCCGCAGGCGCGGCAGAAGCGTACGCCGCCGGCATTTTCGGTATCGCACGCCGGGCAGACAGACTGCTTCATCGGCGCGGTGGCCAGCGCGATAATCGCATCGGCTTCGCGTTCGAGGGCGAGCCGTTCGCTGTTTGCGAAGATGTAAGTCACGCTGTAATCGAAAGTGGCGACGGTCGAGGCAGGGCTGAGGGATTTCAGCGCGATGGTCAACTGCGTGTCGTATTCGAGCACGTTAGCCGTGATCATATTGTGCTTCGCGGGACGCCTGGCTTGCAGCGGATTTTCGCTCAACACAATATAGCCGAAATCTTCCAGCACATCGCAAAGCCTTTGCCGCACCGTGTCTATACTGCCGGGAATAACTTTTCTGAAATGATGTTCGGCGGTACGGCTGGCGTTGTTTGTATTCATCATTACGCGCTCCGACTGGCAATCATTTCACATCAGCCTATCCAGAGAAACCGCCACAAAGGCACGAAGGCACAAAGAAACACAAAGAAGATGGTGATTCCTGGTGTTTTGGTGTTTTTGTGGCAAAGGCTACACTCATTTGCACACCGCTCGAAAGCTATGGATGGCCGAGCGCGATGATCGAACAGGTGAACGAGCCGGGATTGCCGCCGAGGTTATGCGCCAGACCGATCTTCATGTCTTTCACCTGGCGCTCGCCGGCCTTGCCCTGGAGTTGGTGATAAATCTCATAGAGCATGCGCAGGCCGCTTGCGCCGATGGGATGGCCGAATGACTTCAAGCCGCCGTCTGTGTTCACCGGCAGATCGCCCGCGAGCGTGAACGCGCCGGCATCAATGTCAGCTTTCGCTTTGCCCGGCTCACTAAAGCCAAGGTCTTCGTAAATGATCATCTCTGTGATCGAGAAGCAGTCGTGTACTTCGGCCATGCTGATCTCTTTGCGCGGGTCGCGGACGCCCATTTGATCGTAAACCTGCCGGGCCGCCGCGCGGGTTTCGGGAAAGCTGGTGAAGTCGAAGTCTGTGTCGAGGCGGCCTGTGCCCGGCCCGACCGCCAGGCCCATCGCTTTGATCGTCACAAAGTCTTTGGTGAATTGCGGCGCAATCTCCGTGCGCGTGATGATAGCCGCAGCCGCGCCATCGGTCGTCGGGCAGCAATCGAGCAGGCCGAGCGGAGAAGCGATCATCGGCGCTTTCATTGCCTGTTCCAGGGTGATCTCTTTCTGAAAATGCGCCTTGCGGTTGCGCGCGCCGTTGTAGTGATTCTTCACCGAAATTCGCGCTAGGTCTTCTTTGCTCGCGCCGTACTTATGAAAATAACGATTCGCTGCCAGAGCGAACGCTCCCGGAGCCGTGTTGCCCGCGCCGATGACCGTCGAGGGTGCGCCGGGCAGTCCCGAA
>JBBWZK010000324.1:0-6931 GCA_039648975.1 Blastocatellia bacterium
CGTCCCCCACCACATCAGGCTGCGATGGCCGAACGCGTAGCCCGGCAGATGAGAAACATCGATGACAGATCGTTCTTTCACGGTTGATCCTCCGCTTCGGCGGGTTGTTCTTCGCTGGCGAGTTGTTCGCGATGTCCTTTCGCGGTAGGCCAGAACCAGCCGATCAGCGTGACGGTAACCGGCACAGCGCCAATCGGCACGGCCCACGGCGTGAAGATCGAGCCGATAAACAACCCGGTGGTCGCTATCGCCGCCAGCAGCGGCCAGATTGAAGGATTGGGAAATTTGATCCGGTGATCCGGCTCGGCGTCGAGCGTGTAGGTGACCAGCACCTCACGAATGTCGCTGCGCAGCCCGGTAACGACGGGCTGATCTTCGGCCTGCTCCCAGAGAGGGTCACGCCCGGCGACGGTCGGAATGTAAAGAAAATTATAATTCTGCGGCGGCGAACTGGTCGCCCATTCGAGCGTGCTTGCCCCCCAGGGGTTATCGCCCGCAGGCTCTCCCGAGCGCCGGCTGCGAAAGACGTTGATGATGAACAGCAACACGCTGATCGTCATAATCAAGCCGCCCACCGTCGCCAACAGATTAAGGCCGCCCCATCCCATCTCCGGCAAGTAGGTGTAGACGCGCCGGGGCATGCCTTGCAGCCCGAGTTGATGCATGGGAAAAAAAGTCAGGTTAAAGCCGATAAGCAGCAGCCAGAAATTCCATTTGCCCAGCGTCTCATTTAGCAGCCGCCCGGTGATCTTCGGAAACCAGTAGTAGAACCCGCCGAATAATGGAAAGACCGCGCCGCCGATCAGGACGTAATGAAAATGCGCGACCACGAAGAACGTGTCGTGAACTTGAAGGTCGAGCGGCACCGACGCCAGCATCACGCCGCTCAAACCGCCCAAGATGAAGATAAAGAAGAAGCCGAGCACGAACAGCAGCGGCGTTTTGAATATGGGCCGTCCGGCCCACAATGTCGCGATCCAGCAGAAGACCTGCACGCCGCTCGGAACTGCGATCATCATGCTCGCGGCGGTGAAGAAACTCTGACCGAGTTGCGGCACATCTGTGGCAAACATGTGATGCACCCACAGCCCGAAACCAATAAAAGCCGTCGCGATCAACGAGAGGACGAGCGCCAGATAACCGAAGACCGGGCGACGCGTGAACGTGCCAATGATTGAAGAAACCATGCCGAGCGCCGGTATGAAGATGATGTAGACTTCCGGGTGACCGAAGAACCAGAACAGGTGTTGCCACAGCAAGGGATCGCCGCCCTCCGCCTGATTGAAGAAATGCGTGCTGACCAGCCGGTCTAAGATTAGGCAGGTGCTGTCGAGCGCCACCGTCGGCATGGCAAAGATAATCATGAACGACGTGACCAGCATCGCCCAGACGAACATCGGAATGCGGTTGAGCGACATGCCCGGCGCTCGCAGCTTGAAGATGGTGACGACTAGTTCAACAGCGACGATCAGTGCGGAGACTTCAGTGAAGGTGATCAGTTGCGCCCATACGTCGGCGCGCTTGCCCGGCGCGTACTGCGGCCCGGCCAGCGGCACGTAGCTGAACCAGCCATTATCCGGGCCGGTGTTGAGCAGAAACATCACGTACAGAAAGATGCCGCCGAACAGATAGATGTAATAGCTGAACGCATTCAACCGTGGAAAGGCAATGGCGCGCGTCCCGACCATCAACGGCACGAGATAGACGGCCATCGCTTCCATGACCGGAACCGCAAAGAGAAACATCATCGTGGTTCCGTGCATCGTGAAGATCTGGTTATAAAGATCAGGTCCGATGAGGCGGCTTTCCGGGCGCGCAAGCTGAATGCGCATCAGCACCGCCTCGATGCCGCCGAGGAGAAAGAAGATGAAAGCGGTGATGATAAAGCGTTTGCCGATGACTTTATGGTCGACGCTACTCAGCCGACCAAGCCATCCGCCCGGCGTGCGCCATGTCTGTTCGAGCCGCTGCCGCTCGCGCTCATCATCCATACTTACGCGAGTCCCTTTCCTGATTATGGTTTTTGTAGCTTGCGACATATCTCTTTAGCCTCAATGAAGGCTCTCAAGGTAGCTGACCAGTGATTGCAGGTCTTCGGGACTCAACTCGTTCGGCGGCATGTGGTTGCCGGGTTTGGCGACTTGCGAATTCACGACCCAGCCGCCGAGATGATCGGGCGTATTCGGCAGCGTGCCAGCAGCGAGGGTCCCCCGGCTGGCGAGATGCGTCAGGTCAGGCCCGGAGATGGCCGCAGCCGTTGTGCCGCGAATCGTATGACACATCACACAGCGCGACGTGAGAAAAACTTGTTGTCCATGCGACAGCGCGGCATCGGCAGGAGAAGCGGCGGGTTTGAGTTGCTTCTCGTACCAGTCGGCGAATCGCTCTGGCGATTCCGCGACGACAAGAAAAGCCATGTGGGCGTGCTGAGCCCCGCAAAATTCGGCGCACTGCCCGCGATAGACGCCGGGCCTGTCGGCCTGAATCCAGATGAGAGCGACATGGCCGGGGATGAGATCCTTCTTGCCATGAAGGTTCGGTGCCCAGAAGCTGTGAATCACGTCATGGGAAGTCAGCTTCAACATTACGACTTGCCCCGTAGGAATGTGAATCTCATTAGCCGTCTTGAGCGTCCGCACGGGTAGCGGGTCATCATATTGAACTTCCCACCACCATTGATGACCGACGACCTCTATAGTCAATACGTCCTGCTCCGGCTGCGACGAAAGCGCCCGGCCAGTCAGCGCGCTCGCAATCAACAGCCCGAACAGAATGACAACAGTGACGAGGACAGCTCCTGAAATGGTTCGGGTCAACCGTTGCTCGGTTCCCGGCTCATCGGCAACTCGATTTCGACGATGGGCACGAAAGACTGAATAGAGCAGCACGGCCAGCACGATAATGAAGACCGCCGAACAGACGATGAGCATTGTCCACCAGAGCTTGCTGATGCGTAAGGCTTGCGGCCCCGCCGGATCGACCGCAGATTGCACGCCTCGACAGCCGGTGAAAAAGAGCAACCCGACGACAAGACCTGCATAGGCCCGGAGCGCGCGCCAGTTTTTCGCTGTGCGCCTCGCTGATCCAGTCAGTAAGAGAAGCGGCATCTCACGAAAATTTGTAGATGACAGATTGAGCACTAAACCTCGAAAGTCTCAATTCGCGTCCACTGCAATCTAAAGACAGGTGATCTGGTGCCGGCGGCTTTATTGCGAATGCTCCGCCGGCTTTGGCACAGGTTTCTCGCGCGGCGTCGATTGCTCGGCGGGCTTGGCTGCCATGTGATCGTCGCGCCCGCCCGAAATATCCTTAGGCAACAGGCCGCTCAACGACCGCACGTATGCGACAAGTTCCCATATTTCCTGGCTGCCGATCTTATCGCGGAACGATGGCATGCCATTGGGACGCCCTTCGACGATGGTGCTGTAGATATTCTCAGGGTTGCTGCCGTAAATCCATTCCGCGTCCATCAACGGCGGCCCCATGCCGCCGCCCCCGTGCGAGTGACATCCGCTACAGTTGTACCAGTCAAACAGGCGCTTGCCTTCAGAGACCGCATAAGCGTTTTTCTCATAAAGGTTTTCAATGGCGGCCTTGGGCTGTGGCTCTCCCGGTTGCAGGTCGCTTTGCCGAACCCCTTCGGTTGTCGCGGCGGGCGGCGGAGATTCTCCAATGCGCCGATGTTCCCGCTCGCAGGCAATGAGAGCAAGAATCAAGGCCAACAGAAAGAGTGCCGTCAATTGATCTCGCGCGCGACGCATGGTGACTCCAATCTAAGCACGCGGGACGCCGTATTCTTGAAGAATGCCGTCGATCTCCGTGCGGCGGCGTTCCAGAATCTCTTCCAACTCTTCCTTGAGTTTATTGTCGCCACGCCTGACGCCCATCGAGATGTCATAGACGAAGGGCAGAAACGGCTGATCGATCTGCGGCGACACCGGGACGATCTCAAGGGGAACCGATTGTTGTTTGACGAAATAACCGGCCAGCGGTCCCCACACAATGGCCAAATCAATTTCGCCCGCGACCAGGGCGTTGATGATCCGCGCCGGAGGGTTGTCCTGCAAATAATCGCCGTAGACGGTGTAGCCGGCAACATTATTGATGATGCCCCGCTTCGTCAGCGCATGCGCCGGCGGCGCGTTGGCAAAGTCGTCGCCGATCAGATGAATGCCGATCTTCAAGTTGCGCAGAACCGGGTCGTCGAAAGAGCGGACGTTCATCCCTCGGTCTTTGCGGTAGACGAAAACATATGTCGAGCGGTAGTAAGGCTTTGTCGTCAGCGCCATCTCGCTGCTCGCAGGTAGACCGAGAACAACGTCGCAATCCTCCGCCTTCAAGGTGTTGCGTATGAACCCTCGCCGCTGCGCCCACCAGGTGTAAGCGACCGTGGCGTTCATTTCGCGGGCGATCAGGTCGGCGATGCGGTTTTCAAAGCCTTCGAGTTGTTGATTAGAGAACGGCAGGTTATTCGGGTCGGCGCAGACGCGCAGATGGCGCTGCGGTTTGGCGGCCTCGCCTTCTTTTTTCGCGCAGGAAGAGAACGACGGCAGGGCGAACAGCAAGAGAGTAATCAGTAAGGTTACTTGCACACGGCCATTCTTGGAGTCAGTCATAACGGCTGGATTAAGGGAGCGCGAAGACATAGAGCATCCCCCCCTTGGTCGTCGCGTCACGCAGATCGGCCATCGCACTGGCAAACCCCAGCGCCGCCGTCGCATCTCTCGCGTCGAGACCGGCGGCGACGATGGCGCCCGACCAGCCGCCGACGCCCGAAAGCACGGCGACGTATTGTTTGCCGTCCGGCCCGCGATAGCTGATGGGCTGGCCGATGATGCCGGAGCCGCACTTGAACTGCCACAGCACGTCGCCCGCGCGCGCGTCAACGGCTTTGAACCATCCATCCATCGTGCCATAAAAGACCACATCGCCCGCCGTCACCAGCGCGCCACTCCATACCGGAAATGTTTCTTTGATCTCCCAGACTTTCGCGCCTTGCAGCGGGTCCCAGGCCGTGAAGAGGCCGCGATAGCCGCCCGGCCCGGCGTACATCCTCACGTTCATGCCGACATAGGGCGTCCCGGCGATGTAGTTGGCTTCGACCCCTTCCTCGTCCTCGCAAAGGTTCTGGTGCGGGATGTAAAGCAGTCCGGTTCGCGGCGAATAAGCTGATGGCTGCCAATCCTTGCCGCCGGGCGACGCCGGACAGATGTCGCGGACGACGCGGCCAAAGCTGGGCGACTTCTCTTCGGCCATGGTTGGTCGGCCTGTTTTGAGATCGACGCCGCTGGTCGTCGTGATATGCACGAACGGGTTGGCAGAAAGCACCTCGCCGGTGGTGCGGTCCAGCACGTACACATAGCCGTTGCGGTCCGGGTGAACCAGCACTTTTCGGGTCTGCCCGTTGATAGAAAGATCGAGTAAGACGTTCTCGTTGACACCGTCATAATCATGCTGGTCGTGCGGATTCCATTGATAGAACCACCGCGCTTCGCCGGTGTCGGGGTCACGAGCGAATATGCCAGCCGTCCATTTGTTATCGCCTGGCCGCTGCTCGGGGTTCCAGGGGCCGGGGTTGGCCGTGCCGTAAAAGATCAAGTTCTGCTCGGCGTCGTAAGAGATCCAGCCCCAGACGGTGCCGCCGCCGATTTCCCATTGATTGGGCGGCCAGGTGTTGACCCCCAGATCAGGCCCGCGATCTTGCGCGTAAAATGGCTTGAAATTCTCGCCGATCAGCACGTCCTTATCCGGGCCGGTGCTGTAAGCCCGCCAGGCAATCTGGCCGGTGTTCGCGTCGAGCGCCGTCAGCCAGCCGCGCACGCCCAGTTCGCCGCCGCTGTTGCCCACCAGGACTTTGTCTTTGACGACGAGCGGCGCCATCGTCATGGTCTCGCCTTTGTTGATGTCGCCCAGTCGCGTTCGCCACACTTCCTTGCCGGTCTGCGCATCAATGGCAATGGTCTGATTGTCCAATGTATTGAAAAACACTTTACCGTTTGCATAAGCGGCGCCGCGATTGACCACGTCACAACAGGCAACGCCTTGAGAAGCCGGCAGCGGTTTCGGCTCATATTTCCATTTGACCGGCGCGCCCGTTTTCGTCAGGTCGAGCGCATAAAGATCATTCGGATATGGGGTAACGATATACATCGTGTTACCAACGACGAGCGGCGCGGCTTCATGGCCGCGCACCAGACCGGTCGAAAAGGTGAAAGCCGGCGTAAGGTCTTTGACGTTTCCGGTGTTGATCTGATCAAGCCCGCTAAAGCGAGTGCTGGCATAATTTTTTGCGGGCATGATCCACTGGCCGTCTTCTGACTCCGTCATCGGAAGCGGAGATGCCTGACCGAGTGATTGTTGCTGGCTGGAGGTTTGTGGAGTAGGCTTTGGCGAACAGGCGAATAATGATAAATAGATTACACAGCCTATCTGTAGCGCAATTTGACGCTCGAATCGCATAGTCGCCAGTTCATTCCGTTTGCTAGAGCTTTTCCCAACCCATATTTGCTTCGAGACTAAGTACGGGAAATTCTCTTTCAAGTGTAACTGGCGTCCACAAGGTAAGAAGCTGCTGGATACGGCTCATATTCTAGGAGAAGGTAGCTAACTTGTCAATTTGGAAGACTGCGCAGGTAGCGAGCCGGTCGAATCGGAGTCCACCGAAATGATCGCCGCGAACATCACCTCAGTTGATTTGCTCGGCGAGCGGGGAATCTGTGGTACACCTGTGGTACAGACCAGTGAGATGGTGCAATAACAAAGGGCAACCCCGGTTAAAGGATTGCCCCTATATTGTTTGAACTAAAAAAAAAAAGCGGAGAAGGAGGGATTCGAACCCTCGATAGGCCTTTACAGCCTATAGCGGTTTAGCAAACCGCCGCCCTCAGCCACTAGGCGACTTCTCCATCAATAACCGTGTCAGTATAGCGGA
>JBBWZK010000244.1:0-15869 GCA_039648975.1 Blastocatellia bacterium
CGGTTGAAATCTCGACCGCCGGCGCGACATTGAAACGCGCCAGCGCCGCGAGCGGAATCGTCACCTGGCCGAGCGCCACTTCGGCGGTGATCAGCAGGCGATGGCCGAACGGCTCAAGCGGCTGTGCGTCGGGCAACGTCGAGCCCAGCGGATAATACTCTTCATCAAACAGGTGCGCATCGCGCGGCAAGGTCAAGGGCGCGGCTTTTGTGTCATAAGAAAATTCGCGGACGATGACGCCGCCCGATGCGACCTGCGCCGGCTCGCTCGTAGTGAATGTTACATCCGCGTTGGCGAAGCCAAGTTGCTCCGGCGCGTGAAAGACGGCGGCAAGTAATTGCGGGCTGCCGTTGCCGAGCGTGGCGCGCACGGCGAGCTTTTGTCCGGGCACGATGACCGCGTCAGTCACGCTGACCTCGAATGACAATCCGAGCGCCAGAGCCAGCGCGCGTTCGAGCGTCTGCGTGTAACGAATGACGCGAAAGAACTCCGCGCCATAGCGTTCGCGTTGCGCCGCCTCGTCGCCTTCGACGCGCTTTTCCAGCAGCCGTTCGTTCAAGGTGGCGATCAAGCGCTCGCGCTGGCCGAGGGCTTCAAGCAACGTCAAGTCGCCGACGCGCGGCGGCGCGACCCCAACGCGCACTTTATCAAGCAAGGGAATACCGCTCAATAAATCGCTCGACGGTTGGAACTGATCGTCAGGCGCAGAAAGCGCCAGCTTGTAATAACTTGTCAAACGGTCGGGCGTGAACGGGTCTTTGTGCTTGCCGTAGGAGATGAGTTGATGGCGCGCGAGCAGTCCGAGTTCGGCGTAAGAGCGCCCGCGCGGCCCATCAAACGCCCCCAGGTTGAGGGCGACGTTGGCATTCAATTCATCCGTGCGCCGGAAGAGACGCCGCGCCTGCCACACCTCAGCACCGGTTTCTGCAACCAGCTTCGAGTTGGCTGCGGCATCGAAGGCGTCGCTGATGAGCCGCGCCAGCGCCTGTTGCTGGCCGTCTGCCGTCTGCCCGCTGGCATTGGTTAAAATAATGTCAGGCCGCGTCAATCGAATGGCGCGCACCAGCCTGGCGAGCGCGTTGTCGCGGCCCCAGACGCGCAACGCTTCGTTCGCCGATTTGCTAGTGCCGAAATCCGCCAAGTTCAAAAAGAAAGCATCAGCGCCAAGGGCGCGCGTCAACTGCAAAGCCTCGCGCGTGCGTGTGAGGCCGAGCGCGAGGCCATTGTCTGCGACCAAGGCGCTGTCGCCGCCTTCGCCGCGCGTGGCGAAGGCGATGACGACGCGCGCGCCGCGATTGCGTCGCAGAAAGGCGAGCGTGCCTTCATCCACATCATCGGGAGCGGCGGCGATGAACATCACCGAGAACGGATTGGCCAGTTCGCGCAGCGCCTGATCGAGCGCCACGACGCCGCGCTCATCTTCGACCGGCGTTGCGGCGTCGCCTTGCGGTGAGAGGCTTGCTGAAGCGTTGACGAGAAATGCGGGCGCGGGCGTCTGCAAGAGCGCGACCATCGCCAGCATCAACAGGATTCGTTGCATAAGCGTCCAAGTCTGAGCCAGGTTCTTTGCTTCTATGAGCGTAGTTTGAAATGAGTGCCGTAGGCACGCAATGTTTATAGCCAGCAGGTCAGCTTAATGATTCAAGCTCCGTTAGGAGCGCAATGTCGTCATTTCGCCCCGACAGGGCTTGCGATCTATTGAGCATTTGACGACTATAAACATTTCCTCCCTAACAGGACTTCTCAGAAACGCTCTATAAAGAGTTTGCAGGCGCGGGCAACGAATTCGCAAGGCTGCGAAGCGACGGCACAGACTTCCTTCCATTGCCGAGATATTATCCAAGCATTCGGGATTATCTGTACAACCATTCGGCATAGATATAGAGTGCAGACATCTTCGCGCTGAGTAGAGCGGCAAGGATATTGCACAGAGGGCGATCAACAGGCAGATGCAAGTCAAACGGGACAGCCAGGTACTACGAACGCCGCGGCTCTTGGATCGAATTTTTTCCGGATTAGCCGGCGACCCGCGTCACTATCCGCTCGAACACCGCCTGTTTAACACCATCAGCCTGCTCAATGGCGTCACCAATATCGGTGGCGCGCTCCTCATTGTTGATCCTCATAATTATGCTTTCCTGCTGTGGCTGGCGCTGGGAACCGGCATTCTGTTTTTGATCTGCTATTACTTTTCCAGATTCCGCAATCTCTATCGCTCGTTGTACTGGCCTTTTGTGCTGCTGATCGTGACTTTTTTATTTACCAATGCGTTGCGCAACGCCGGCTCGATGGGCGGCGCGCATTACTATTTCATCCCGGCGCTGGTGATCGCTATCATCCTATCGCGGAGCCGGCTTACCACCGGGCTGGCCATTGTGCTCTTCGCCGTCGCCACGGTCGCTCTCCTGCTTTTGGAACGCCTCCAGCCAGAATGGATCGTCGCCTATGCGAGTGCGAATGAACGGTTCGTTGATATTCTCGCGAGCTTTCTCTTCGTGCAGGTCTTTACAGGTGTTTTGGTCATGATCCTGGCAAAAAATCTGAACCAGGAACGCAGAAAGGCCGATCTCCTTCTGCTCAACATCCTGCCTGAAAGCATCGCCAGAGAACTGCAAAAGAATGACCGTGTGCAGCCGCTCGATTATGACAGCGCCTCAGTCCTGTTTACGGACTTCGTCGGTTTTACACGCATTGCCGAAAAGCTCAGCCCGCAGGAACTGATTGAAGAGTTGGATGGCTGCTTTCGTCATTTCGATCAGATCGCCAGGCAGCACCAGCTTGAAAAGATCAAGACCATTGGCGATGCCTATATGGCGGTTGGCGGCATCCCTGAAGCGAACTCCACACATGCGGTGGATTGTGTGTTGGCGGCGCTTGAGATCGGCCACTTCATGAGCCGTATGCGCGAGGAGAAGGTGGCGACGGACAAACCTTACTGGCAACTGCGCCTGGGTATTCATTCGGGGCGTCTGGTGGCCGGCGTCATCGGCCAGGAGAAATTCGCTTATGATGTTTGGGGGGATACGGTGAACACCGCGAGCCGTCTCGAATCATCCGGCGTCGCGGGCCGCATCAACATTTCCAAAGCCACCTACGAGCAGGTGAAAGAGTTCTTTGATTGCGAATATCGCGGCGCGATTGCGGCCAAGAATAAAGGCGAGATAGAGATGTATTTCGTCAATCGAATCAAGCCCGAATTATCGCGCGACGCGGCTGGCGTACTGCCTGACGAAAGCTTTTTTGAATTGTACAGACAGATCAAGCCAGGTCGAGGGCCGGCAAGCCGCGCGTCTGCGCTTAACGAGTAGCAGTAGCTTCAGCCTTACCCTTGCCGCTCTTCCGATTGGATGAAAGCCCGCTTCGGGACTGACCGCTTATCTACCCCTCTGCTTGCTGGAATAACTGCACAACCTGTTTGGCATATAGTATGTGGAAGCCCATGCTTTGTTGTAAAATGCCGATGCCTATCAATACTCAGGGACTTCCTGGCCGTTGGCTATTCACCTTCTCAGGAGAAGCAAGGCGAGCCGTTATGAGCAGATTAGAAACGATCAATGTGTTGGCGGAAAGCCCTGCCGTCATGCAAGGGCAAGCGTCTTTCGTTCAAACGGCGGACATCCCGCCGTTTGAGATGGTCGAGGGCCGTTACGTTGTGCGCTTTGCCCGCACACGCGAGGAGATTGATGCCGCCTTGAAGCTGCGGTTCGAGGTCTTCAATCTTGAGCTTGGCGAAGGCTTGGCCGCTTCGTTTGCCACGGGCCGCGACGTGGATGAGTTTGACGCGATTTGCCATCATCTCCTGGTTCTGGATACGGATGAAAATAAAGTCGTCGGGACGTACCGTTGTCAGACCGGCGAGATGGCCGCCGCGAAAGGGTTCTACTCGGCGGGCGAATTCGATCTTTCGCATCTGCCGGCGGAGGTCTTGCTCGACGCTGTAGAATTGGGCCGCGCCTGCGTCGCCCGCTCGCACCGCAATGCTCAGGTGCTCTTCTTGCTGTGGAAAGGACTGGCCGTTTATGTACTCGCCAACCGCAAGCGTTATCTGTTCGGTTGCTGCTCGCTGACCAGCCAGGATATGAGTGAAGGCCAGCACGTCTTTGAGAGCCTTAAAGCGAGCGGGCATCTGCACCCTGCGCTGCGTGTGCTGCCGCGCGCCGGGTTCGAGTGTGATACGCATGCCGCAAGCCTGGATACGGCAGCGCAAGTCCACATCCCCAAGTTGTTCAGAACCTACTTGCGATTTGGCGCGCGTGTGTGCGGCCCGCCGGCGATTGATCGATTGTTTAAGACCATCGATTTTCTCGTTCTGTTCGACGTTGAAGAGATGGCCGAGCAATGGCGCAGAGCCTTTTTCGGAGCGTGAAGCGGCAAATCTTATGAGCCATCTGCGTGCGACAATTCGGGCCATAACCTTATGTGCGATGATCTGTGCGGTGTTCGCCCTTTTGATTGTCGGACTGGCGCTGCTATTTCCTTCGCGGCGTGCCCGTATCCGGTGGCGCAGTTTTATTTTTCGTAGATGGGCAAAAGCGACTGCGGCGCTATTCAAACTTAGGATCACGACGTTCGGCGCGCCGCCGCGCGCGCCGTTCTTTCTGGTTGCCAATCATTTGAGCTATGTTGACATCATCGTGCTGGCTTCACAGGTTGATTGCAGCTTTATCGCCAGGAATGACCTTTCGACGTGGCCGGTGATTGGCCTGCTGTGCCGCAACGTCGGGACGATCTTCATCGATAGGAACAATCGTCGCGACATCGCCAGAGTAACCGCGCAGGTTGAACAGACATTAGCCGAAGGAAGAAGCGTCGTGCTCTTTCCCGAAGGCACAAGCACGAAAGGCGCAACGGTTTTACCATTCAAGCCTGGGATGCTGGAACTGGCTGCCAGAGCCAAACTCGCGGTTTCTTATGCGGCCTTGAGCTATAGCGTCCCCGACCGCGAAACGCCGGCGCACCTGTCTATCTGCTGGTGGGGAGGCATGACTTTCAGAAGGCATCTATTCGGACTTCTTCGTTTGAGCGAAATCAACGCGACGCTCACCTTTGGCCGGGAGGCGATTCAGGGAGGAGATCGCAAAGCCCTGGCCAGTCAGCTACACGCCGCCGTCAAGCAGGAGTTCATTCCAGTGGTTAAATCGGAGGAAGGATGGAGCGCAGTCATACGATAATCGACGACAGCATCAATCTTCTCAGGCAGGGTATCGAACTGGTCGAGCAGATCGGCGACGCTTTGTACGCCAATGCCAGACCGCCTTTTCTGAGCAGTGGCGTGGGCGGCCATTTTCGCCATTGCATCGATTTCTACAACAGCTTTCTTTCGTCGTTAGAAACAGGCCGGATCAATTATCCTCTCAGAAAGCGAAATCAGCTCGTCGAGATAGACAGCCGGTTAGCGATTTTCGAGATCGAGGCAATCATCGAAAAGCTCCGGCGATTATCGCCAAACGATTTGCCAGCCTCGGTGCAGGTCATCCTGGAAGATTCGTCCGCGCCGCTTGATGCACAGGGCTGGAGTTGCTCATCCGTGATGCGTGAGCTTCAGTCGTTGCTCAGTCATACGATACACCACTATGCCATCATCGCCCTGGCCTTGCGTCTTCAAGGATTCGAGCCATCTGCGGAGTTCGGCGTCGCGCCTTCAACTCTGGCCTATTGGAGTCAAACCGCATGATAGAGGAAGGGTTCACGGGCGTGACACGCAAACCCTTAGTCAGCCGGCACGACAAGCGGCGGCGGAGCGTCATCATCCTGGCGCTTCTGGCGGCGTCTGTTGTCATGGTTTATCTGCTTCACACCGCCGGCGCAGTTGCGGCCAATGACGCGGCGCGCGATGCGCAGGCCACCTTGCCGTTTGGTTCTGCTCTCAATGAGCAGGGCTTGCCGGTCGCTCTGTTGATCCTGCTCATCTCGGCTTCAACACTGATCAGCGAAGACCTCACATGCATCGGCGCGGGCATCCTGGTGGCGCAAGGCCGGATTGATTTTCTTGCCGGAGCCTTCGCCTGCTTTTTCGGCATCTTCGTCGGCGACGTTCTATTGTTTGTTGCCGGAAGAGTTTTTGGTCGACCTGTGTTGAAGCGCGCGCCGCTGAAATGGTTCATTCGCGCAAGCGATGTCGAGAAGAGTTCCGCCTGGTTTTCGCGGCGCGGCCTGGCGGTCATCTTCGCCAGCCGCTTCGTGCCTGGAGCGCGGCTGCCGACTTACTTTGCCGCCGGCTTGCTCGACACCAGCTTCTGGTGGTTCGCGTTATATTTTTTGCTGGCCGGCGTCGTCTGGGCGCCGCTGCTGGTTGGCTTGTCCAATCTACTGGGCGGCGAAGTGATCAAGTCAGCGCTGGTTCAAAAACAGGCGGTCTTCATCAAAGTTCTGGCAGCGGCGTTGATCGTCTACGTCGTGGCGAAGCTGATCGTTCGCTTGTCGAGTTATAAAGGGCGGCGTTTGCTCTTATCGACATGGCGCAGACTGACGCGATGGGAATTCTGGCCCGCCTGGATTTTTTACCTGCCGGTCATCGGTTATGTAACTTTTCTCGCCTTGAAGCACCGCAGCCCGGCGCTGTTCACCTCGGCCAATCCGGCAATCGTCGGCGGTGGATTTATCGGCGAATCCAAAATAGACATACTCAGACACTTGTCCGGCTCCGCGAATTTTGTGGCGCGCGCCACTTTGATCGAATCCGCGCTCGATGTCGAGTCGCGCATCGCGCAAGGCCGGTCGTTTATGACCGAGCATCATCTGAATTTTCCCATTGTTCTCAAACCCAATATGGGACAGCGCGGATCGGGAGTGACAGTGGTCAGGTCGCAAGAGGAATTGCAGGACTGCCTCAGCCGCTCAGCGATTGACACGATCATTCAAGAGCACGCTCCGGGATTTGAGTTCGGCGTCTTCTATTATCGCCGCCCATCGGAAGAGAAGGGCCGGATATTTTCGATCACCGAAAAGCGCTTCCCCATCGTCACAGGAGACGGCGCGAGCACGCTTGAACAACTCATCCTCAAAGACCCGCGCGCCATTTGCATGGCGCGCTTCCACCTGGATAAACAGGCAGAACATGTATTGGATAAGCCCGCCAAAGGCGAAGCCGTGCAACTGGTCGAGCTTGGAACACACTGCCGGGGCGCGATCTTTCTGGATGGCGGATGGGTGAAGACGCTTGCGTTGGAGAAGGCATTCGACGAGATCAGCAAGGGCTTTGCAGGTTTTTATTTTGGCCGCTTTGACGTGCGCACGCCCTCGATAGATGCGTTCGGGCAGGGCAGGGACTTTAAGGTCATCGAGCTTAACGGCGTGACCTCGGAAGCGACGCACATCTATGATCCGCAAAACAGTCTCTTTGCCGCTTACAAAGTATTATTCGAGCAGTGGCGGCTGGCGTTCGAGATCGGCGCAGAGAACCGCGAGCGCGGCGTCAAACCCACTTCCATTCGCACGCTCTTTAAGCTGATCTCCGAGTATAAACAAAGCGCGCCGCATCACCTGACTTGAAGCAAATCGTATGCGTGACAGATCACACGGCTTTCTCTTGCTCGCCACGATGATCGTTCAGGCGTGTCTGATTGAGATTCCGACGGCCCGCGCCATTGCGGTTGGTTCCAGCCTGGCAAACGATAAATCGCGCGCCGGTTCTATCGCTCAGAATCCCGATGCGACAACGGGTCTGGAACGCGCCAACCTGCTCGTCAATGAAATTAAAGCCGCCGCTTATCCTGAACTGCGCGACGCCGATATTCAGGTGAAGCTCTTCAATAGTGAAGCGGATTACTTTCGCGCGCGCTTCGCTATACGGCAGTTCTTCACCGGCAGAAGGATGCGCTACCTTGTCTTCGTCAATGCCGGCGCGTTCACGCGGCAGGCCCCGGAAGCCGGTCTTCGCGCCATCATCGCGCACGAGCTTGCTCATGTCCTGTACTTCAGCCAGAGAAATCGGCTTCAGCTTTTTGGACTCGTGCGACTCGCGACCAAAGGATTCACGGCGCGCTTTGAAAGGTGGGCAGACTTACAGGCCATTGCGCGCGGCTATGGCGAGGGGCTTAAAGCATATCGCCGATGGCTGTATCGCAATATCCCTGCGAAGAGCCTGGAAGAAAAGCAGCGAGATTATTTTTCACCTGAAGAGATTGACGCGATTGTCTCGGCCACTCAACAACGGCCTGAGATGTTGGTTTACTGGCTCAAGCATGTGCCCAGGAGTCTCGATGAAATTAAAAGCGCAACCAATAAGCAGTGAGCTTGCCGGCGGAGAAGGTCATCGAGACGGGCCCGACCCCTGCGTCTTTTCGAGAGTCGAGCCTGCCCCTTCTGCCATTTGCGATTGGTCTGCAAATGACGACCTCAAGCCCTACGGCTAAACCACATTTTGCCGATCAACGGAATCTCGGCGCGGCGCATGATCAAGATGATCGCGCTGCTGATGAAGACTGTGACCGCAAGAGCAAACAGCAGCCCGCCATCACCTTTGACGACGATGCCGAGCCTGGTTAAGTGGCTCAGAATCGCGCCGCTGGCCGCGCCAAGGGCAAGCAGTGCCCCAAGCGTCACCGTCGAAGGGATCAGCAACAGGATCACGGCGATCAGTTCAAGGATGCCTGAACCGATTCGGCCCCACGGCTCCGCGCCCACGGTTGTAAAGATGTATTTGGATTCTTCCGCGCCGGTGAACTTAAAAAACAGGGTCTGAAACAGAATGATCGCCACGGCGATCTGTAAAACCCAACTGATGATGCGTTGCGTTTTCGTCAGAGTCATTGATGAATCCTCCTGATTGACTTTCACAATTGCATAATCCCTAAATGCGCGCAGTATATTCCCGCGACAGGATGAATGCCAAAGTGATTCTCACCTTGAACTCTGATCTTTCGGGGCATTCGCGCAAAAGTAATTGGGGGAGTCGAAATCTTCAGGTCAGATTGATCAGCTTGCCAGGTAAGATTGAATAGGGGCTTCGATGGCATCGCGGTGTTGTTCATAGAGGGCGCGGGCGGCGATCTTCATTTCTTCAAGCGGGGTGTGTGACACAACTTCCTTGGATGTCGTGCTCACCAGGATTTCACCGGCCTGACCGACGGAGCCGATAATCGCATAGGATAACAGCACCGGCACACGCCAGACACCGGCTTCCGAATCCAGCATTGGGCTATCGGCCATAAAGCGATCCCCCAGATGATCGCTCAGAAAAAGGTTGGCAGCAGCTTGAGCCTCCAGCGCGGTAATCTTAGGAATGGTCATCGTAGCCATAGCAACCTGATTATGGCACAACTGCAAACTGTTGTCTGCGCAAAAGCTCTTTATTGGGCGTTGAATGCTAATGGCAATGACCGCAGGCGCAGGCCGGTTGCGTCGAAGATCGCATTGCCGACCGCCGGCGCAAGGCCGACAATCGGCGTCTCGCCCGCGCCGGCTGACGGCAGGTCTTTGCGGTCGAGCAAGACGACTTCAATCATCGGCACATCGCTGAAGCGCGGCACACGTTAGCGTGAGAAGCGCGGGTTGAGAATCTTGCCGTTCGCAAATTCTACGGCCTCAAACAGCGCGCCGCCGATGGCCATCACGATGGCTCCCTCAATCTGATTCTTCAAGTGATCGGGATTGATGATCGCGCCGCACTCGAAGGCTTCGACGACGCGCACGATCTTCACTTTGCGCGTCTGACGATCAACCGCGACCTCTGCACAGGTCGCCACGTAGCCGCCTTTCTCGAAGCCGCAAGCGATGCCCACGCCAGAATCCGGCGCACTCTTCGCCTTGCCCCAACCGAAGGCTTTGGCGGCGGCTTGTAAAACCGCCCGCTGGCGCGCGTCCTGCAAATTCTTCAAACGAAATTCGAGCGGGTTCATCTTTAAGCTGTGAGCCATCTCATCCAGATGCGTTTCGCGGGCAAAGTGATTGGCGGTCGCCGCAAGCCCGCGATATGAGCCCTGGCGCAGAGGCGACTGCGCCGCATGAAATTCGATCTTCTGATTGGCAAACTCATACTTGTGCTGGATGCCCGCCGGCCCGGAATTGATGTTGTGATATTCCCACGCCGTCACCGTCCCATCAGTGCGCACGCCGCTGGTAATGTCGATCACGCCGGCAGGGCGGAAGTAAGCCCAGGTGAATTCTTCCTCGCGCGTCCAGACGATCTTCACAGGTTTGCCGGTCGCTTTGGCGAGCCGCGCCGCTTCCATCGCCGCATCGCCGGTGTGCTTGCCGCCGTAGCCTGACCCTGTGTCCGGCACGATGACCCGGACGCGCTCTTCGGGAATGCGAAAGCCTTCGGCTAGTTCAGTGCGCACGCCGAAGGGACGCTGCGTGCCTGTCCAGACGGTGAGCTTGCCATCATTCCATTCGGCGATCGCCGCGCGCGGCTCCAGCGGCGCGTGTGCGATGTAAGCGACTGTGTAAGTTTGCTGGTGTTTCTGATCTGCCGCCGCCAGGCCATCGGTAATCGAGCCGCGCGTATTGCCGGAATTGCCTTCGTTGCCTGACGCCTCAGTCGTGTGACTTTTCAGGTAATCGAAAAGCTCACGCGAGGAGGGTTGAGCGGGCGCTTGCCATTCGGCGTTGATTAACTTCACCGCCTGCGCGGCCTGTGACAGGTCAGGCGCGGTCACACCGATAAAGTTGCCATCCTTGACCACCGTAATGCCCGCCAGAGCTTCTGCCGCACGCGTATCGGCAGAGACGAGCGTGGCGTTGAGGGCTGACGGTCGCACGACTTTGCCATACAACATACCCGGACGTTTCATGTCGGACGTGTAATGGTGCTTGCCGGTCACGAACGCGCGACCATCTACTTTGGCCGTGGATTGGCCGGCGATCTTCCATCTGTCTGGTGCAGTCGTCGGAACCTCATCAGGGATTTGCTTCAAGAGCTTCTGGCCGTGCGTGAGCTGTCCATAGCCAAGCGACTGCCTGGTTCGTAGATTGGTGACTCTGCCATCTTCTGCGGTGAGCGATGCCCGATCTGTCTTGGTCTGTTCAGCCGCAAGGTCAAGCAACAGTTCGCGCGCCGCCGCCGCCGCTTTGCGAAGCTGCGGGCCCATGGTCGGCGTCGTGCGGCTGCCGAAGGTTCCCATGTCGAAAGGCGTGAGCTCCGTATCTCCCATTACAAGGCGGATCGAAGAAAGCGGCACGCGCAGTTCTTCGGCGACCACTTGCGCAAGCGACGTGCGGATGTCCTGCCCGACCTCGACCTTGCCTGTGAAGACCGTCACTGCGCCGTCTTCGCCGATGTGTAGCCATGCGCCAATCTCTTTGGGTAATGACTGGTTCGACGCAGGTCGCCCCGATTCGCCGGACCCGCGCCCGCCAGTCGCCTGCAACGCCAGCGCATCTTTGAGCGTGAAGACGATGGCGATGCCGCCACCGAACAACTTGAAGAATTCCCGGCGATCTACATTGAAACGGTAGATCGGCGCGGCAAATAGTTCGTAGCGCTCCAACTCAATGGGAATTTCAACTCTGTCGGCTGAGGTAAGCGGGTCGCTCATCGTGCGCCTCCTTTCATCTGCTTGGCCGCTTTGGTGATGGCGGCCACAATTCGCGGATAGGTTCCGCAACGGCAGACGTTGCCTTCCAGAAAGCTTTTGATCTCTGCTTCGCCGGGGCTGGGATTCTTACTGAGTAAAGCGACGCCGGACATGATCATCCCTGAAGTGCAGTAGCCGCACTGCAAGGCGTCGGCGTCGAGAAAGGCTTGTTGCAGCGGATGCAATCGCCCGTTGTTTTCGAGGCCCTCAATCGTTGTGATCGGCTTGCCCGCAACCTTGCCGACCTGTGTGATGCACGACCGTGTTGGCACGCCGCCAATCAGCACAGTGCAGGCGCCGCATTGTCCTTCGCCGCAGCCGTACTTGCTGCCGGTCAAGTCTAGATCGTCGCGCAGGACGCTTAACAGGCTTTTTTCAGAGTCCGCCTCGACGTGGAGCTTCGACCCGTTGACGTTGAGTTCTGTGATTCTGGACATAATAAATCCCCAAGCTATAACCCGCGAGCAGCGAACGCGCCAGTGCGACGACGTTCAATGCTCGGCTTAGTCAGGCGACTCTCGGTTGATCGATTTCTGCTGGCCGCCCTGATCAGAGATCGCTACTTGAAAGATCTTCTGCGATTACCATAAGCATAAAGGATTTTGCCGGCCCCATCCATCGCCCAGGTTTTCTGCCGCCCAGGTTTTCTGCCGCCCAGATTTTCTACCGATTGTCTGTGTCCAAGTTGCGCTCTGCCGTTCAATTCGAGTACGCTCATTGAACTTCAACCTGGGAGACAATCGATGAGTCAAGAAAATCAAGCATTCAACATCGGGGAACTCTTTTCAATCAGGGGCAAGGTCGCGCTCGTCACCGGCGGGTCGCGCGGTATCGGCTTGATGATCGCGCGCGGCTATGTGGAAGCCGGCGCGAAAGTCTATATCTCTTCGCGCAAGAAAGACGTGTGTGATGCCGTGGCGGCAGAACTCTCTGAAGCCGGCGCGTGCATCTCGCTGCCCGCCGATCTGTCGACCACCGAAGGCTGCAAGCATCTGGCCGATGAGTTATCGTCGCGCGAAGAGGCTTTGCACATTCTCGTCAACAATGCCGGCGCGGCCTGGGGCGCGACGCTTGAAGAGTACCCGGAAGCCGGTTTCGACAGGGTCATGGATACGAACGTCAAAGGCTTGTTCTTTCTCACGCAATATCTTTTGCCGCTGCTGGAAAGGGCCGCACGTCCCGGCGACCCTGCGCGGGTCATCAACATCGGCTCGATTGACGGCATCAAAGTGCCGTTCATTGAAAACTACGCCTACGGCCCAAGCAAAGCGGCGGTGCATCACCTGACGCGCGTACTCGCCGTCAAGCTGGGCGAGCGCGGCATCACGGTCAATGCCATCGCCCCCGGCCCGTTTGAAAGCCAGATGACCAAGTGGCTGCTTGAACAGCACAAGAAGAACATCGAAGCCAACTGCCCTTTGCAGCGCATCGGCGAGCCGGCGGACATGGCCGGCACGGCCATTTACCTGGCGTCGCGCGCCGCCGCTTACGTCAACGGCGTCGTGATTCCTGTCGATGGGGGCATTTGTCTGAAATAGGCCGCTTCGTGATGGTAAGGAAAACTATGCTGAAAAGATTTGCTGTGGTATTGATCACACTGACAGCGCTGCTGGCTCCGGGCTGCGGCCATCGCGGTTCGCCGAATGGCGCAGGGAAGAAGCTGACCATCGCGGTCATCCCCAAGGGCACGACCCACGAGTTCTGGAAGAGCATTCATGCCGGCGCGATCAAAGCAGCGCGCGAACTGTCAGCGCAGGGAACCGAAGTCGAGGTCATCTGGAAAGGGCCGCTGCGAGAAGACGACCGCGAGCAGCAGATACAGGTCGTCGAAGGCTTCATCTCGCAAGGGGTCAACGGGCTGGTGCTGGCGCCGCTCGACAATCGCGCGCTGGTGCGGCCCGTTGAAGAAGCGCAGCGCGCAGGGCTGCCGACGGTGGTCATCGATTCGGGCCTCGAATCGAACAACATCGTCAGTTTCGTCGCCACAGACAACCGCAAAGGCGGGCGCTTGGCGGCTGACCGTCTGGGAGAATTGATGGGCGGCAAAGGCAAGGCGCTGTTGCTGCGTTATCAGGAGGGCTCGGCGAGCACAGAGGAGCGCGAGGCCGGTTTTCTCGAAGAGATGAAAGCGAAGTATCCGGGCATCGATGTGCTGTCGTCGGATCAATACGCCGGCGCGACGCGCGACACCGCGAAGACCGCTTCTGAAAATCTGCTCAACCGTTTTGGCGATCAACTGCAAGGCATCTTCACGCCGAACGAATCCTCGACCGCCGGCATGCTGCTGGCGCTTCAGGACATCAACAAAGCCGGCAAGATCATGTTCGTCGGCTTCGATTCGAGCGACACCTTCGTCAACGCTCTGAACGCCAAACAATTGCATGGCTTTGTTGTGCAGAACCCGTTTTATATGGGCTATCTCGGCGTGCGCACGATGGTCGAGAAGCTACAGGGCAAGAGCGTCGACAAGGTCATCGACACGGGCGTCGAAATGATCACGCCCGAAAACCTGAACACGGCGCAAATGCAAACCCTGCTCAAGCCGCCGATCAACGAGTATTTAGAAAAATGATGAATGATGAATGATGAATGATGAATGGCGGCGAGGGATTATCTATTTAATCCGGCTTCCGTTTCCTCTTTCGCTCATCATTCATCACTCATCATTCATCATTTTCGTCTTATGTCTCTACTTGAGCTGCGCGACATCGCTAAACGCTTCGGGCCGACGGTGGCGCTCGATGGCGTCAGCCTGTCGCTCAATCCAGGCGAAGTCCTGGCGCTCATCGGCGAAAACGGCGCAGGCAAGTCGACGCTGATGAACATTCTATCGGGGGCGCTCAGGGCCGATGCCGGCGAGATGCAACTCGACGGGCACACGTATGCGCCGACCTCGCCGGTTGCGGCGCGCGCCAGCGGCATTGCGCTCATCCATCAGGAGCTTTCATTGTGCCCGCACCTGTCGGTTGCGGAAAACATCTTGCTCGGCGCTGAAACCTCGCGCTTCGGCTGGTTCGACTGGGACGCCGCACACCGCCGAGCGCTTGAAGTTCTCGAATCGTTTCATCACCCGGAGATACGCCCCGAACGCCCTGTCGCCGAGTTGTCTGCGCCCGCCCGCCAGGTAGTCGAAATCTGTCGCGCTATGGCCGCCCGTGCCCGCATCGTCTTGATGGACGAGCCGACCAGCAGCCTGCAACGCGAAGACGTCGACCGGCTGTTCGGGCTGATCAATCGCCTGAAAGCCTCCGGCACGGCCATCATTTATATCTCGCATTTTCTTGAAGAAGTGCGGCAGATCGCCGACCGTTTCACGGTGCTGCGCGATGGGCGCAGCGTCGCGGTGGGCGACATGGCAAACGTAACCAATGATACATTGATTGCGCAGATGGTCGGACGCGCCATCGAGCAGTTGTTTGCGCATCGCCAGCGACACAATGCTGGTGAAGTGATTCTCGAAGCCCGCGACCTGAGCGCGCCGCCCGGTTTGAAGTCGGCGAGTTTTGATCTACGGCGCGGCGAAGTCTTTGGCATTGCCGGATTGATGGGCTCTGGCCGCAGCGAACTGGTGCGCGCTTTGTATGGGCTTGATGCGCTTGAATCGGGCGCGCTCACGATCAATCGGCAGCCGGTTGCGGCGCGCAGTTCGGCGGCATCGCGCTTGCGGCGCGGCCTTGGCTATTTGAGCGAAGACCGCAAAGGCGAAGGGCTGGCGCTGGCCCTATCCATCGCCGACAACACGACGATGACGCGCATGCGGGCGTGCGCTAGCCGCTGGGGCCGGCTCAATCTGTCGCGCCAGAAGCAACAGGTCGAAGGCTTGATCGAGCAACTCAAGATCAAAGCGCGCACGCCGCAGCAACCGGCGCGCACGCTGTCGGGCGGCAATCAGCAGAAAGTTGCCGTCGCCCGCCTGCTGCATCAGGATGCCGACGTGCTGTTGCTGGACGAACCGACGCGCGGCATTGACATCGGCAGCAAGGTGCAAATCTATGAAAGCATCGCCCGTCTTGCTGACGCCGGCAAAGCCGTCTTGATGGTCAGTTCCTATCTGCCCGAACTCTTCGGTCTCTGTGACAGGCTGGCGGTGATGAGTCGCGGCAGGTTGTCCGAAGCCCGCCCGATCAATCAGTGGACGCCGGAATCTGTAATGAAAACCGCAATCGGCGAAACACAGGATGAAATGAGCGAAGATTGAAAGGATCGTGATGCGTGGGGAGGGGAGTACCGCTTTGGAGTGCGGCGACTGGTCGCCGCTTTCTATCACGCTTAAACGCAAAGCGGTGACAAGTCACCGCACTCCAAATTGTGCCGCCTGCCGTACAGCCATTCGCAAGCTGATCTGAGCAGACA
>JBBWZK010000261.1:0-16270 GCA_039648975.1 Blastocatellia bacterium
GCGCTTGATGGCGGAGCTTCGCAGAAAAGAGCAGGCCGGCAAGCAACGCCAGCAGCAGCGCAGACAGACAGATGAGAGCGATGCGTTTACTTCGTGAAAGCGTCATAAGAGGTTGCGGCAATCAGGCAGTTGCAAGTCAGCCCTACGCCATGCCATCACGCCAGCGAGGCCGGTTCATCATGCTACAATGGCTATTCTACCTATGCGAAAAAAAAGAATACAGCGGCTCGCCGTCTTCGTTTGCAGCGCCATGCTGACGCTAACGGCAGCAGGCCCTGCATTGGCCTCTACAAGCCAGAACGATAAAGCCAGCGCGCCGGCACAAGCGAACCGGCAACGCGCGCCGATTCTCGGCGCAGACCTTTATTTTGCCAACGATATTTCGCCGCTGATTGCGGCGTGGCAGGACAAACAACAGGGCGACGAGATGGCCGCTGCGTTTGCTCAGGCGGGCTTGCGCAGCTTGCGCTTCAGTTCGCATGGCTATTACAGCGCGCGCGGCGCGCAGGCGACCGAAAGCGTTAAGGCCGAAAACAAGCTGACGAACCAATATCGCTGGTTTGCGCTCGACGACTACGTTGACTTCATCGCCACGCATGATTTCACGACGGTCTTCGGCATCAACGTCGAAGAAGGGCCGCAAGCTGCCTTCGATGCGGTACAGAAGTTCTTAAGCCGTGGCCTGCAATCGAAGCTCGTCGCCATCGAGTTATCAAACGAGCCCTGGCTGAACCATCGCCCGTGGCAGCCGGAAGAATATGCCGCGCGCGCCGCCGATGTGATTGAGCGACTGACGCCGCTCGGCCTGCGCTTCGCCTTGCCGCTGACGGTCGGTAACGATAACAACACACCGACGAAACTCAGCGACACGGTGTGGAACACGCGCATGATGCAAGCGCTAACTAAACGCATTGACCTCAAGAGCCGGACGGACATCTATGGCGTGTTGCATCTCTACTCAGGTGGCGTGCGCGCCAAAAGCGTCGATTACTTCAACCAGATCGTCCGTCCGTTCGCGCCGCGCATGCGTTACCTGGTCACCGAGTTCAACATCCGTCTGAGCCTCGAAGGCAATCCACACCTGACGAACAAGTACGCGATGGAACTGGCGCGCAAGCTTGCCAACGTGATGAGCCGCCCGGAGATTGAAGCCATGTACATCCACGCTGTGCCGTATCATTCGGTGCTCTACTGGGCAAATCGCCGGGGTCGCGTGACGGTTGTGGGTCTGCGCGATGACCGCTTGACGGGCGAGGCGCTGAGTCACGGCTGGCACCTGACGCCGACGGGCCGCGTCTATGCGTTCTATTCGCGGCTGGCCTGGAACGGCGAGGTGATGAATTACCAGGGCGGCGACCAACAAAGTTACTGGGCGGTGCGCGCAAGCGACGGGCACATCGTCACTACGTTGTTGAACGACAGCGACAAGGCAACGAAGAAGAAGATCAAGATCGCAGGCCGCGAGATGACCCTCAACGCGCCGCCGCACGCGATTGTAAGCTTCGATACAAAAGGGCAGGAGATCGAACGGCTGGTGCTGCCTTACTGAATGTGGCTGTTTGACTCGCCGTCTGCCGCCTTATACAATCCGCCTTCGCCGCCTGCAATCATCATTGAAGGAGGATAGATCGGTGGACGAATTATTAAGCAAGGAAAACCTGCATTACCGCGACCTCGCGCGCCAGGTCGCCCAAGCCTACGTCAAGCCTGTGGCCGCCGAGCTTGACCGCACAGGCGAATACCCATGGGAAGTCATCAAGGCTTTGCAAGAGACTAACCTCATGGGCATGTGGATTCCGAAAGACTACGGCGGCGGCAGTTCCGGCCTGCTCAATCTCTGCATCGTTGTCGTAGAAATCTCGCGCGCCTGCGGCGGCATCGGCTGCACTTACGTGGTCAATGCGCTCGGCTCGTTGCCGATTGTTCTAGGCGGCACTGAAGAGCAAAAGCAGAAATACCTGCCCGACATCGCCGCAGGCCGTAAGCTCATCGCCTTTTGCCTGTCGGAAAAGAATGCCGGCTCGGATGCCGGCGGCTTGCAGACGCGCGCCGAGCGTGACGGCGACGATTACGTCATCAGCGGCGACAAGAAGTGGACGACCAACGGCGCGGCGGCGAGCATCTATACGGTATTCGCAACTACAAATCCTGAACGCGGCACGCGCGGCATCACCAGCTTCATCGTCGAGCGCGAAACGCCAGGCTTCGAGCTTGGCAAGCGTGAAGACTTAATGGGCATTCGCTGTGTGCCGGTCAATGAAACGCATTTCCGCAATATGCGTGTGCCGGCAGCGAACCTGCTCGGCGGCGCGGAAGGGCGCGGCTTCAAACACGCGATGATGACGCTCGACGTGGCGCGTCCGTTCGTTGCCGCGCAGGGCCTGGGAATCGCCCAAGGGGCGCTCGATCTGGCGCTCGAATACACCAAGCAGCGGCAGCAGTTCGGCCAGTCCATCGCCTCATTCCAGGGCATACAGTTCATGCTGGCCGACATGGCCACACAGGTCGAAGCGGCGCGGCATCTGGTCTACGCGGCGGCGCGCGCCGTTGATGCGGGCGTCAAAGACGTATCGAAGATTTCGGCGATGTCGAAAGTCTTCGCCACCGACACGGCGATGAAAGTCACGACCGACGCCGTGCAATTGTTTGGTGGTTACGGTTACTGTCGCGATTACCCGGTCGAGAAATTCATGCGCGACGCCAAGATCACGCAGATTTACGAAGGCACCAATCAAATCCAGCGCATGGTGATTGGCCGCGCCCTCATCCGCGAAGGCGCGTCGGCTTAAACGCCGCACTCATCGGAAGACGTTAATCGCTGCCAAAGCATGAACGGGTAGGCAGCAGACAGCACCGGCCTGCCACTTTGTGATGAGCAAGCCGGTGGTTTGCGAGAGATCGACTACGCGAGCGCTACCCTCGGCTACTGTGCCTCACCCAACAAAAAGCTGAAGCCTGCTTTCTTATTGGGCAACTTATTGGGCAAGTTTTGGGTCGCCACACTGTGACACTTCAAGCAGCTTGAACTGGGATAGAAGGTTTGACCACTTGTCGTCGTATAGGTCTTGAAGGGGTCGTATTGCGGACTAGGGTAAGGGTAGGGGCCGTCCGACGGAGGCTTCGACCCCTGGACGTAAGTCTCAAGCGTCATGTTCGCGAGAAAGCCGGGTTCCGGCTTGGTCAACTCGTTGGTCCATTGTGTGCTGACGAGTTGATAATTGGCCCATACCGAACCCTTCAGGAGGTTTTGGAAGGTCTCGTTCAAAGCGGTCGGTGGATTAGCAATCGCGTTGACGCGTGCGACCTGTACCGGCCTATTGATCGGACGGCCGTGTGGATCGAGTTCATTCGGATTTTTGCCCGCTGTCTGTGTGTTGTCGAGTGGGCAGTTCACACACTTGGGGTTGTAAAAATTGTAATGTGCATTCGGGTTGAGCTGGCCTTGGAGCGGCGCATTGTCGACGTGCTCAAAAGTTGACCATAGCCATTTCGGCTGGTTCGTCGTCCTGTGCATAATGTGCAGGCCCACGAGCCCAAGTAGAACAGGGTTCTTGCCTGGGCTTCTGGCCCCCTTGGCGTTGTTGTAGACGATGCCCTTCACCGTATAGAAGCGCGACGGATCATCGCCCTGTCCCAACACTTTCCACGCCACTTTAATCTCTACGGCTCCCATTCGCACATTCAGCCCGGTTTGGCTACTGATCTGACCGAGAGGAAAATGGGCGTCATCGTTGAAGCCAACCTGCCCGCTCTGGCTCCAGAGGTTTTTTTTCGGAAAGGGGTTGGTCGGTGTCTTCACGTTGGTCGGGTCAATGATGTAATTGTACTCGTCCTGGTTCAGGTGGATTTCGTAGCGGACGAACCGTCCGTTCTGATCGGTGAGGACGCCGCCGACCGCTTCCTTGATGCCGGGAAAGTTTTGTATGAGTGCCAGTTTAGCCTTCGAGTTAGCAATAAGGAATTTCCTGATCCCTTCCTGCTTGGCGACTCGCTTGAGGTCCGGCGGAAGTGTCGCGAGCCGCTTGTCGAGATTGGCCTGTGCCGCCGCGCCCTGGGGGCACCAGCCAGAAGGGTTCCCTTGAGCCACGAAAACATCAGTGTCTTCGAGGTACGTCTCCCAAACGACCGGCCCTGTGCCGGAGAGGATGGATTGGCCGGTATCGGGCCCGCAGGTAGAGCGGCTCGCCGGCCAGTTCAGGCCAATGAAGCTCAACCATGAAAACAGATCCATATTCCTTTGCGCCGGAGTCCCGCAAACGTCAGCAGGCGGAGTCGCCAGCACGTTTGTGATGCTGGTCGGTAGCTTGGGGAAGTTGCCCGGTGGGCAGTACTGGGGCGCGGGTTCGGCGCTCCCCGCCTCAACGCCGTGATTCCCCATCGGCCCTGAGAGTGCGAGCGTAGAGACGAGCCAGACAATAACCAGAGGAAGACACACAGACCTTTTCATCAGTTTGCTCATGAAATATTCTCCTTAATCAAACGTTGAAGGATGCAGCCTTCCGGCCAAAATGGCATATCAGTTATATTCACCCATTCCTGAGGTATGCCCGGTTATCGAGGAGTATGATTGCCGGCCCTGTGGTATTTACCCAAACACCTGGATGGGCATAACTTATATGTTATTTTCCATACAGAGTCAAGCAGTAAATATAATTTTTGTTTGAGACACGATAATGCTGTACGGACGCTGTCGCGATTGCCCAGTCGAGAAATTCATGCGCGATGCGAAGATCACGCAGATTTACGAAGGCACCAATCAAATCCAGCGCATGGTGATTGGCCGCGCCCTGATCCGCGAAGGCGCATTGAGCTAATCAGTCGAGTAGTGGGCTGCTCGGCTAGTCCACTACGCATCACCATTCAATCCACCAGCATCAGAATACCCCTCCCGGTTAGATTGATTTGTCCGTACATCAGCGTAGAATCCTGTCATGCGCTTCGAGGGGGACGCGAATAAAGCGGCAGCCAACCTGGCCAAACACGGCGTTAGTTTTGAAGAGGCGCAGGAAGTTTTCGATGATGAGGATGCGCTAGTCAGTTATGACGCTTTTCATTCGGAAGATGAGGAGCGTTTCTTCATCATCGGCTTTTCAAGCCGGCGGTTGCTATATGTTGTTTACGCAGAGTGTGAGGACGATGTGATCCGCCTGATCTCTGCGCGCCGCGCGGTCAGGGAGGAGCAGAAGGATTATGAGCGAGCAAATGATTGACGAAGGCTTCGTCTTCACTGTCGTTGAAGAGAAAGGGGACGAAGTAACGATAGAAGTCTCTGAAGAAGATTATCAACGGGAAAAAGCAGCCGGCGTAGAGGAAGAGGCTCTGTTGAAACCTGGTCGCCACAAGTTTATTCGCGGCGGCTTCAAGAAGCGCCATCCTGACTTCGACGCAAAGCAAGCACTGGCACAAACCAGAATCATCCTCAACCTCGCACTGGATCATGAGGTGCTTACCTTCTTCAAGGAGCAGTCCGCACTGCCTGACGCGCCGCCGGTAGACGAGCAGATCAACCTCGTCTTGCGCGAGTTCATGATAAGGAGCAAAACTGCCGCCGAAGCCGCCCGCCTGCTCAACGATGCCTCGTTCATTGCCGCCGTCGCCGAGCGCGTCAAAGATCATTTGAACAAGCGCGATTAAAACATCTTTTCTTCAATACACCTTTTGCACCTTCACGCCGGTGTAGTACTTCTGAAGAATCTGCGTGTACGAATAACCGTCGCGCGACAGCCCGTAAGCGCCGACCTGGCACATGCCGACGCCGTGACCCCAGCCGCGCCCTGTGAAGATGAACCCGATAACCCGGCCACGCGCGTCATATTCGCGGTCGACGACGAAGAGGTTTTCTTTCAAGCCGAGAATGCTGCGCAATTGCGGGCCGCGCAATCGCGCCGTGCCATCGTAGCCGGCGACTTCGATTTCTATCACGCGATTTGAATCGGTGAATTCCGTCGGGGCGATGCTTTCAAGCGCCCCGACGTTGACACCCGCGCGCCCCAGTCGCCGCTGCATCTCTTCAGCAGAGATGCGTTCCTGCCACTGCGCGACGCTCGAAAAACGGTCGCTCGATGCGCCGCGCTCCGACGGCACCGCTTCGATGAAGTCGACGCGGCCCGTCGAGCTAATGTGATATATCACACGCTCGCCGCCCACCAGCGTCAGGCGATCAACTGCGTAGCCTACATCGCCAAAGCTGCGAAACATCCACGCCCCCGGCTCGACTTCAAGGCCATTGAGCGCATCGCGCGCGGCCTGGCGATTGACGCTGTTGTCACGGTCGAAGCTCGAAGCGTTCGAGTAGGCGATGACTTCTTTCGTCGTCATCTCCTGACCGACGCGCGCGGGCCGATCTTCAACGTCGCTGCTCGCCAGTGTGCCGGGCTGCGCGTTCGCTCTCGTTGTCGGTTTCGATTGCGGCTTCGTGCGGGCCAGGGTTTTCGACTTCGTCGCAGAGTTTGAGTGGGCACTCTGTTTCGGCTTCGTGCCGGTTCTGGCAATCGTCTTTGTCGGCGTGTTGGAGGTTGTCTTCGTTGAAGCCAATTCCGCTGCCGATGGCTTGACCGCAGGCGAGGGCGCGACCAGCAAACGACCCTGTTCGGCAGCTTTGGTGGTTTCAAATTTCAAATTGGCGACGAGCGATTGCAGATTGCCGGTTTGCGTGGCGCGCGATTTCATCACCATGGCGCGGGCCAGCGTTTCGATCACCAGAGCGCGCGTGATCGGGGCGCGGCTGTCCAATCCCGCAGGCCATTGCAGTATGCGGTCGCGCAGCAACATCGCCAGGTTGGCGCGCACGTCGGGTGTCGCTTCTTTCACCGCGAAACCAGCGAGCAGGTAATCGACATCCGCAGGCGTCAGCAGCAGACTGGCGCGGCCTTCGCCGTAAAGCGCCGCCGCCAGCAAGAGCGCGAAGCCGCCGAGCCGCGCGGCATCTTTCGTCATTCGCGGTGCGTCACGCCCTGTCAGTTCACTGATGCGCACCATCCAACTCCGCATCTCGCCGTCATCGGGCGCGCTGCGCAGGAAACTATTCGACGCTTTGCGCGGCAGCAAAAAGCCGCGCACTTGCAGCAAAGCATTGTCGCGCGCCTCCGCGCGGCCTTCGGCTTCGACCAGTGATTCCGCCGTGCGGTTCGAGACGATGTCGTGACCGGCCAGGGTCTGGCGGTCGGGCTGGCAGGCGACCGAGCGCAGATAAGACAGCGGCTTGCCGCCGAAGATGACTTCGTTATTTTCCGTGCGCCCGCCGCAATTGGCCGTGTAGAGCGCATCAATCGGCACCAGTTTGCCTTCATCGTTTGTATAAAGCGCTACAATGCCGTGCGTCTCATCGACGGCGCGGTTGGTCAAATCGCGTTCAGCGGTAAGACCGCCGTAAACCTGCGAGCGTGTGTCGTCGCGCAGATCGAAATCGGCTTCGCGCGATTGGCTGCGATGCGCCAGCGCATAGGTGCGCGCCGCCACTGCTTGCGCTTTCAGCGCTTCCATCGCCGGGGACGCGCCCGGCGATAATTCCATAGGCACGACGCCGCGCAGATACTGTTCCAGCGGCAGCGCGTTGTCGACATTGATGCGGCCACGCGCATTGAGGATGAGTTGCATCTCGCCGCGATACTCTTTGCCGCCGACGCGCAGAAACGATGCCGTGCGCACCGACGACGTGCCGCCGAGCGCGTGATTCACCACCACCCCCGGCGCGTCGTTGCTGCGTGGTTTCGGTCGTGCGCCCCACAACGCTTCGGCGTCGCGTTGCTGCGTTTCAAGATAATCATTGTCGCGCCCGGCGCTCTCTTTACGCGCTTCGGGTCGTGTCTCTTCCAGGCGATGCGGCGGCGGCTCGCCGGTGTTGGCGGCGGTGATGATCAACCGGTCGTCGCTGATTGCCAGCACGTGGTCATCCTCAACCGCGACCAGTTGCGAGACGCGCTGATAGGCAGGCTCCGGCTCGCGTCGCGGCGGCTGGCTCGGTGTGGTTTTGGTTACAGGAGCCTTGTTGGCGCGGCTCGATTCATCCGTCGCGTAATCAGGTGCGATATGCGCGGCGACATAGCCTTCGCGGCGCAGCCGTTCGATCATTGCCGTTGCTTCGCGGCGATCACGGAATCTGCCGATGACGACATGAAAGGCATCTTGTTGTTTGTCGTAAACCGTATTGGTCGGCTCGGCGAAGCGCTGCTTGAGTTCGTCCATGACCTTGCGCGCCTGGCGCATATCGCCGACGGTGCCGACTTCAACGCGGTATTCGCTACCAGAGGGTTCAGCCATATCGCGCGCCGGCAATGTATCGCGCGGCGTGGCGGCAGGCGGGCGCACGAGTTGCTGACGAATCTCAAAGCGCACAGGGCGGCGCGCGATCTTTTCAGCGTCGCGGCGCGTGCCGCTGCGCAGCACGATGAAACCCGATGAAGAGTTCAGTGTAACATCGGTTACGTCTGTCATCAGGGCGACGCGAATGAAAGGGCCGTCATCGTCGTACTGCCTGTCGGGATCGATGCGGCGCGGGCGCGAGGCGCTCTGGTTGCTGGCGTCATAAGCCTGATCCGCGCGATTCGTTGTCGGCTCATTTGCCGCCTGCTGCGCGAAGACAGTGAGAAAATTGCTGCTGTTGTGCAGTAAACAGATAGACAGGACAAAGGTGAGCGTCGCGCGCCTGTGTCGCCGCCGCACGGATCGATTCGCTGTTCGCATAAGGTCACCGCGAAGGATGGTAATACACCGTCACTATGAGCGGGATAGAATCGCCTGCGGTTTGAGGGTATCCCTCGAAGGGGCTGGCATTAACTATAGCCTGTCTAGCTATATCGTCAAGTGCCTTGTAACGAGATGAGCGGCGGAGAGTCAATGACACGATGCGCCCGCTGCGATTGAGGACGAGTTCGAAATCAGCAGAAACTTCGTTGCCTAGCGTCGTGTCAACAAAGTCGCGCGGCATATACGCTTCATTGACGCGACTGACTTTGGCGCGCACCAGGGCGACGTACTGGGCGCTGATGTGTTGCGTGCCGAAGGCAGTGGATTCGCTGCCGGTGCCGCGTTGCGTGCCGGCAGTTGTTTCAGGCGAATTATTGGGCGCGGGCCGGGGCGCAGGCGGCGCGGGCGGCGTCACCACAGGCGCGGCGGCAGCGGGCGCGGCAGGCTGGGGCGCGCGGGCGTTCGGCACTGTAGCGATGACCGGCGGCGGTTGCTGGCCTGATGAATTGTCAGGTGGATTACTTTGACTTGCGCCGCCGGGTTGCCTCGCGGGGCTGCCGGTCTCGCTGGCCACTGGCCGCGCGCCATTGCTGCCGCGCTGCGAGGAAGGATTGGGCGAGCGCGCAATCAGGTCTGTGTCGTTGGCGGTTTGCGGATCGTATTCAAAGCGATTTGCGTCAGCGCGCTCCAGTGCCACGGTCGGCGTGCGCAACTTTGAAGGCGTCTGCGGCGGCGCGATTTCGGCGATGACGACAAGCCCCGATCCTTGCTGTCTGACAGGCTTGATGCGGCGCATCTCCCAGGAGTTCAAGAGAATGATGCCGGCGTAGAAGATGATGTGCAGGACGGCGGAAATCACCAGCAGCCGCGCAAACACGCGCTCATTGCGCAGCCAGACGCGCATCCGGTTCAGCGCGCCGCGCGACGGTTGCACTTCGATGTATTGGTTCAGCGTTTCTAGCACAACGACGACTCATTGGTTTCTGGTTTCTGGTTCGATAACCTCGATAATCTATGCGGCTGGGCACGGCCAACCAGAAACCAGAAACTAAGAACTAGGAACCATTAAGCGCTTCAATGGCGAGCGTGTTGAAGCGCTGGCGCACGGCTTTCATTTCAATCGGCCCAATGTGCGGATGAACACGATTCGTCAGCAGCACGAAGACGCGGCGCGCTGCCGCGTCCATCCAGACGCTCGTGCCGGTAAAGCCATTGTGGCCGAAGCCTGTCGGCGGCAAGGCCGCGCCCGCCGAGCAATCTTTTGTCGCCGCCAGCACCCAGCCGATTGAACGCGCCGTTTCGCGTCCGGGTGACAAATTTTTTGTGAACCAGCCGAGGCCGCTTTCGCTCACCAGCCGGCTGCCGGGCAAGCATTGATTGGCGATCTGAAACACTTCGCGCGCCGTCGAAAACAATCCCGCGTGCCCGGCAACGCCGCCACGGTAATACGCATTACCGTCGTGAACTTCGCCCCAGATCATGCCGTCGCGCCAGTGATGAGACGCGGCGACGCGGGGACGCGGCGACGCGGCGAGTGATGAGTCAGTGGATGGAGTGCCTGATAAAGTTGAATTATCTGTCGCCGCGTCCCCGCGTCTCCGTGTCTCCGTGTCTCCGTGTCTCCGTGTCGCCAGGTCGCAATCGGCATTCGCGTGCTCGAACGACTGGCCGTGCTCGGTCGCGGCGATTTCGCGCTTCAGTTCAGGCGGCGGATTGAACATCGTGCGTTTCAACTCTAACGGCTCGATAATCTCTTGCTGCGCCAGGCGGTCGAGTCGCAGACCTGTGACACGCTCTATGGCCATGCCGAGCAGGATGTAGTTCAAATCGCTGTAAACTACCGGCAGCGATTGCGCATCGGCAAGCTCATCGATCAGGCCGGCGATGTAAGCCGGCACGCCTGCCGGGTCGCGGGTTTCAAGATAGAGCGGTCGCCAGTTCGGCAGCCCCGATGTATGCGTGAGCAGATCGATCAACCCAAGCGGGCGTTTGCTCTGCCGCAGTTCGCTCAGATACTCGGCGGCGGGCGCGCGCAAATCCCAGATGCCGCGCTCGGCTAGGATTACCGCCAGCAGCGCCGTGACCAGCGGCTTGGTCAGCGAGGCGAGGTCGTAAATCGTATCGAGCGTCGCGGCAACGCGGTCAGGTTCGATGACCGCATGACCGAGCGCCGCTTCATAGATGATTTCGCCCTGTTCGCCTACGGCATATTGCGCGCCGGGAAATGCGGCGCGCGCGATTTCACTTTCGAGGTAGGTTGAGATGATGGTTGATGTGTGCGCCATTTTATTATTCAAGGGGACTCTACAAAAGAAAATTATAATCGGCGGGTGAACGCAAAGGAAAGCGAATCATTAGCAGTCGCGGCTATGTGTGTCACTCCAAGTAGTATTTAATTCTTAAACAGACAAGGAACCACAGATGAACACAGATAGAAAACAGGTGCGAAATTGCCTCTCTTCTTCATCTGTGTTTATCTGTGTTCGTCTGTGACTTCATCTTTCCCACCCTGTCACTTCATGTTGATAAATTGCCGCTGGCGCGCGGCCTCGTACAGGAGGATTGCCGCCGCCGCTGAGACGTTCAATGATTCGATGTGAGCGCTCATCGGGATGTAGACGAATTGATCGACATCGGCTGCCGTCGCTTCGGCGATGCCGCTGGCCTCGCGGCCCAGGATGAACGCCAGAGGGACGGTCAGATCGGCGTCCGTGTAAACGCGCGTTTTTTCGGCGCGCGCCGCGTCTTCGATCATCACAGGCTTGCGCGACGGCGATGTGCGTGTGCCGATCAGCGTGATGCCGCGCTCGCGGCAGAGCTTCACCATATCGGCGCGGCTGGCGTCGGTCACAATTGGCAAGCGCAACGCCGATCCCATCGAAGCGCGCAGGGCTTTTTGATTGAAGGGATCAACCGTGTCGCGCGTCGTCAATAGACAGTTTGCGCACGCCGCTTCCGCCGTGCGAATGATCGTGCCGAGATTGCCAGGGTCTTGCAGCCCATCGGCGATGATCACGAGCGTCGGACCTTCGGCGAAGACTTCGGCGAGTTCGTAAAATGGGCGGCTGACGATGGCGGCGATGCCTTGCGGCGATTCGGTGTCGGCGATGGCCTGCATTACCTGCGGCGGCACATGCGCGCCGCGACAGGGGATTTTTTGCAGCTCGTCCATCAGCCGCAGGCCGCGCTCACTGGTTTCGAGCGACGAGGTGAAGGCGACGGTTTCAAAGTGCGCGTCGACGGCGATGGCGTCTTCGATCAAGCGCACGCCTTCGAGAAAAATGTGGTGGTGTTCGCTGCCGGCACGGATGTGGCGAAAGCGTTTGACTAAAGGGTTCTGTCGGCTGGTTATTTTTTCAACGAGCATGAGAATTGGTCATCAGTTATTTGTCAATGGTCTTTGGCAGGCAGCGGTGCCTTCTCGAATGCTGCAAGGGCGACAAAACCCGCCCGGCCCGCGTCCATCATCGGCTTGAATATATCATACCGAGCAGGATAAATTGACAGCCGCGCGATACCTCCTCTTGCAGACAGGTCAGCCAATGAACAGACGATTAAACTGGCTATGCGCAATCCTCGCGCTGGCTGTATCGGCGATCTTCTTCTTCTCAGGCGGCTGCTCGCGACAACCGCCGAACCAACAGGCGGATGCCTCTGAGATCACGGTTGCGGCGGCGGCAAACCTCACCGAGGTGTTTGCCGAAATCGCCAAACCGTTCACCGCGCAGACCGGCATTCGCGTGATCTTCAGCTTCGGCGCGACCGCCGACCTGGCGAAGCAAATCGAAAACGGCGGCCCGTTCGATGTCTTTGCCGCCGCCGATGTCGATCATGTAGACGATCTCGTAAGCAAGGGGATGCTGGTCAAGGATACACGCGCCGTTTACGCGCAAGGCCGGCTGGTGTTGTGGAAGTCGCCGCAGAGTCAGGCCACGCTCACGCGCATCGAAGATGTCAAAGCGGCGAATGTTAAATTCATCGCTATCGCCAAACCTGAGGTTGCGCCTTACGGTCGCGCCGCCGTCGAAGCCCTGCACTCGCTCAATCTCTGGAGCGATATAGAATCGAAGGTAGTCTATTCGCAGAACGTCGCACAGACCAAACAGCACGCCGCGTCAGGCAACGCCGATCTGGCGTTCCTGCCGCTGGCAATGATAAAGCCGGGCGAAGGCCAGTACATCGAAGTGCCTGCGAAGCTCTACCAGCCGATCAACCAGGGCGTCGCCGTTGTCACCGCATCGGGCAAGCAGCAGGCCGCACGGCGGTTCGTTGATTTCTTATTGAGCGCGGACGGACAGGCCATCTTCGAACGGTTCGGTTACCTGAAGCCGGCGGCAGTTGAATGACCACCATTCCAGAAATGATGAATGATGAATGATGAATGATAAATTAAGGGAGTAAACGGACGTGGGATTGTCTAGTGATAATCTGCCTTCCTTTTTCTCTTTAGTTCATCATTCATCATTTCTGTCCAGCGGCCTTACTTTTTCTTTTCCTGAAAGCGATGACCGCAGTGCTTGCACTTGTAGAACTGGCCGGGCCGCTTCAGCGCATATTCGGCGGCTCTCTTGCAATGTGTGCAGACACGCATCACGCGCCGCGCGGCATCGTAGATCAGATGCGTCCAGATTGGATTCATGGCTTTCCTGTCCGATTCAGCGCGGCGAAAATCGCGGCGATCACCGAATCTCTCTCCTTCATCGTACCGGCGGGATGGCCGCTAATCAAGAACTGATGAATGAAACGCAGGCGGTGGACTTTCAGCCTGCTGCGCTTCTTTATTCATCATTCATCATTTTCACAGGCGGCTTGACAAGCGGGCGAGCGGGCGTATGCTATCCACTTGCACTGAAAGCTTGCCGATCATGAAGAGGCCCTTCGCCACCTGCGCTCACCGGTCAGAAATCTCAATTGGAGAATCGGAAAACCTGTCGCGTTATGCATCTGGCCGTTGCGGATTTGCCCGGCGGCCTTCGGCAAAGCGCCGGCGCGCGGTCGCCGCTTTGTCAGGCTGACCAGCCGGCGCGCGTCCGGCTCAAAGCCACACGCGACGCCGGCACGAGGCTAGCATTCGCTCCGCCGACTTTGTATGATGGCTCGGTCTGACGCTGGCGAAGCTCGACCGCTATCGAACATCAGGTTATGAATATTACCAAACCACAGGGCCGCGTGAAGGTCGTCGTCGCCACGACGGTGATGCTGTCGTTCATCTCGTTCTGGCGAGCGGCGGCCATTGTGCTGAATGATCTGGGCTCGTCGGCTTTCTACGTCGGCGGCATCACCGAAAAAGCGGTCGGCAAATCGGCCCCCTGGTTGATTCTCGGCGTCATGCTGTTGAGCGCGGCGGTGTCGGCGCTCTACATCGAGTCGTCGACGATGTTCACGCGCGGCGGCGTCTATCGTGTCGTCAAGGAAGCCATGGGCGGCACCATGGCAAAGATCAGCGTCTCGGCGCTGCTGTTCGATTTCATCCTGACAGGGCCCATTTCGGGCGTCGCCGCAGGCCAGTACGTTGTCGGCCTGATTGCGCAAACGCTCACCTACTTCGGCCATCCGTGGGCTCCTGGAGAGACTGAGAAAAATCTGCTTGCCGCATTCATTGCCGTCCTGGTGACGATCTACTTCTGGTGGCGCAACATCAAAGGCATTCACGAATCGTCAGACGACGCGCTGCGCATTATGTACATCACGACGGCGATGGTCGTCATCATGATCCTGTGGAGCGTCTTCACGTTGCTGGAGCGCGGCGGTCAGAGCGTGCCGCTGCCTGTACCCGGCAATTTTAGTTTTGCTGAAGACGCGCTCGGCTGGCTCGATGATCTGCTCGGCAAGCAATGGTTCAGCGGCGGCGCTAATGGCCGTTATTACATCTCGCCAGGCGCGCCGACGATCATCGGCCTGATCGGCATACTGGCCGCCTTCGGCCATTCGGTGCTGGCCATGAGCGGCCAGGAGACGCTGGCGCAAGTCAACCGCGAGCTTGAGCATCCGAAGCTGAAAAACCTGAAGCGCGCGGCGCTGGTGATCTTCATCTATTCGCTGTTGTTCACCTCGCTGGTGTCGTTCTTTGCGGTCTCGATCATCCCCGATGACGTGCGCCCGCAGTTTCTCGACAATCTGATTTCCGGTCTGGCGATGAGTTTCGTCGGGCCGACTTATTTGAAGCTGATCTTTCAGGCGTTCGTCGTCGTGGTCGGCTTCCTGATGCTGTCGGGGGCGATCAATACGGCGATCATCGGCTCGAACGGCGTGCTCAATCGCATCTCGGAAGACGGCGTGCTGACCGACTGGTTCCGCGCCCCGCACCGCAAGTACGGCACGACCTACCGCATCGTCACGATCATCGCCGTGCTGCAAATCGTCACCATCATCGGCTCGCGCGGCGATGTCTTCCTGCTCGGCGAAGCCTATGCCTTCGGCGTCATCTGGAGCTTTTCGTTCAACGCCGTGGCGACGCTGGTGTTGCGCTTCACACACCCGAAAGGGCGCGAATGGAAAGTGCCGCTCAACCTGCGCATCGGCAAGACGGAGATTCCCATAGGCTTAATCGTCATCGCCCTGGTGCTGGTTTCCATCGCGCTGACGAATCTGCTGACCAAACAGGTGGCGACGATTTCAGGCATCGTCTTCACGCTGGCCTTCTTCATCACCTTCACGATCTCCGAGCGCATCAATCAGCGCAAGCTCGACCTGACGCTGGCGAAGCTCGACCGCTTTCAGCTTCAGCACAGCGAAGCGGTGACCGAACAGGCCATCGGCGCGCGCCCGGGCAACGTGCTGGTGGCGGTGCGCGATTACAACACGCTGTCGCATCTGGAGCACGCGCTGGTCAAGACGAACACAGACGAGCAGGACATTGTCGTGATGACGACGCGGCTGGTGTCGGGCGACACGAGCGGCGAGCCGTCAGATGTCGCCTTGTTCGACGAATACGAACAGAAACTCTTCACGCGTGTGGTGGCACTGGCCGAAAAGCACGGCAAGCCGGTTGACCTGCTGATCGTCCCGGCGACCAACATCTATGATGCGGTGGTGCAGACGGCATATCAGTTGGACTCGGCGGAGATCATCGCCGGCATCTCCGCGCGAGTAACGATGCAGGAACAGGCGCGCGAGTTGGGGCGCTCATGGGAAAAGCTCGGCGAGAGGCCGCGCCGCCGTGTGTTGTTCAAAATCATTGAGCCGGACGACAGCGAGCAGGTTGTCGAACTGGGCGCGCACGCGCCGCCACTTACGGATGCAGATGTCGCCCTGGTACACAAGCTCTGGCTACAGGTGTCGAACATTCCGAGCCGCCGCCGCGTGCATCACCGCGACGTCGTGCGTGTCGCGCTCAATCGCCTGGAGCGCGACCTGAAGGGGCGTGCCGATGTCATGCTAGACTTTTACAAGCTGGAGCACGAAGGCGACGAAAAACAGCGCGACGGCAACGGGCGCAAGCGCCCTTGATAGATAAATAGGGCTTTGTTGCATAAAGCAGGGAGACGATAGGGCTGGTAGCCTTGATGTGTGAAGACCAAGAAAACCAAACGCATCTACCGTCTCCGCAACTGGAAACACTATAACGCCGCGCTTGTGCAACGCG
>JBBWZK010000346.1:0-30483 GCA_039648975.1 Blastocatellia bacterium
CGAAGAGAGCATCTGCAAATTGAAAATCATGCGCCTCGCGCAAGATGATGTGTGCTTAATGTCGCTGGCATAGACATTGCTATAGAAGTGACGAAGCAAATCTTCAAGCGCGGGGCGTTCGTATATAAAAGCGATGCGGCGTGAAGTTTGGGCCGTGTAAAGATGGTATTAGCAAAGGCGAGGAGAAGATTATGATGATCATCATCGCGGCAACGATATTTGCCTTGAGCTTAACGGCCTTGTTTCTGGTGAAAGGGCGCAAGGAAGATCCGTCACAACTGCGCATGCCGCGCCCGCAGATTCCAACCATGGGCGTGCAGATCGTCTGCGGCAATTGCTCAGGCGACAATGTGATTGCGCACAAGACTTATTTGGACTTTAACGGCAATTGCCACGAATGCGGCGGCCACAGCTACATTCTGGCTTCGACGCTGGCGATGCAGGTGTTACACCTGCGCGCCCAGCGCGCCGCTGAGCAGACAGCGGCGATTGCGAGCCGCCGCGTCATTCCGTTTGACGCTGCGGCACGCGCGGCGCGCTCAGAAAAGATTGCCGTTTAACGCGGCGCTCAACCCATGAATTTCAACGCCAAGGCCGGAGCCGTCTCCGGCCTTTAGCTTTTTACTGGGCACAGAGTAGCCGCTGAGTAACAAGTGATGAGCAATCCGTAGCCAGCTCTGCAGTTTTTATTCCCTGCCGTGGCTTCGCGCAAAAGTCAAATAGATGTCTATTAGTTGGGTTAGAACGGTCAATTTGACGCATTATCTTGTAGTCGCTCAGGATTTTTTGCGCAAAGCCAGTCGCTGATAATCTTCAGGATAATCGAAATCCGTCAGCACCGCATCGGTCGCCACTTCGATATGCAAGACATCGGCAGCCTGTGCATGGATGACCTGCCGCAAGCCTTGTGACGCATCGAAGGCCAGCAGTTGATCACGCAGTTGCAAATCGATCAACACCGGATGGCCGTTGCGTCCATGGTAAGTGGGAATGACGATGAGCGCGGCATGCTTTTCATATTCAGCGATGACGCGGTTGATGATTGAGGAATCAATCTGCGGCTGATCGACGAGCGCCACCAGCACGGCAGTGGCGGCGGGCGATACGCCGGCCAGGCCGCGCTTGACCGATGAACTCATGCCGTCGCGGTAATCGGCATTGTGTACAAAGCGCACGGCGCGCTCGCCCAGCGCACGGCGCACGTCCGCTTCGCGATGGCCGGTGACGACGACGAGTTCGTCAACGCGAGAGGCGAGCAGATGATCGGCGCAGCATTCAACGAAGGTTCGGCCTGCATACATGAGCAGTTGTTTGAACTCGCCCATGCGCCGCGATTCGCCTGCCGCAAGAAGGATGGCTGAAATCATAATCACGCGGCCATTGCCTGCATCGGATGAAGATGGCGATGTCAATCAGGGACGACTCCAGACCGAGCCATCATCGTACTCTACAAGCAAAAGCTCTATGTCATTTTTATTTTGCCCGGAATTGATCGCTTTCAAGAGATTATCTGGAGCCTTACGCATGGATACCTGTGAACTCAACCACTTTTCCTCTCCCGGTTTAATTTTGACTCTCATGCGTTTCTCATAAGACGCATACGGAGCCCCTGTAGCCAAGTTGGAAAACAGGAATTGAAATCTAAGAGCCTTTATCCGCTTCGCACCTGTGTTTTTGATGGCAATGGAAAACAGCGCCTTAGCAGTTACCTTGACAGATGGCTTGGCATTTCCCATTTGGGCTAAGAACGTTGCTTCATTCGAAGTAAACTCTTCGGGATTCGAAGAAGTATTGCCTATATCTAAACGGACTAAAGTGCCTGGCCCGTTGAAGCGATCCTGCCAAGGAGGAGCGCCGTTGTCGCCGCCAAGACCCTCATAGCAGATTGAGAATTCAACTACCCTGGCAGAGCGAATGGCGACGGGCGGCGTGGGCTGATTGATATTCGAGCTTTGCGCTGAAACAACGAGCGTCGAAACGGAGAGCAGAAACAACAGAGCCATCGTTTTCATGGCTTCCTCCTTCACACTTTGATTATCACCCCATTCCGTTGGCCGTATGATACCACGATTCACAAACAACCCTGCACCTTCCCGGCGCTCTGCGGATAGAACAACCCTACGGCGAAGCGCCACGCGCCGCCGCCACCGCCGGCTTGCCTTTTTCCTTTCTAGTCGGCGCAGTTCTGTTATAATTCTTACCGCGATTTCGCTTCCTCAAAATCTCTGCAACACTAACGAGCTTGATTGAGAAGGAGTTTCGCTGTGCGCGTCAACGCATCGCCCCTAAGCATAACTGCTTTTCTTTTCTTTATTATTGTCTTGATTGCTGCGCAATGGCCGGCGTCGGCGGGCGTTGCCATACAGAATGCCGCGAATCAAGTCGAAGCAGTGGTCTATGAGCCGCTGGCCGATTTCGATGTGCGCGCTTTGCGCCCGCGAACGGGCCGCGCCGTCAATGTCGAACAGAAAAAGCAACTGCTCGCCGCAAACCGCGCCGCTATCCAGCAGGCGACGCTGCGCTGGAACGACTGGCTGGACGCGCCGCATCATCTGTTCTCGCTCGGCGCGCCGTTGACCGGGCAATCGACCGACGATGCCGCGACCGTGGCCCGACGCTTTGTTGAGGCGAACCGCGCGCTCTATGGTATCGAGCAAGCCGAGCTTGATCAGTCGCGCGTCGCGGCGCTTGAAAGCGACCAAAGCTTCACGCGGCTGGCGCTCGAACAGCGCGTCAACGGCCTGCGCGTCGTCGATTCGGAAATGCTTTTCGTTCTCGACGGCAACCGCCGCATGGTCGCCGCTTCAGGGAGCTTCGTGCCGCAACTGGCGCGCCGCGCGCCAGCCGCGCAGCCTGTGCTTTCCGCCGAAGACGCCCTCAATCGTGCGGCGCTCATTTGCGGCGCACAGCTTAACGCTCCAGTAACCTCCACTACAGAGAAGCTCGCGGCCCGCGAGCGCGTCGTCTTTGCCTCTGATGAAGTCGACAGCCGCTCGGAAGCCAGCCTCGTCTATTATCCGATCACGCGCGATGAGGTGCGGCTGGCTTATCAGGTTCTGCTCTACGGCGTGCCGTCGCGGACGGACGCTTACCTGATTCTGATTGACGCCAGGAGCGGCGAAGCTTTGCGCCGCGAGGCGCTCACCTTGAGCTTTGCCGCGCCAATGGGCCGCGTCTTTACGAAAGAAAGCCCGGCGGTATCGGAGCGGGAGATAGTGCCTATGGCCGGCGACGTGACGGCTTCACCGCAAGGCTGGGTCAGCGCCGACCGCACCGAAGGCAACAACGCCCGTGTCTACTTCAACCCTGAGTTGAGCGGCGGCAACACGGTGCAGGCCGCAGGCGGCGCGTTCGATTTTCCGCTCGACCTGTCGCGCTCGCCGCTGGAATCAAGCGAGGCGTCGGCAACCAATCTCTTTTACTGGGTGAACGTCGCGCACGACCGCTTCTATGCGCTCGGCTTCAACGAAGCGGCGCGCAATTTTCAAAGCGATAATTTCGGCAAAGGCGGCGCGGCGGGCGACCCTGTGCGCGCCGACACGTTGCGCGGCGCGAAGCTGGCTCCGTCGAGCGGCCAGATGGTTCGTAATAATGCTTACTTTAGCCCGACGCTCGAAGGTACGCCGCCGCTGCTCGCCATGCTGATGTGGAACGGCACGGCGAATGGCTCGTCCCCCGACCTCGACGCTTCTTATGATGCCGGCGTCATCTTGCACGAATATACGCACGGCGTTTCAACCAGACTGGCGGGCACGGACAACTCCCTCGGCCTGCACTCCAATCAGGGCGGTAGCATGGGCGAAGGCTGGTCGGATTTCTTTGCCATGTCTTTTTTGACGCCGAGCGACAGAGCGCTCGATGCCGCAGCACCGATTGGAAGCTATATCACACAGCGCGCGCGTGGCGTGCGCGCCTATCCGTTCTGCACACGTTTTGATATTGATCCGCTGACCTTCGGCGATATTCGCTTCAATACGGAAATCCATGCGCAGGGCACTGTCTGGTGTTCGGTACTCTGGGACATGCGGCAGTTGTTCATCAAGCGTTACGGCTTCGAGGCCGGTCGCACAGCCGCCGAGCGCCTGGTCATCAACGGCTTGAAAGTGACGCCGCTCATCCCTTCTTTCTTTGATGCGCGGGATGCGATTCTGCTGGCCGACAAGACGACGAACCGGAGTGCGAATCAGGATTTGATCTGGCGCGCTTTTGCCGGTCGCGGCCTCGGCCAATCGGCGACGACGCAACTGGCGACCAACGGCGTTGGCTATCGCACGGCGGCTGCGGAAAGTTATGACCTGCCGGCTGAAGCGACTGCCGGCGCACTAGTGATGAATGATCGGCCAGACGCGCCCATCGTCATCGGCGAGACAGTCAACCTCATCCTCAGCGACCGCGATTTGTTGAACGCCGCGTCGGCAGAGATTCACATTAAGAATGCGCGGCTCGGCAGCGATGTAGCCGCGACGCTGTACGCCGACGCGCCGGGTCACTTCTCTGCAACCCTGCCGGTGCTGTTGCCGCAGGCGGATGGCGGGCCTTCTGTAAGGATCATCGCAGAAGCCGGCGACGAGATCGTCTTCAGCTATGCCAACGCCCGCAACAACACGGGGCAGCCGGAAATCGTCGAGACGCGCGCCGTGGCAGGCAAGCGCGTGACGCTTTATGCGATTGATTTCGAGCAGGCCGCGCCGGGCTGGACGCTGACCAGCAATTGGCATCTCACGACGCGGCGGGCGGCGGGCGCGGCGCAGTCGCTCTATTTCGCCAAGCGCAAAGGCACAAACGACAACCGCTCGTTCACGCCGTCAGGCAGTTCAGGAACCGCTTACACGCCCGTCGTAGATTTCCAGACGCTCGCCAGGCCGCAACTGGAGTTCGATTATTACTTCAGCGGCACAGTCCAATCACCAGCCGATACGCTAACGCTCGCGGCACGCAACTACCCGTTTATCGGCGGCGGCACGACCATCGCGGACGAGCCGCCGCTGCTGCTTGCCTATGATCTGCGACCGGATGCGGAGCCGGCATTTCAAAACGCCAGGATTGACCTGCATTTTCTCGGCAAGAATCAAGCCTATCTGAGCTTCGGCTTCAGTGCCTCGACGGCTGACATCAAGCGTAAGCGGCTTGAAGGTTTTTACCTCGACAATCTGCGCATCACTGCCGTCTCGCTCAAGTAAGTAGTCCCGGCAGGGATACCGTGTTTATCATTCTTGGAAAAGAATGCCCATCGCGTAAGGGTCTGGTTATTATGATGGCTGACGGGCGCTAGTGTGACAGTTCCAAGTTTGATATATTTGGCGGCCTCCAGCATCCTCATCTCTCTGGCAGAGAGTCAACATGAAAAGTAAATATACGGTTATCAGAGTTGGCAGCCTCTCTGTGAGGCTCATTACTTTGTCTATCTGCATCGCCTTAGCCTTGCCCCTGGCTTTAATCAAAACTTCTTTTGCCAACTCGAAAACGGCTTCTCAAGCGGATCATTCAACAGCGCGCACCCTGTCGCTTGAACAGCGCGTCGAATACCAGCGCCGCATTGAAGAAGTTTACTGGCGGCACAGAATCTGGCCCGCCGAAAATCATCAGCCGAAGCCCGCGCTGGATGAGGTGATGCCGCGCCAGGCAATGCGAGCGAAGGTCGAAGATTACCTGCGCAAATCGACTGCGTTAGCGAGCTACTGGCAGCGGCCAATCACCGATGCGCAGCTAGAGTCTGAGGTCAATCGCATGGCCGCACAGACGAAGCAGCCAGAGCGTTTGGCAGAGTTGTTCGCGGCAATGGACAACGATGCTTTTATCATCGCTGAATGCCTGGCCAGACCCCTGCTTGTTGAGCGGTTCGTGAGAAACTGGCACGCCTATGACGAGAGATTTCACGGCGAGGTAAAGGCGCAGGCGGAAGCCTCGCTGCTCGCATATCACTCGGTCGCCGAGATGCGCCGGATGAGTGGCAAGTATCGAGAGACGACCTGGCGCAAAGCGAACCCAGGCAGCGAGCAATCAAATAGAGAGACCGACTCGGTTGCTTTAACTGCCGAGGCATGGGATGAGCAAGCTGTGCAGTTGCAGGTAGGCGTAATGAGCGGCCTGCAAGAAGAAGCCGAGCGCTTTTATGTGAGCGCGCCCTTGAGCAAAGACCGTCACAGCATGAAAGTGGCTACGGTTGAATGGAGAAAGCCGTCATTCGACGACTGGTGGGATGGCGAGAAAGCGAAGATCGCCTTTGATGAAGCGACGGTTTCTGATTACCGCTTCAGCCTGTCACAAGCGAGCGCGCCTACTTCATGCACGGACGACACATGGACCGCAACGCAAGGCCCGCCCGCCGCCCGCAGCAACCATACGGCGGTATGGACTGGCAGTGAAATGTTCATCTGGGGCGGCTTGAATATCTCTAACGGCCAGCAACCGGGCGGCAAGTACAATCCGGCGACCGACACATGGTCTGTCATCAGCTTGACCAATGAGCCGGCTAACGGTGGAACCCCAGCCGCTTCTTTTTGGACAGGCAGTGAGGTGGTCATCTGGGGCGGCACGGTAGCTCAAGGGGGCCGCTACAATCCGATGTCGGATAGCTGGGCAGCGATTAACCCGAGCGGCGCGCCGAGCGTCAATACCGCCGCAGTCTGGACAGGCAGCGAGATGCTTGCCTGGTCAATCGATACCAATGGCGTGATCTATCACTACAACCCTTCGTCTAATGCATGGACATCGGTCACCTCTACCGGAGCGCCGACCGTTTCCAACTTTTTCTCTCCTGTGGTTTGGGCCGGCACAGAGATGGTCTTTGTCCTTTGGCAAGGGAATAGCTTCGATGGCCGGCGGTATAATCCTTCGACCAACACATGGTCAACGATCAACCCGACGAACGCGCCCCAGCAAAGAAGCGCGTTCGTGGTGGTCTGGACAGGTCAGGTATTGATTATCTGGGGAGGCGTATCGGCGGGATTTCCTGTCATAGCAGGAGGCCGGTATAACCTGGCGACCAATAGCTGGACGACGATGAGCGCGACCAATGCGTTCGGCGCAAATAGCTCTACCGCAGTATGGACAGGCACAGAGATGATCGTCTGGGGCGGAGTAGGCGGAGGGCCACAGTCATCCACCACGTCGCTGTCAACCGGCGGACGCTACAATCCAACAACCGATATCTGGCAGGCGACGAATTTGACCAACCGGCCTCTCAGCCGCTACGGGCACACCGCCGTATGGACAGGCAGTGAGATGATCGTCTGGGGCGGGACCAATCGCTTTCTGGGAACGGATAGGAAATTATCCACCGGCGGGCGATATAATCCGGCAACCGATTCCTGGGTGCGGACGAATAGCAATGTCCCTGAAGGCAGGCTTTTTCACACCGCCGTGTGGACAGGCACAGAGATGATCGTCTGGGGCGGGTACGATGGCTCATCGGCTTTAGATACAGGAGGCCGTTATAACCCTTCGACTAATTCATGGACAGGCACGGGGGCGGTCAACAGGCCGCTGGCAAGATACGCTCACACGGCAGTCTGGAGCGGCAGCGAGATGCTCGTCTGGGGCGGCCACAATAGCTCTACATCCTTGAACAGCGGAGGCCGGTATGACCCCGCAGCCGATAGCTGGACAAACATCAGCGCGACCAGCGCGCCAAACAAGCGCGAGAATCACACGGCGATCTGGAACGGCAGCGAGATGATCGTCTGGGGCGGGCTGGATTTCGGAGCATCTCGCCTGGATAGCGGAGGCCGTTACAATCCAACAAGCGATAGCTGGACACCCACCAACTCGACGACGCCACCGACGCCGCGAGAACTTCACACGGCGGTGTGGACGGGCAGCGTCATGATCATCTGGGGCGGCCTGAGCGGGGGTACTGTACAGACGGGCAGCCGTTACAGTCCGGCGACGGATAGCTGGTCGCCGACCAATTTTTCTACAGCGCCGAGCGCGCGCTCTGGTCACACGGCGGTCTGGACCGGCGCTGAAATGATCATCTGGGGCAGCGGCAATCTTTTCCTGCCAAGCGGCGGGCGTTATAACCCTTCGACTGATGCATGGCAGGCGACCGGGATGACGAACGTGCCGGTTGGGCGAGTCAATTCGACCGCCGTGTGGACAGGCTCCCAGATGATTGTCTGGGGCGGCAGTATTACCAGTAGTGGAGTCACGTCAATGTTGGATTCGGGCGGACGTTACTGCGACACGGTTCCACCAAGCTGTTCTTTCTCGCTTACGCCGTCGAGCCAGAACTTCACCGCAGCCAGCGGCGCGGGCAGCGTCAGCGTCACGGCGACGAGCGGCTGTAACTGGATTGCCGGCAGCAACGCGAGCTTTATATCGATCAGCGCAGGCACGAGCGGCACAGGCAACGGCACGGTCAATTACTCGGTTTCGACTAACACGGGCGGGGCGCGCACGGGAATGATGACTATCGCCGGCCAGACCTTCACCGTCACTCAAGATGCTGCCGCAGGCGGCTGCTCATCTATGATCAGCCCAACGAACCACACTTTCACTGCCGGCGCGCAGAGCAGCACGGTGAACGTCACGGCAGGCGTGGGCTGCAACTGGACAGCCGTCAGCAACGCAAGCTTCATCACGGTCAATTCCGGCAGCAGCGGCAGCGGTAATGGCGCAGTCGGTTATTCAGTCACCGCCAATGCCGGCGCGGCTCGAACAGGGACGATGACGATTGCGGCTCAGACCTTCAACGTCACGCAAGACTCACCGACCGGCAGCAAAGCATCTTTCGATTTTGATGCCGACAGGAGAACCGATCTGAGTTTGTGGAATCCGTCAAATGGCCAGTGGACGGGGCCGATCAGCGGCACATCTGTTCTAGGGCAGAGCACTGATATGATCGTGCCGGCAGATTATGACGGCGACATCAAGACAGACATCGCCGTGTGGCGTCCGTCGAACGGTCTGTGGACGATCATCCAAAGCGCAACGAATCAAAGCAAGACCGTCTTTTGGGGGATCAACGGTGACGTGCCTGTGCCCGCCGACTACGACGGCGACGGCAAAGCCGATATAGCCATCTGGCGGCCCTCGAACAGCACCTGGTACATCATCAATAGCTCGAATAGCTCGGTTAGCACGGCGCTATGGGGGATCAGCGGCGACGTGCCTGTGCCGGGAGATTACGATGGCGATGGCAAGGCAGACATCGCCATGTGGCGACCGTCGAATGGCACGTGGTACATCATCAACAGCTTGAATGGCTCGGTCAGTGTTTATGGCTGGGGCATATCGGGCGATAAGGCGGTAGCGGCAGATTACGACGGCGACGGCAAGACGGACGTCGGCATCTGGCGACCGTCGAATGGCACATGGTATATCATCAATAGCTCGAACGGTTCGATCACCGTATACGGTTGGGGCATTAGCAGCGACATCGCTGTGCCGGCAGATTACGACGGCGACATCAAGACAGACATCGCCGTGTGGCGGCCATCAACTGGCACATGGTACATCGTCAATAGCTCGGATGGATCGATCCGAGCACAGATGATGGGCAGCAGCGGCAACATCCCTGTGCCATCGGCTTATATTAAATGAGCGCAGGCCGATGGCTTTTCATTTGGTAGCGGAAGCCTATCAGGCTGCTTGCAAGTCGGCTTCGCGGTCGTGCTTCACAAAGGTTGTCGCAGATTTGGATCGTTTAGGTAAGCTTGATCATTACACGCTCAGATAGCGCAAGCTATCCGCCTTGCGCTATCTGAGTACACGAATTTGAAAACTGCTCTAATCGCCACCTTTCTATAAAAGAAAGCGCAATCTTCTGTATAGAGATTTCCCACCGCTGATACTTACTTCCCGGCACACTGTTACCACATCCAGCACGTCGCGCGCGCTGGCATTTGCTCATCGCTGCTGAACTGATGTGACAGCGCAAGTTAGATTTATTGTGTGATGATGAACACAATATTTCTAGTTTCTGGCACGGTGAATGCACAAGCAAACATCGCTGTTCAGCTCCATCCCCGCATTTACGAATCAGGGTCAAGCCGTAAGGGAGAGCCGGATGCGAGCCGTTGAAATATTTCTTCACCGTCATGTGCAACGCTCAGGGCGTGGCGCTTTTCGTTTCGCAGGCGCAAGCATGACGATCATCGCGCTGGTTATCGGTCAATGTTTGCCGATAACCGCAACCCTGCTGCATGACCGAGCAGCAACTCCTTCGACGATTGCAGGCGAGACATCGCCGATTCCTGCGACGGCAGACGCGGGACGGCGCGCAGGCGAGGCCATCAACCAGTGGCCATTGCGTTTTGAGGTTTGTGACCAGGGCGTGCCGGAGCGATTTCTGGCGCGAACCAGCAATTGTAATATTTACCTCACAGCGACCGAAGCGGCGCTCATTTGGCAAACGGCTGCCGGCGCGGGGCGGCTTGGTCGCGGCGCGGATTTGGGATTACCACGGAATGCGGGATCGCTTAATGCGAACGAGCAGCTTCCTGGACCGCGCCGCGACCGAGCGGCTCCGCGCCCACGCCGCCCGGCGGCCAACGAATTCCAGACCTCCAGCGTGCGCATGCAGCTTATTGGCGCGAACCCGCGTGCCGTGATGGCAGGCGAAGGCGCGCTTGCGACGCCAACCAATTACTTCACAGGCGACGACCCGAAGCGTTGGCGGATGAACGTGCAGAGCTATCTGCGCGTCAGGGCCGAGAACATTTATCGCGGCGTCGATGTGATTTATTACGGCAAGGGCCGGCAGTTCGAGTATGACTTCAATGTGGCTGCGGGAGCCGATCCTGCGGCAATCCGTCTGCGCTTCATCGGCGCAGCGCGGCTTGCGGTCGATGCAGCGGGCGACCTGCTGATCGACACGCTCGCAGGCACTGTTCGCCAGGCGAAGCCGGTCGCTTACCAACTCATCGCCGGCTCGCGAAAGGTCGTCCCTGTGCGTTACCTGGTCAGCGGCAAACGTGATGTGCGATTCCTCATAGGCGAATACGATAAACGCCTGCCGCTCGTCATTGATCCCGTCCTGAGCTATTCGACCTACTTCGGCGGTGGCGACATCGACAGAATCCAGGGCGTGGCCGTGGATGTGGCGGGCAATGTTTATATCACGGGCACAACCTTCTCTGCTGATTTGCCGCTGAAGGCCGCCTTCCAGCCGTTGCGCGCAGAGGTTTCTGACGACGCCTTCATTGCCAAGCTGAACGGGCGGGCACGGAGCTAATCTATTCGACTTACCTGGGCGGCAGCCGGACGGATGACGGCATGGCGATAGCCGTGGATGCGGCGGGCAATGCCTACATGACCGGAACCACTTACTCGACCAATTTCCCTACGACTGCCGACAGCTTCCAACCTGTGCATGCCAAGGGCCTGAATTCCGAAGCCTTCATCGTTAAGTTGAGCGCCGACGGCAGTGCCCTCAGTTATTCCACCTATCTGGGCGGCGGTGACTCCGAGTTCAGCGCCTTCGATTATGGCAACAGCATCGCGGTGGACGCCGACGGCAATGCTTACGTGACCGGGCGGACCGACTCACATGACTTTCCGACGACGCCCGGCGCTGTACAGCGCACGCTCAATAACTTCACAGACGCTTTTGTCGCCAAGCTCAACGCAAGCGGCTCGGCGCTGTTGTATTCCACCTATCTGGGCGGCAGCGGATATGACGAAGGACTGGGCATTGCGCTGGACGCCGCCGGCAACGCTTACGTAACAGGGCAGACCGAATCAGGCGATTTTCCCGTGACCTCCGGCGCGCTGCAATCCAGCTTCAGCAGCGCCGGCAGCAACCCATTGGTGGCGGATGCCTTTGTCACCAAACTGAGTGGTGATGGCACGGCGCTGATCTATTCAACTTATCTCGGCGGCCTCAAGTGGGATCGGGGCAACGCGATAGCCGTGGACGCGGCAGGTAATGCCTACGTCGCCGGGCAAACTGAGTCGTTCAACTTTCCGACGACCGCCGGCGGCTTGAAGCGCGACTTCGGCGGCGGCTTTTACAAAAGCGGCAATCGCGGGCGGCGCTGGCAGGTCAGCAATAGCGGTCTGCCGACGCCCACTCCGCATGCGTTTGCCGCCGATCCGAAGACTGCCGGTCATCTCTACCTGACGACCGACGACGGTTTGTATACGAGCACGGACGCGGGCGCGGGCTGGCGGCTGTTGAGCAAGCAGCGGATTGGCAGCCTCGTTATTGACCCGGTCAATCCCTCGACGCTTTATGGGACGTTCGGCGGCGTCTTGAAAAGTACCGATGGTGGTCTGACATGGACGCCGATGAATGACGGGCTGTCGCCCTTTTCTTTTTATCAGCTTTTCATCGACCCGCTGCATACCGCAACTCTTTACGCGATGGGCCAGAACTTCTTTGTCGCTAACGACGCGGCGGCGAATGTCGCCCGCCAGTCAGCCGCTCAATTGCTGCCGCCACTACCGACCCCGCACTATTTATCCAGGAGCACGGACGGCGGCGCAAGCTGGCAGGAGGTTCTTCTCCCAATCTCACAGCCGCTGAACGCAATGGCGATGGATCCGCAAGTCCCGTCGAGACTCTTTATCAATATCGCGGGTCAGCTTTATCGAACACAGGATGGCGGCGCGACATGGCGGCTGATGAATGTCCATGCGTTCTACCAGCCGCTCGTCGTCGATCCGAAAACGTCCGGCACACTGTACGGCGGCTTCCCCGGCGTGGCCAAGAGCACAGACGACGGGCTCACATGGACGGAGATCAGCGATGGCCTGCCGACGCCTTTATTGCTGCAAAATTTGTTGGCCGTGCCAACGACGCCAACGACGCTCTATGTGGGCACGACTTATGGTCTGTTCAAAAGCGCAGACGGCGGCAGCCATTGGCAGGAAAGCGGCATCGCCGGCGACGTCGCTTTCGTTGCTTTCAATCCGCAAGACCTGTCGGCAGTATATACAGGCACCAACGATCCCCGCGATGCATTCGTAGCGAAACTGGATGCGGCGGGATCAGCGCTGCTGTATGCCACCTATTTGGGCGGACAGAGCGCCGATGAAGCGCACGCTATTGCCATAGACAACACAGGCAATGCTTATGTGACAGGGCTGACCTTCTCAAGCAACTTCCCCACACACAACGCGCTTGGCTCCACCAAGCCGCGTGCGGTGCTCTATAGCGCGTTCCTGGCGAAGCTGAACAGCACAGGCAGCGCGCTGACGTTTTCAACTTACTTCAGCGGCAGCACAACGACAACCGAAGGCCGCGCCGTAGCGGTAAGCGCGACGGGCGATGTCCTGGTCGGGGGCGCGACGGAAGCGTCCGACATCCCAGTCAAAAACCCTGTTCAGGCAGCTCATTCAGGAGTGCTGGACGGCTTTCTATTCAAGCTCGGCGCACCGCGCATCGCGAGCGTTGCGCTATCCGGCAAACATCTCCTCGTCGTCGGTGAGAACTTCGATCAGGGGGCGACGGTGCTCATCAATGGGGAGCAGCAGAAGACAGAAAACGACGCGGCGAATACGGCCACGCGGTTGATTGGCAAGAAGGCGGCGAAGCGCATTCCTCAAGGGCAAGCCGTGAAAGTTCAAGTGCGGAACAGTGACGGCACGTTGAGCAACGAGTTTACCTTCACACGCGCCGTCGATTGACTGGATGATGTGAAGCGAGATGATTTGCCGGTCTTGCTTAACTCGCTGCGCCGGGCCGCTTGTCGCTGATGCCCAGGGCTTTCATGCGGCGATAGAGGTGCGAGCGATCAATCCCCAGGGCTTCGGCGGCGCGCGTCACGTTGCCATCGCTTTCGGCCAGCTTGCGCAAAATGTAATTTCGCTCATAAGCGTCGCGGCCTTCGCGATAAGAGGTGAAGTTATAACTGGTCGGCGGGCGCACGCCTTCAGCGGTGCCGAGCGGCGGCAGATCGTCTACGCCGATCTTCTCTTTTGCCGACATGATGACGACGCGCTCGATGGTGTTGCGCAATTCGCGGACGTTGCCCGGCCATTCATAAACGCTCAAGCGGTCGAGCGCCTCATCGCTGAAGGTCTTCGGCGCGCGGTTGTAGCCGGCAGAGTATCTGCGATTGAAATGCATCACCAGCAGGGGAATGTCTTCGTAGCGGTCTCTGAGCGGCGGCACTTCGAAGGGGATGACGTTCAGGCGATAAAACAGGTCGGCGCGAAACCCGCCGCGCTCGATCTCTTCATCCAGACGCTTGTTGGTCGCCGCAATAATGCGCACATCCACCTTCACAGAGGTATTCGAGCCGACCGGTTCGAATCGCTGTTCTTCGAGGACGCGCAAAACCTTGGCCTGGACTTTCAGGCTCATGTCGCTCACTTCATCGAGCAGCAAGGTGCCGCCGTCGGCCTGCTCGAACTTGCCGCGCTTGGCCTGCGTCGCGCCGGTGAATGCGCCCTTGGTGTGGCCGAACAATTCCGATTCGATCAACTCTTCAGGAATCGCCGCGCAGTTCAAATCAACAAACGGCAGCGCCGCGCGCGGCGAGTTCTGGTGGAGGGCGCGCGCCACCAGTTCTTTGCCGGTTCCCGATTCGCCATAAATCAGTATGCGCCCGTTGGTCGGCGCGGCAACGGCAATCTGCTGGCGCAGGGCGCGCATCGGCACGCTTTCGCCGATCATCACGTAATCATCAAGCTGTTCGCGCAGGCGGCGATTATCGGCTTCAAGCTGACGCTGGCGCAGCGCATTGCGCACGGCGAGAATCGTGCGATCAATCTGCAAAGGCTTTTCGATAAAGTCGTGCGCCCCCAATCGCGTGGCGCGCACGGCGGTTTCGATGTTGCCATGGCCGCTAATCATAATCACCGCTGTTTCAGGATAAGCGGCTTTCAAGCGGCCAAGCGTTTCGATGCCATCAATCCCAGGCAGCCAGACGTCCAGCAATACGCAACTGAAGACGCGGCGCTCGAACGCCTTCAAACAGTCCTCGCCCGACGCGGCGGTGTCGACCGACATGCCTTCGTCTTCGAGCACGCCGCAGAGCGTGAGCCGAATTCCTTCTTCGTCGTCTACAACCAGAACCGAGTTAGGCATGGGCAGTGATGCGTGAAGCGTGATGCGTGAAGCGTGATGCGTGAAGCGTGGTACGTGATACGTGGTGCGTGATGAATGTGCAGTAGACCAGAACAAGGCCAGTCGCATTCTCACGCATCACGCATCACGCTTCACGCATCACGCTTCACGTACCACGTACCACGCTTCACGTCTTAGTCTCTCTTCGGCGGCAGGCCGAAAATCGTCCCTTCAATCGGGTTAAGCTCAAGCCGCAGCATTTGGCCGGCGTCTGAGAAGGCCGCTTGCATGCGCTTGCGCCGCTTCAAGAACAGAGTCGTGCCGAAGATGCTGCCGCAGACCAGCACTGAGCCGAGCAGGATGCCGAGCAGTCCGAAGGTCGATAACAACATCTGCGCGGCTTTCTGTGCGCGAAACGGATCATCGCTGGGAATGCTCGGATGATGCAACCACTGCACGCCATAAGGATACTGCACGGCGTCGACAATCGCCTGCGCGGCGTTGCGGTCGTCGAAGTTGACTGCTTCGACGATGTAATTTCCTTCACGTTTGATGATCAGACGTTGCTGCTCGGCTTCTGGCAGCGAGTTGATAAATTCGTTGGCGCGGGCGATGGCATCATAAGCGAATTGCGGCGTGTGGTACTCGATGATAACCAGTCGCATCTGCTCTACCGGCGATGCGGCGACAGATTGTCCGGTCTTCATCGACGCGTCGCCGTGTCGCCGCGTCGCCGCGTCGGGCTTCAGCCCATATTCCGCGACGACCGCTTCGGCATCGCCGTTGAAGGCGTACAGATCACGGCTGCCGGCGACCGCCGTGTTGAGCGATTCAGGGCCGAGAAAGTAACGCAGGCCGGTCGCCAGGCGCGGCGAAGCGGGCAGGCTGCGGAAGATCACAGGGCGCTCGTCGCGCCTCTGCGTCGGAATCTCGCCGGCGACCGCGCCGGCAAGCGCGGCCTCATTGCTCGACGGCGCGCGCGTCTGGCCGTTTGCCGCCGTCACGCGCACAAAGTAAGTGTTCTTCCAGAAGACCAGCGCCTCATTGGTGCGTGCGCTGCCTGCGCCGATGCTGTCCGAAGTCGTGTGATTCGGGCCGCTGTAAAAGGTCAGCAAACCGAAAGCGCCGAACGGGTGCGTCGATGTAAACACGTCGATGCGCGCTGCGCCGTATTGCCGCGAGGCGGCGCGCGTCACGTAATATTCGCGGTAAACCGTCGCCTGATCGCCGACCAGTTCCGCGAGCGTTTCGGCGGTGATTTGCCTGGCGCTGCCTGTGGCTTTAAGGCCCGCCAACTTGTCAGGCAATAGCTCGGTAAGCGGTCGCTCGGTGGTAACGGCGATGACTTGCTGATTGCCAGCAGCGGGTTGCTGCGCCTTGCTGATCACCGGGCATACGATGAGCAAAGCAACGGCGAGAAGCGAAAAGAATTTCGTTTGAAACATATGCATGATTTTCAATAAAGATGCGTTGGCTAACTTGATTGCGGCTTTGCGGCAGTCCGTTAAGCCGCTTTGAGGTTTTTCTTTCGTCTGAAAAAGAATACCCACAAGTAATAGATACCGGTTCCCCAAAATAGGCTGTTTAGTGGCAGACTCACCATTGACCACAGACCCACAAATGATCCTCTCCACCATATCCAGCCAAAAGGAAAATTCAGGATTGCGGCTATGACATTCAGCGTTTTCTCAAAGGATGTAAGCGGCACTTCGCCATCCAAGTCGCCTGCGAACGCTGCCTGAATAGTGACTCCGAGAGCTACACCAAAATGCAAGGCAGCAATGCTGAAGATGATAAAGAGTCGGCGCATATCTTTCCTACTCAGTTGATCCTCTCCATACTTAGACCCCGCGCCCGGCGGTTTAGTTCCGGCGGCGCAGTTCATCCAGAATCATGTTCGCGTAACGCTCCGGGTGATGAATGTAGTCGAGGACGATCTTGCCCATCTCCGAGGCGCTATCGATTTCGATGTCGCCGACGTTAATTAAACGCTGCCAGAACGACGCCGTCACCGTGACATCTTGAATTTTGGCGAGCGGGATGTTGCGCACAGTTTTGGTGAGCAGGCCGTAACGCATCTCCAGCTTGTGATTCGTCAGCGTGTAGATTTCACGTCGCCTGAGAAGGTGATGATAAACCGGCGGCGAAAACGCAATGATGCCGACGATCAGGATCACCACCAACGACACTGCGTTGGTGAACCACTCAGGTTTATAGCTGTGCATCAAGCCCATCAAGGCCGCCGTCGCCAGCAGGATGAGCGTCGCGACGATGTAACGCAGGAGGACGAAGATCAGCGTCGGGCGCAGCGTGAAGATGACCGTTTCATTCGGCGCAAGATCATCGCGGCGCGCATCAACGACAGGTACGTGGCCTGCGGCGACCGGCGGCGGCGCAACGCTTTCGCGCACGACATTCACATTGCTGTTAGCGACGACCGCCGCGCCGCAGGAGTTGCAGAAGCGGCTCGTCGGGGGAAGCGGCTGCCCGCATTGATTGCAATACATGATCTTCATCTATCCCTCTGATGTTCAGGGCCGGTGGTTCAGGCCATCTAAGCGAATCCGCCGAAGCGCCGCAATCCACCTGATTGCTTTCAAATAAAATTCTAGCACAAGCCGACAATCTCCACGAAGCAACGAAAACGCCGATTTTGCTTGATGCGCTGATTGGTGAACGCGATTTGCTTACTGCATAACCAGGAATAAGCTGACGTGGCCGGCGGATTTCATAGCTGACCGTAATGCAATCGGCAGTTCTGCATAAAAGAGTAGTCGAGATAAACCCCCAAACCATTTGCCTGACTTCCGGTTCAAGCGATTGATGACCATGGACGGGCGGCGATGATGGACGAAAAGGAAACAACGCATGGACTATTGCGTACCATCTTATAATAGCTTACAGCCCCGGAAGAGGTGAGTTTATGAGCCAGGGCAAGATTGACAACGACAAAGCGCCGGAGATCAACGCCGCTGTTTCGGCTGGCGTAGCGGCGATGGCGCAGCGCACCAACTGGCTGCGGCTCGCCGGCATGGTCGTGCTCGGCACCGCTGGTTCCGTAACACTGGCGCTCGGCGCAGCCTGCTTTCAACTTTCACAAGTGTTGATTCGCCCGCGCCTCAAACGGCTGTCGCAACTCAAAAGTCCACACCTGCGCCACCTGCTCGGTCGCCGCCACATCCAGTTTGAAGATGTAACGTTTGCCTCATTCGACGGCACGCGGCTCTACGGCTGGTGGATGGCGGCAGGCGTCGCTGCGCCAACCGTCGTCATGCTTCACGGCGTCAAGAAGAATCGCACGGATGTGCTGCGCGCGGCGATTGTGCTGTGCGAGGCGGGATTCAACGTACTGGTCTTCGACGGGCGGGCGCACGGCAGCAGCGAAGGCCGCTTCGTCACCTATGGCTTCTTCGAGCGGCGCGACGTCGAGTCGGCGATAGACTGGCTGATTGAGCATAAGCAGGTTGATCGCCAGCGACTGGGGCTGGCGGGCGAGAGCATGGGCGCGGCCATCGCGCTACAGGTCGCCGCGCATAACCAGTGGATTGGCGCGGTCTGGGCCGACAGCCCGTTCGCCAGTTTGCGCCGCGTCAGCGCAGAGTTTCTTGAGCGCGTCACGCGCTTGCCCGGCAGCTTGCTCAATCCTGTGGTCTGGACGACGATGCGAATGGCGAATTATCGCGGCAAGTTCGACGTGTTAGCCGTCGATCCGCTGGCGCTTGCCGCCAAAATCACCTGCCCGGTCTATCTGATTCACGGCACGGCTGACGAGTTGATCGCCACGACGCATTCGCAGAACATTCACGATGCGCTTGGCGGTGAAAAGCATCTGTGGTTCATCGAAGGCGCGCGCCACGCTCGCGGCGCACGTCACGCCCGGCACGACTATGCCGAGCGTTTAGTAAATTTCTTCACAGAAAAGCTCAAGCCCTGACACGCCGCATTCCAGCGCTACCAGATGGAAGGGATCTGCGATTCGTCGCATTCCATTAACTCGCCATCCGGCAGGATGTGAAGCAGGCGAGCGCCGCGCGCCCGCAACGGCACGGCGAGCAACCCGACGCGATGGCAATTGGCTCGCGGCTCGCGTGTGTGTTCGGTGAGCGGGCGCGACTCCGAGCACATGATGGCGACGCGCATCTCCGCCCCTAGTTCGACGATGCGATCCAGGCCGCGCGCCAGTTCCGCAGGCGGCGCGATCACTTTGCCGCCGCATTCCGGCAGGTGCTCGTAACCTATACCGTTTTGCCGCAACCCCTCGCGCAACGCCGCCCCATTGAATTGTGGCCAGCGCGACCGCGCCGAACTGCGCACATCGCAGACGAAGTTGACGCCGTGCCGCTTGAGCAGTTCGAGAAAATAATCGAACGGGTGGCGACCGTGACCGATGCTGTAAATGGTGACCGCTGGAGTTGACATACTTGCTGATTCAATTCTACAGGTCATCGCTTCGTTCAGGATAGCCGCTCGTGCTTTTCATCAGAGCGGTTGCAAAGGAATGCATGTAGGGGCGACCCTCTGTGGTCGCCCCTGGCTGGCAGTCATGCACTACATTCAACATAGTCATATCTCACACTGGGGCGACCACAGAGGGTCGCCCCTACATTGATGATCAACGACTGCTACCGCTCTGTGCTTTTCATGTGGCGTGCGGATGTGGAATGATTGAGATCGACCTGATCAAACCGTGAGGCAAAGAAGCGATGACCTATACGATCATCATTCGCAATCCGATCATCGGCCACGAAGTCATGCGCATCGAAACCGACAGCGAGCCGCTGGCGATGGCCGAAGCTGAATCGCTATCCAAACATCACGGCGTCGCTTCGGTAGTGGACGGCTCAGGCAGCGAGATTGCGCGCTTCCGCTACGGCACGGCAGAGTTTGCCAGAGCCTGAATCGCCAGCAAACACCAGGAGATTGATTGCATGCGCTGCTTTACGAAAATCACATCGGCGACGCTTTCGCACAACCGGCGCGCGCGGCGTCGCCGGATCATTATGTTGTTTGTCATCGCCGCGCTGGCGACGCTCATCGCGCCGCGCCAGTTTGCGCAAGAGAAGAAACGCGCCGCTCAAGCGACAAAGCCGCAGGCGCTGGTGACGCCCGCCGAAGCCGCCGAACTCGAAGCCGTCATCACCACCGATCTGGGGGTGATTCGTTTCGAGTTCTTGACGGATAAAGCGCCGCGTCACGCGCAACAGTTCATCAAGTGGGCGCGCGAAGGCTTTTATGACGGCTCGGCTTTCTTTCGCTTCTTTGCGCGCGGCCTGGTGCAGGGCGGCGACCCGAATCTGAAAGAGCCGGCCAAGCCGCGTAGTGCCTGGGGCACGGGCGCGCTCAATCTGTTGCCGGATGAGTTTAGTGATATAAAACATATTCGCGGCACGGTGTCGACGGCGCGCATACCGGGCAAGGCAAACAGCGACGGCGCGCAGTTCTTCATCTGCGTGTCGCCACAGCCGCAGCTTGACGGCCAGTTTTCGGCTTTCGGACAAGTCACCGAAGGCATCGAGATTGTCGAAAAGATTTCTCTCGCTGCCGTTGATGCCGAACAGCGCGCCCTCACGCCCGTCAAGATCATCAGCATCAAGATCGAGCCGAAGCGCGGCGAGCCGTTCAAAGATGCGACGGTCGAGCAGATGCGCAAGGATGTGCTGCTGCGCACCAGCCTCGGCGACATCACCTTGGAGATGGAGCCCGGTCTTGCGCCGGAACACGTCAGGAATTTTTTGAAGCTCGTCGCTTCGGGCTGGTATGACCACACGGCGTTTCATCGCGTCGTGCCGGGCTTCGTCTTGCAGGGCGGTGTCGCGCAGACGCGCGCCGGCGGCGTCGGACACTATGCAGACAAGTGGGTGCATACGCTCAAAGCCGAGTTCAGCGCCGTGAAGCATATACGCGGCACGCTATCGATGGCGCGCGCTGACGACCCGAACTCGGCGACAACATCGTTCTTCATCGTCCTCGGCGAAGCCCCGCATCTTGATAACAAGTACACGGTGTTTGGCAAAGTCGTGGACGGCTTCGACACCTTGGAACGCATCGCGGCGGCGGCGCGGCGTGGCGAATCGCCCGTCGAACGCATCGAATTGATTGAAGCCAGCATCAAGCCGTGAGCCGCCGCGCGACTCTTCGAGAGGAAGCAGAAACCACAGATCAACACAGATAGAAGAAAAGCCAGAATGCGCGTGGTTTTTCCATCCGTGTTCATTTAATCTCAAACCATGTCGAGCTTGAGTATGGGCCTTGCCCCATGACGCCGACTTTAACCATCTGAGAGTCCTTTAAGTCTTCGCGGTTCGCGTTGATCCATGTGCTGACAACCTGAGCATCGCTTCCTATTGAGAAGGTGTATTGGCTGAAAAACTCATGCGTTGCCCATATCGCATACCCGCCCTAGAGGGTGTGGATTGTTGTGCTTGACGGGATGCCCATCCGCACCTCGCGCAGTAAACCGAGTTCGGCTGGTTATAGAAACCGCATTGCGAGCATTGCCTAGGCCACCTCTTGAGAAATGGCGGAAAGTCTATTGCGTTACAGAATCTGAAGTCAAGCCGTTAGTTAACTAGTGCCGAGCGGCGTATAATTTATTGACACCATCAGCAACTCTGCCGATAATCGGGTTATGAGCGACGACCCGACAAAGACGCTGCCCGAGCCTCGATACGACACGCAGCCAGGAATAACGGCAGTGCTGGATCGTATCAACGCGCTTGGTGAGAATCTTACTCAGCAAATCAATAATCTTCGCACCGAAGTGGTTGAAAGGCTCGCGCTGGTCGCCGACCAACTCTCAACTCTCAACGCCAAGATTGATGTACTCAATGATGAGATGCTCACCTTAAAAGCTGACCAGAAAAAACACAGCAAGCGTATTGATGAGTTGGAGCGCAAGGTATCCTAAAACTTTTCCTCAAACAAATCTTTTTTCATCTGTAGTTTCATTTTTCCGTTCATTCAACCACAATTGAATAGCCCTGCTTGACCCTGAGGCCAGAGCGTCTGCGCGAGATGCGCTGGTTTCAAACTTGCAAGAATAAAAAAGTGGCGCTTGATCTTCAGGGGAGGACAATGCAATGGCAGACGAACGTAAGACATGCGACCACAATATCTGTAGCTGTGCGGTTACGGACGACAGCGATTATTGTAGTCCTTATTGTGAAGCCGCGAGTGGGATGACGGAACTGGCCTGCAACTGCGGCCATACAGGCTGCGCCACTAACATAACTGCGGTGGTGTGAGCTTCAAAGGAAAAACCACGAATGACACGAATCAGACGAATATACACGAAGCTTCCACTTGATCTTTATCCGTGTGCATTCAAGTGATTCGTGTCATTCGCGGCTTATCAGATTGCTCTCTTACTTTTGCGCAAGCTGGCGAGCGATCAATTCATAGACCGCCGGATTAAAGGCCAGCCCGACGTGCGTGCCGTTGACTTCAACGTTCCTGGCCGCGTCTTCGTTGACACAGACGCGCCAATCGACGATGCCGTCTGTCTTGGTGTACACCGCCGTGTGCGGAATCGTCTGCGGGCAAGGCGTGTGTAGAGCGTTGACGGCGTCACAATCGCAATAGCCTGTGTAACAGGCAGGCTTGGTTTGATTACGGCGGGCGCTCTTGACGCGGGCGCGCACGATTTTCGACATCTCCAGAACCATAGGGTGCGAGCGGATGCCGCGAAAGGGCGAGCCTAAAGTGATCACCGAAGCGACAATGTCGGGCCGCAGCGAAGCCGCCGACAAGGCGAGGATGCCGCCGAGGCTATGGCCGATTAAATGCACTCTGCCGCGCGTCTCTGTGTGAGCTTTTTCAATTGTATCCAAAAGGCGATCAACCAGCACGTCGAGGCAGTCGGCGTTGCGACCTATGTCGGAAAGGTAAGAGCGGTAGCCGATGCGTCGCAGCCACCAGTGCAGTTCTTGCAAGTAGAGGTCTGTGCCCATGAATCCCGGCACAGTGATGACGGCGGCGCGATTGCCATGCGGAATGCCGAGGCCGTAAAACACCGGCGAAGCACGCAGCGCTAACCAGTCGAGTCCAGCAAATGACTCACGCCAGATAGGTCTTGCCGCCGCCTTTTGGTCTTTGTAAAACGAGGTTGAATGTGTAGACATAGCTTGAGGACAGAAGCCAGAAGTCAGGAGTCAGAAATCAGAATGAAAGCGGAGGCGCTACGCACCAGCTTCCTTTTTCATTCTGACTTCTGATTTCTGACTCCTGACTTCCGAATAAAGTTGTTACCGCTTTCTGCCTTTTGCTGCTTTCATGACCTGCGGTTTGATCTCGTCCACTCCGGCTGCCTTTCGCAACTCGTCGAAAGACGCTTCCAAAAACTCTTTGAGGCGTTCGACATCGGGCATCGCCTGCACGTCCGAGGTCAGCCCGAAGTAGAGCTTCTGGTCGTAGCTCATTATAGCGCAGCCGCAGCCGACGGCATAGCCGACCGGCACATAAGGGTAATAAGCGATCATGCGTTTGCCCATCGCATAGAGCGGCACTTGCGGGCCGGGCACGTTCGTCGACACCATGTTGAAAGCCGGCAGCGGCGTCGTCGCCATCGCGCCGAGCAGGGCTTGCACAGACGCCGGCAAAATGCCCATCAAGGCGGTGAACAAGTTCAGACCTTCGGCGACGCGCGCATTCTTCATCGCCACCGTCTTGCCGTTGATGTGACGGAAGCGCGTGAGCGGATCGCTGAGGTCGAGCGGTATTTCTACAGGCAGCATCGACACGAGATTGCCGAGCGCGCCGCGCTGCTCTTCGCGCCGCAAACTCACAGGCACCATCACACGCAGGCTGCGCCCGGCGATTGGCTGGCCATGCATCTCGACGTAACGTGAGACGGCGCCCGATAGCACGGTCAAGACCACGTCATTGACCGTGCCTTCAAGCGCCGCGCGAATGGCGCGCGCTTCTGCAAAAGAGAACGTGCTCCAGACCAGCTTGCGCTCGCCTGAGCAGGCGCGATTGAACGGCAACAGAGGGGCTGGCGCGGCAAGCGCGGGAAGCATACGGCTCATATCAGGCAGCGCACCGCGCGTTTGCTCTGAGGTCAACGATTGCGTGAGATTCAACAGCCCTGTTTGAAACTCCATCCAGCGATCCATGCCTTCCTGCATGCCGCCAAGCAGGGCGTCAAAGAAGCGCCGCGTCGAGTCTGGGCGCGGTGGTTTCGGCGCGGTTTGCGGCTTGGGCGCAGGCTGTACGTCGGGCGAAATGTCGAGAACGATTTTTAGCAGGTCGACGCCTGAGACGCCATCCACCATGCAATGATGCACGCGGGCGATCATCGCCGTGCGCTTGCCTTCCAGCCCATAGACCAGGTAGATGTCCCACAGCGGCTTATTGCGATCCATCATCGGCGAGAAGATATGCCCCGCCAGTTCGATTAATTCTTTTTCCGAGCCGGGCGCGTCAATCTGCATACGGAAGACGTGATTCTTGATGTCGAAGTTCTGATCGAACTCCCATGTCGGATGGCCGAGATTGAACGGATCCGGAGCGACCTTCTGCTGATAGCGCGGCAGCAGGTGCATCTTTGAGTTGATGTTGGCGATAAATTTATCGAAAGGAATTTTGCCATCAAAGATGCTGACGCTGCCGATGTGCATGGGCGATTCCTTCTTCTCGAAATATAAGAAAGTCGCGTCCATCGACGTGAGCCGCGTGTTGAGAGGCTGTGCCATTTGTGATTCTCCGAAAATAATGAAGCGGTCTGCGAAGTCCCGTAGGGACGAAATGTTTATAGTTAAAGCTGAAAAGAAACGCCAGTGCCGTAGGGACGAAATGTCAACATTGCGCTCCTAACGGAGATTGAATCATCAAGAGCATCGTTGACTATAAACATTGCGCTCCTGACGGAGCTTTTCTTTCCGTCCCTAACTTTTCAGATAGGTTCTAACCCCTGCGTTCAAGTATCATCTTCATTCCATGCTTCGGGCGCAGCGTGATGAGCGGTTGCATCTTGACCGGATGGCCGGGCACGAGGCGCAGCTTCCACTTTTGCGCTATCGTCGCAATCAACAGGATGCCTTCCATCCACGCGAACTGCTCGCCGACGCACATGCGCGGGCCGCCGCCGAAAGGGAAGTAAGCATACTTGGGCCGCGCGGCTCGCTGTTCCGGCGTCCAGCGTTCAGGGTCGAACCGTTCAGGCTCCGGGTAATAACGCGAGTCGTGATGCATGACGTATTGACTGAGCAGGATGATTGATTTCGCCGGCACATAATACTTGCCGGCCTTGTAACTGCTGATCGTGCGGCGGCCCATCACCCACACCGGCGGGTAGAGGCGCATCGCTTCCGCGAGCACCATCTCGGTGTACGTCAGCCGCTTCACGTCATCAACCGTCGCCAGTTTGCCTTCAAGCAGAGAATCAATCTCAGCGTGCATGCGCGCTTCGATCTCCGGATGCTGGGATAACAAATACCACGTCCAGGTCAGCGCATTCGCCGTGGTTTCGTGGCCTGCCTGAAAGAGCGTCATCACTTCATCGCGCAGTTGCTCGTCACTCATGCCGCCGCCGTCGCCTTCGGTGTCCTGCGCCAGCATCAACATCGACAGCAAATCGCCGCGATCTTCGCTCGTTCCGCGCCGCTCTTCAATGATTCGGTAGATCGTCTCATCCAGTCGCATCTTAGCCTGCTGGACGCGGCGGTTTTTTGGCAGCGGCAGCTTATCTAAAACTTCCGTCAAAGGCGATGAGAAAGTCGAAAACATCTCCAGCACTTCGCTGAGCGCCTGACCGATCTCGCGCGCTTCGGTTTCAACGTCGGCATCAAACAAGGTCTTCGCGACAATCGCCAGCGTCAGGCTCATCATCTCCTGAGCGACGTCGCGCGTCTCGCTGTCTTTCCACTGCTCGCGTCGGCGCGCAGTGTACTCAGCCATGGTCGCAGCGTAGCCCGCGATGCGCTGGCGATGAAAAGATGGCTGCGAGAGCCGTCGCTGGCGGCGATGAAAATTGCCTTCGCTGGTGAGCAAGCCTTTTCCTAAAACTTTCTTCGCCCGCTGCAAGCCGCGACCTTTGAGAAAATTCCAATCGTGCGCCACCAGCACATTCTGTATGTGATCCGGATGACTCAGTAGAAAGGTGTGCTGTGGGCCGAGCTTGAAATGCGCCACATCAGGGTAATCCTTAGCCACCTTCATCATGAATTTGAGCGGGTCGCGGCTGATCGCCATCAACTGATCGCCGGGCGCTTTGCTCTTCGGGCCGGGCGCATATTCTTTCGCGGTCGATTTGCTCGACACTTTGCTCTTGGCGTGTGCTTCCTTAGATGTGGCTGCCATGCTAGATCACCTTCGTTTGCGATTGGCGAGGGGCCAGGATCGCAAAGCTGACTCCGAACAGATTACTTTGCAGGATGAGCGCGTTAGCCAGACAACGGGCGTGCGGCGGCAACTGATCAAGCGGCGCGTTCAGGCCCGCAGCGATCACGTAAGCGGTCGCTTCATGCGAGCGGCCTCCCATCCAGTAACGCGTATCCGAATTGGCTGCGAGGTTTTTCAACCACTGCGACCGGTGGCGGACGCTGCTCAAGAGCAACAGGTTGCCGATGCGCGTCGCTAGCAGCGGAACCTTATAGGTTCGCCCTGTGCGCCGTCCTGTAGTTTCAAGCACAATTGCTCCGGTCGGCGACAGAAAAGGAGAACCGACGCCGGCCCGCACAAGCGGCTCGACCAACTGGTTCAAGCTGCGGTAGAACTCGTTTTCCAGACGCGCCATCTGTTCTCCGAACATTTCGCGGTCGCTCCTTCTTTGACTCATTCGGTCAAGCCTGTCACGTCGTAAGACATCACAATCAAGTCGTGTGTGCGGCCCTGACGGTCCATCACATAATCGGCCAGCAACGCTTCGGCCTTGAAGCCCAGACGCTCGAAGACCTGCATCGCGCCTTTTTGCCCTGATGCCATGCGCGCGATGACTTTTTGTAAGTTTTGCTCCTGAGCGAGGGCGAAGACTTCGTTGGCCAGCAAACTTCCCAGCCCGTAGCCGCGATGCTCGCGGCTGATCAATAACTGGATTTCACCCAGATGACGAGTCCAGGTCAACTCGCTGATGTACAACGTGCCGTGACCGATCAACTTGCCGTCAGCTTCCGCAAGCACCGTGCTGGTGCGGCCAGATTGAACATTGTGCGCCCATTGTTCAACCACTTCGGGGCGGGTGATGTCTATTGACAGGAAGAGCAGATCCTCTTCGGGCAAAGACCGCGCGAAGGCCAGCAAAGCGCCGCTGTCTTCAGGCTTCATCAGCCGGATGGTGATTGATTTGTCTTTGACGCTGGTTGTCCACGGGTAAGTTCGTTTCGAAACTGACTCACGGGTCATGGTGATCTCCTATGCTCTATATGGCGCTTTCTGCTTGCTGGCATACGGCATCGCGATGCCAGTGCTCTATGATATATGCCTGTCTTGCGAGGCTGAAGGATGAAGGGTTCGGTGAGCCGAAGAACCAAGTTTCTTAGATCAAATTGTAACGGCATGTAGGGGCGACCCTCTGTGGTCGCCCCAGTGTACGCCGGCGCAATCTGGGGCGGGCACGGAGTCCCGCCCCTACATGCTTTCGCAATTTAATCTCAACTCCCAACTTCTCGGCCTACACTTCACGCTTCATTCTTGAAGCAGCTCATCTAGCGCTTTTCAGTCGGTCGCAGAAAGGGCAGTTGTGTGGCGAGGTCGAGCCATCGCTTCTGCACTTCAACATAGTTAGTGACCGCCTGTTGCGCGAAGTCCGCCAGCGCCGCCGCCGGCGAAGACTCGTCGAGGCCGAGACCGTCCTTGACGGCCTTGAGCAGTTGCGCGTTCTGCTGCGCGGCGAAATCCAGCCACTGCGTGCGCGCTTTGACAAATGTATCAACGCCCTGCCCGGCGTAATCTGAAATCGCTCGGGTCACGTCATTGACATCGAACCCTGCGCCTTCGCGCATGGCTTCAAAGAATTGCTTGCTTTGCTCGGAGGCGATTTCGGCCCAGCGCTTCTGCGCTTCGACGAAGCCTTCGATCCCCTGCCTGGCCCAATCAGCGAGCGCCGGAGTCGGCGCGGTCTTATAAAAATTCAGGCCCTCGGTAATCGCTTTCAGGACGAGCGCGTTCTGCTCAGAAGTGATCTCGATCCACTTCGTCTGCGCCTCGGTCAGGTTCTCGACCATCTGCCTGGCCCAGTCAGTCGGCTGTTTTGTTTCGGGCGCTTTGGCATTCGCGGTCGCCTGGCCGCCCTTTTTGCTGGTTGATTTTGATTTGTTAGTCATACAGTTATTCCTTTCTTGAATGAGATCAAATGAAGGTTTCAACGACTCTGCGCTTCGACGAGCAGACGATCAATTGACAACCGGGTTATTGCGCCTTGCGCCTGGCATCTTCGGCTTCGCGCAACTCTCTTCTTAACACTTTGCCGACGGCGCTTTTCGGCAAACTCTCGGCAAATTCGATGAGCGAAGGCACCTTGTACCTCGCCAGATGCGCGCGGCAATAGTCGATCAATTCTTCAGCCGCCGCTTGACTGTCGGGCTTCAGCACGATGAACGCTTTAACGGCCTCGCCGCGATACGCGCAAGGCACACCAATCACCGCGGCTTCTTTCACCGAAGGGTGTGTGAACAGCACCTCCTCGACTTCGTTCGGGTAGACGTTGAAGCCGCTGACGATGATCATGTCTTTCTTGCGCTGGACGATGTAGAAATAACCGTCCTCATCCATGCGCGCGACATCGCCAGTGTGCAGCCAGCCGTCGCGCAGCGTCAGGGCAGTCTCCTGCGGCTTGTTCCAGTAGCCCTTCATCACCTGCGGCCCGCGCATGCACAGTTCGCCCTCTTCGCCTATGGGCACTTCGCGCTCGCCGGTTTCGAGGTCGACAATCTTGCACTCCGTCCCTGTGACCGGCAGGCCGATGCTGCCAGGCTTGCGCTTCGACAGCGTCGGCGTCGTCGTGCCGAGCGCCGTCGTCTCGGTCATCCCGTAACCTTCATAAAGCATCGCGCCGCTCATGCGCTCGAACTGTTCGATCACTTCGATAGGCAACGGCGCGGAGCCGCTGTTGAAGCGCCGCACACGATCTAATCCATAATTCCTGGCTTCCTTGTGATTGAGCAGCGAGATGAACAGCGTCGGCACGCCGGGGAAATAAGTCGGCTGATAACGCTTGATGGCGTCGAGCAACAGGTTCACATCAAACTTCGGAATGAGAATCTGCATCGCACCGCACCACACGCCGAAGATTGCGCCGACAACCATGCCGTAGACGTGAAAGTACGGAATCACCAGCAGGATGCGTTCGTTGCCGCGCTCCGTGAAGTAGCTTGACCAGGCGCTGGCTTGCAGGATGGCGGCGTAGAGATTGGCGTGCGTCAGCATCGCTCCTTTCGGCACGCCCGTCGTCCCGCCCGTGTATTGCAAGACCGCAACGTCTTCTTCGGCATCGATCTCGACGCGCGGCAAATCCGGCTCGTCTACGGCGGCAATCAATTCCGAAAACGAGAGCGTGTTTGCCGGAGCCGGGGCGGCTTGCGAATCAGCCGAATACGCTTCAAGGCTTGTCGTGATGACTTGCTCGATTTGCGATTGCGCCTGAATGCTGATGACGGTCTCGGCCAGCGCATCGAGCGTGATGATGACGCGCATCCCTGAGTCGCGGGCGACCATTTCAACTTCGCGCGCTGTGTAGATCGGGTTGACGTTAGCGACAATCGCGCCCAGCCGCGCAATCGCAAAGAAGCTGATTAAATATTGCGGGCAGTTCGGCAACATAATGCCGACGCGATCTCCCTTGCTGATGCCAAGCCTTGAAAGCGCCGTCGCCAGCCTGTCGACCTGCGCTTTGAGTTCAGCGAAAGTGAGTTGCGCTTCTCGGAAGGCGGTCGCAGGCCGGTCGGTGAATTGCAGAGCCGCCAGATTGAGTATCTGATGAATGGGCTGGCGCGGGAAATTCATCTGCTCTGGCACCCAGAAATCGTAGTGCTTGAGCCAGGGCTTGCGGCTGTAGGCAGACTGTTCTCGCGACTTTGATCTTTTGGTGCTCATACGCCTCTGCTAATCAGGAATGGTCTTTCTCAGTATCGACTGACTTTCCCGAAAAAAGTTTTCTCACGCGCTGGAGAATATCACAAAATCAGGTGAAGTCAAGAAATTTTTCGCAATTGCGAAAAATTTCTTGCAATTGTTGAAAATAGGAAGTAGTATGTAGCAAGAAACAAATCGGCTGGATACCAATTCGACTTGTTTCTTGAAGAAACTTCAACAGAAGCCTTTTTCGCAGTTGCGGCATTGGCTATACGGCTGTTTTTGTTGAAGATAACCAATGGCTTTGGGCAACACCAACGCATCTGTGATAGATTGGAAGGTAGATTATGGCAAAGAGCAAAGCAAGCTTTGATGGCGTCATTATCAAACGCTACGGCAACCGCCGGCTTTACAATACGGAGACCAGCAGTTACGTCAATTATCAAGATGTCATCAAGCTGATTCGCGACGGCAACGACATACAGGTGATTGATTCAAGGACTAAGCATGATGTCACGAAG
>JBBWZK010000096.1:0-15977 GCA_039648975.1 Blastocatellia bacterium
CATTTATCACGCACCACGCACCACGCACCACGCACCACGTTTCATTATTTCGGCGTCTTGACCGGCCCTGCGGGCTTGGGCGGCAGCTTGACCTCGCGGCCCTTGAGCTTGTTCATCACTTCGGTGACGGCGCGCTCAAGTTGCTGGTCGTGGCCTTCGATCAAGGCTTTCGGCTCGCGCTCGACTTCGATGTCGGGATCGACGCCGTAGCCTTCGATGATCCACTCGCCGTTCTTATTCGTCATGCCGGATTCGGGAACGCTGATGCCGCCGCCGTCAATCAGCGGCCCGCGATTGCTGATGCCGACCACCCCGCCCCACGAGCGTTTGCCAATCAGCGGCCCAAGCCCTGATTCGCGGAACATCGCCGGGAAGATGTCGCCGTCAGACGCCGAGTTCTGATCGAGCAGACAGACCATCGGCCCGATGAACACGCCGTCGGGATAAGTGAAGCCAACATCGCTGGTGCGGCTGTAATTCAGCGCCAGCCACTTGCGGCTCAAGCGCTCGATCAACATGCGCGAGACGTTGCCGCCGCCGTTGGCGCGATCATCGACGACCAGCCCTTCTTTGTCGAGTTGCGGATAATACCACTTGATGAACTCGCGTATGCCGTTCGCGCCCATGTCGGGAACGTGCAGATAACCGACGCGCCCGCCCGACAACTGCTCGACCTTGTGGCGATTGCCAACCACCCAGTCGAGATAGATGAGATTGCCTTCTTCGGTCACCGGACGATAAGACACCGTGCGCGCCCCGTCCAGCGTCGGACGGCTGTTGACCGTGAGGAAGACAGGATTGTCTGCCTTGTTGCGCAGCAGACGGTAAGGGTCGTCTTCGGCCTTCAACTCTTCGCCGTTGATGGCCAGCACATAATCGCCCACCTTCACATCGACGCCGACTTCGGTGAGCGGCGAACGATAAATCTCTTCTTCGTTCTGGCCCTCAAAGATCTTGGCGATTTTGTAGCGCCGCGCTTCTTTATCAAGCTCGAAGCGCGCGCCGGGCAAGGCGACGCGCGGGCGCGGCGGCATCTGTATGTCGCCGCCTTCGACGTAAGTATGCTGAATCGTCAATTCCGAAATCATCTCGGCGATGACGTAGTTCAAATCCGAACGATGCGCGACGTACTGCAACAGCGGGCGATACTGTTCGCGCAAGGCTTCCCAGTTGAAGCCGTGCATGTTGGTCACGTAGAACCAGTCGCGGTAGCGCCGCCAGACTTCGTTGAAGATCTGAATCAATTCTGCGCTGGGCACGAGATCAACCATCAGCCCGCCGGTCAAGACGGGCTTCTTCGGCTGCTCGGCGCGCGCGATGGCATCCATCATCACGAGATTCTGCCCCTGGCGGACGAGCAGCTTGTTGCCGTCATCCGAGAGCGCATAGCCGCCGATGCCTTCGGCCAGCGTTGTCTCTTTGCGATCTTTCATCGAGAAGATGCGCAACTGCGCCTGACGGTCGGGCGCGCGGCCATAATAAAAAGCCGGGCCGACAGCATAGAGTAAGTGGCCGGTTTTGGCACTGAGGCCGCCGTAATTGTCAGCCTGTATCGGCACGCGCGCGACACGCGCCGTGATGCCGTCGAAATCAATCGTCATGGTCGCGGGCGGCTTGGCCTGCGGGCTCGCCGTTGGCGCGGCGTTGGCGGCTTGCGGGTCGCCGGCTGGCGCTTCAGGCTTGCCGGGCTGCGCTTGTGCAGGCTCTTTCTTGACATCCTTGATGGGATCGCGCGGCACCTGCGGGTCGCCTTTATCCTGCGGCTTGGCGGCGGGCGTCTCGCCTTCTTTCGTCACCGTCACCTCGTCGCTTTCGGGCGGGAACGGGTGCTTGACGTTCTTGCGCAGCGTCATCGCATAGATGTTGGTCTCGCGGTTGAGCGCATAGTTGAACTCGATAGAAGAAATCTGCGGCGCGAATTCGCGGTCGCTCAGGTAGTAGAGATAATCGCCCGCCGGATCCCAGGCCGGATTCTGTGCGTTGAAGAAACCGTCGGTGACGCGATGCAACTGATTGTCGGCGGCGCTCCAGATATAAACCGCCGAGTTGTTGTTCTTTTCCGGCATGCTGAAGGCGAGGAAGTTGCCCTTCGGCGACCAGGCATAATCGCGCACCTGGCCGCGCGTCGCGTCGGCGATCTCGACGAGCTTGCGATCCGCGAGTGTAAGAACGAATACTTTGCCGTCTTTGTCGCCGAAGGCGATGCGCGAGCCGTCGGCAGACCATTGCGGGCCGTAGCGCATGGCGTGGCCGCCTGTGGTGATCTGCTCGGCAGGCTTCGAGCCGTCCTGCTGCACGATCCAGACTTCTTCTTCGCCGCTCTTGTCTGAGATGAAGGCGATGCGCGAGCCGTCCGGCGACCAGCTCGGCCACTTGTCGTGCGCGCCGCTTGAGTTGGTCAGGTTGCGCGTCGGGCCGTGCTCGACCGGCGCGGTGAAGATGTCGCCGCGCGCGCAGAATAAGACGCGCTCGCCTTTCGGGCTGAGCGAAAAGTCTTCGAGGTTGCCGGCTACAGAGATGCGGCTCGGTCGTTTGTGCAGGCCGTCATCGGGCACGAAGATCGAGATGGCGCTATCCTTTTTCGCCTTCGTGTCGAAGACGTGCAATTCGCCGTCAAGCTCATAAACGATGCGGCTGTCGTTATCGCTCGACGGCCAGCGCACGTCCCAGGTCTTGTTGAAGGTCAACTGTGCAGTCTTGGCGCTCGGCATGTCATACGCGTAAAGATTAAAATGGCCGTCGCGATCTGAGTCGAAGTAGATCGTATTGCCTATCCACATCGGGTCGCGGCTGGCGCGCGGGCCTTCGCTGATGCGTTTGGCGTCGTAGCTCTTGAGGTCGAAGATGTAGAGGACGTTCGCCTGGCCGCCGCCATAACGTTTTTCGGGGCGAAAGTCGCGCGATTGCGGCGAGTAGACGATCTGCGCGCCGTTGGGCGAGTAATCGCCTGAACCGGCTTCGGGCATCGGCAATTGCTCGACCGGCCCGCCGTTGACTGAAACGCTGTAGAGGTGCGCGATGGTCAGCGTCCACGAATCGCGCAGCGAGCGGAAGATGATGCTGCGCCCGTCACGCGACCAGCCGTAGACTTGATTGTCATAACCCCAGCGCGGCGGCAGCGGCCCGCGCGCCGGATAGAAGGTCAACTGTTTCGGCTCGCCGCCGGTCGCCGGCATGACGTAGACCTGCTCGTCGCCGTCGTACTGGCCTGTGAAGGCGATCCACTTGCCGTCGGGCGAAAACTTGGCGAAGACCTCCATGCCCGGATGCGCCGTCAAGCGCGTCGCGGTGCCGCCCGTGACTGGCGATGTCCATAGATCGCCGCCATAAGTGAAGACGAGTTTATCGCCGTGAACGTCTGGGAAGCGCAGCAGCTTGGTCTGCGCCGTCGCCGCTGCGGGCAGGAGAAGTAGCGCCGCAAAAATTAGCCCACGAAGCCATCGTGTAGACATGAAAGCATTCCTCCCAAGTAAAGTTTGATTGATTGGTGATCGAGAGCATCAGGCTCATCGTCAGTTCCAACTCGTGATTGAGCAGATATGCATGCGCTGCTGAGAAAGGGCACATTTCCGGTCAAAAGCAGAGCCGCGTAGTTAAATTGCAGTCTACGCATCCGGCGGCCTTTTGTCACGCGATTTTGGCTCGTCACTTGATTAAGCATGTAGGGGCGACCCGCTGTGGTCGCTCCAGAGTGGGGTATGTCTATTTTATAGGAATACATGACTGCCAGTCTGGGGCGACCACAGAGGGTCGCCCCTACATGACGTTTTGATTTTCGACTCTGTAAAACACTTGGCGTTGGTTACCTGTCGCACGTATGCTTCAAGCCATGACCGGTTGCACGGCGTTGTAGAATGAAGGTGCTTATGGCAAAAGCAAACCGCGCGCAAATCGCTCTGTCAGCAGACCGCTACTTTGATCCTGATCCGCAGCAGAAAGAGATCGCACGCCATCTCTACCAGGCGGTTGCCGATGCGCCGCTCGTCTGTCCGCACGGCCACGTCGAGGCGCGCATGTTCGCCGACCCGGATTATTCGTTCGGCACGCCGACGGACTTGCTGCTCATCCCCGATCATTACATCTTTCGCATGCTCTATTCGCAGGGCATTAGGCTCGAACGGCTGGGCATTGCGCGACAGGGCACGGGCGAGAGCGAGCGCGATCACCGCCGCATCTGGCAACTGTTTGCCGATCATTATCATTTGTTTCGCGGCACGCCGACCGGCGCATGGCTGGCGCACGAACTACACGATGTGTTCGGCATTACAGACCGGCTGACCACGGAATCGGCGCAGGACATCTACGAGCAGATCGCCGCGTGCCTTGAACAGCCCGAATTCCGCCCGCGCCGTTTGTTCGAGCGCTTCAACATCGCCGTGCTGGCGACGACCGATGCGGCGACCGATACGCTGGAGCATCATCGCGCCATTCGCGAATCGGGCTGGACTGGAAGAGTCGTGCCGACCTTTCGGCCCGACGGCGTCATCAACCTGGACCGCCCCGGCTGGCGCGCGAACATCGACGCCTTGAGCCGCACGAGCGGCATCGACATCACGAGCGTCCGCCGATTGATCGACGCGCTCGAAGAGCGCCGCGCCTATTTCAAATTGATGGGCGCAACCGCCACAGACCATGCGGCCCTGACGCCTTATACAGAAGCCTTATCAAACGACGAAGCCGAAGCCATCTTCGGGCGGGCTTTGCAGGGCCAGGCGAGCCGCGATGACGCGCGGCGCTTCACCGGACACCTGATGATCGAGAGCGCCCGCATGAGCATCGAAGACGGACTGGTGATGCAATTTCATCCCGGCTCGTTTCGCGATCATAATCGCGAGGTCTTCGAGCGCTTCGGCATGGACAAAGGCGCGGACATTCCTATGGCCACCGAATACACGCGCAATCTACAGCCGTTGCTTGAACGGTTCGGCAATGATGCGCGGTTGACGCTGATTCTCTTCACGCTCGACGAGACGACTTATGCAAGGGAACTAGCGCCGCTGGCCGGTCACTATCCGGCGGTGAAGCTTGGCCCGCCCTGGTGGTTTCACGATAGCCTCAACGGCATGCGGCGTTATCGCGATCAGGTGATGGAGACCGCAGGGCTTTACAACACGGTTGGCTTTAACGACGACACGCGGGCCTTTCCTTCGATACCGGCGCGTCATGATCTGGCGCGGCGTGTCGATGCGAACTGGCTGGCGAGCCAGGTCGTGCGCGGCGTTGTGGAGTTGAGCGATGCTGAAGAGATGATTCACGACATGGCCTATCGCCTGGCGAAGCAGGCGTACAAGTTTGATTGAAGATAGGCGAGTCACCATGCTGATTGGCAAAGGCTATGAAGATGGCTTCTTAAGCGAAGCCGAGATTCGCGAGTTGATGGCCGAGGCGCTCGGCGCTGCCCGGCTTGACGGCAAGCGTGTCCTCATTCTCATCCCAGATCGCACGCGCACCGCGCCTCTCCCGCAGATGTTCCGCCTCTTTTACGAACTCCTGAGCGAACGCGCCGCCGCGCTGGATTACCTGATTGCCCTCGGCACGCACCCGCCGATGAGCGAAGCGGCAATCAATCAACTGGTCGGCCTAACTACAGAAGAACGCGCCACGACATTTGCCGGCATCCATATATTCAATCATCGCTGGGATCTGCCGGAAACCTTCACGACGCTCGGCCAGATTTCCGCGGCAGAGATTACAGAGATGACCGGCGGCCTGCTCAATCAGGCTGTCGACGTGCGTTTGAACAAGCTGATCTTTGCTTACGATCAGATCATCATCTGCGGGCCGACCTTCCCGCACGAAGTGGTCGGTTTTTCCGGCGGCAATAAATACTTCTTTCCCGGCATCGGCGGCGCAGAGGTGATCAACTTTTCGCACTGGCTCGGCGCGTTAATCACGAGCTATGAAGTGATCGGCACGAGGTACACGCCTGTGCGCCGCGTGATTGATCGGGCGGCGGCCTTGATTGATCGCCCAACGCTCTGTTTCAGTCTGGTGGTGAAAGGCGACCGCCTGGCCGGTTTGTTCATCGGTTCGCCTGAAGCGGCATACGGGGCGGCGGCGGACTTATCCGCGAAGCTGCATATCCGCTGGGTCGAGCGGCCATTCAAACGCGTGCTCTCGGTGATGCCTGAGATGTACGCAGACCTCTGGACGGCGGCGAAAGGCATGTACAAGCTGGAGCCTGTGGTTGCCGACGGCGGCGAGATCATCATCTATGCGCCGCACATTGATGAAGTCAGTTATACACACGGCCATCTGCTGGCGGAGATTGGCTATCACGTGCGCGATTATTTTTTGAAGCAAGAGGAGCGCTTCAAGGCGTATCCCGGCGGCGTGCTGGCGCACAGCACACATCTGCGCGGCACGGGCACGTATGATCTTGAAACCGGAATCGAAACATCGCGCATCAATGTAACGCTTGCCACTAAAATACCGGAAGAACGCTGCCGCCGTTTAAACCTCGGCTATCTTAACCCGGAGCAAATTAATCTCGATGATTGGCGCGGGCGAGAAGCCGAAGGCGTTTTGCTGGTGCCAAAGGCGGGCGAGATGCTCTACCGGCTCAAGCCAAAGGCAACCGGCGCATAGCGGATAACTGGATGAATCGGCCAGCCGGCCCGAAAGGACAGGCCATGGGGCGGAAGGATGTTGCCGGTTTCCCTGAAGGGAGTAGCTGGTGTCCCTCCGCCCATTACTTCCGAGAAGTAACCAGGGGATAATAGATCAGAAGGCTCGCCCTGTCTGTTCCCTATTCAGGTGAAAATGGTCTATCGCTTTGGTCGCGCGTTGGCTTCAACTAATGTTTGAGGCTATCGCCGACAGCGAATAGAGCAGCGGATCATCAGCCGGCGGCCACTCAGTCGAGTTGCGCGAGTTCGGCGTCGAGATGCGCCAGCGCGTCGCTGAGCATCTTGCGATAACGCGGATTGCTGCTTTGCTCCAGGTCTTGCTGCACGCGATTGCGCGACATCAGCAGACTTTCACGCTGCCGCGATTTTTCACGCTCCTCCGGTGTTAGACGCATTTTGGTTGAAGCGACTGGCGCTTCAGCCGTTTCGATCTGTGCCTCAACTGCTTTGCTTTCCCATCCTCTAGCCATGCCTTTAGTATACCATAGCCGCGCCGCCCGTTTCGTCAGAGCCGCAGGCCAATGGCATCAGGCGGTGTGTGGCAACAGAATTGCAACCCTTAGACGGGATGCATAGCGATTTGCATAAGGCTGTAACGCAAGCTGACAGATGGCTCGCATCTTCGTACAATCTGTCAGCTTGCGTTACACAAAGGCGGCTGGCGTCAGCCGGAACAAAGGTCATTAACTTGCGAGGTGCGTGATGCGTTGGATGGGCGATAGAGAGAGCGGAAACGTGGAAGACCGGCGCGGCATGTCCGGCGGCGGCATTGCGGCGGGCGGCGGCCTGCTCGGTCTGGTTGTGCTGGTGATTTCGTTATTGACAGGTCATGATCCAGGGTCGCTGCCATCACCGGACGGCCCGGATTCCGGCAACACGCCGGGCGCACACGGCACGGTCAATCCCAGAGAAGAGGAAGAGAAAAAGTTTGTCGCGGTCGTCCTCGCAGACACAGAGGACGTATGGCATGAACTGTTTCGCCAACAGCTCCGCAAAAACTATCCTGAGCCGAAGCTGACGCTATTTACCGGCAATAGCCAATCGGGCTGCGGTTTTGCTTCGGCGGCGACCGGCCCTTTTTACTGTCCCAACGATCAGCATGTCTATATCGATCTACAATTCTTTGACGAATTGCAGAACCGCTTCCAGGCGGCAGGCGACTTCGCACAGGCTTATGTCGTGGCGCACGAGATCGGCCATCACGTGCAGAAAGTCATGGGCATTCTCGATCAGGTTCATGCGAAAGAGCGACAGGTGAGCAAGACCGAAGCCAATCAGTTATCAGTGCGGACAGAGTTGCAGGCCGACTTTCTGGCAGGCGTCTGGGCGCATCACGCGCAGAAGATGAAAAACATACTGGAGCCGGGCGACCTGGACGAAGCGCTGCGCGCCGCCAGCGCCGTCGGCGACGACCGCTTGCAGAAACAGGGGCGCGGCTACGTCGTGCCCGATTCGTTCACGCATGGAACCAGCGAGCAGCGCGCCCGCTGGTTTCGCCTAGGCTTTGACACAGGCGACCTGTCGAAGATGATGGAATTGTTCAATCGCAGCTATGACAGCTTGTAAGCGAGTGTCTGAGCGGATTAATCATTCAGGCTTCTTCCGCAAACTTCCGACGGTGAAGCCGGGCGGCGTATCGGGCAATATCTGAGACGGCGGCGGGCCGGCTGGAGGCTCGGCGTGCGAGCCGTGTTCGAGTAAAGCTGCCTGTACCGGATCAAGCGCTTTAATGATCTCTAAAGCTTCGGCGACATGCTCTTTCTCTTCATCGGTGATGTGCGCCAGAAACGCCCGCACGCGCTCGGTTTTTGCCGAGCGCAAGAGTCTCAGGTAACTGTTGATCGTCTCCAGTTCGCGGGCGAGCACATCGCGCACCAGCAACAAATCGTCATCCGTCTCATCCATCGCCAATCCTCGCTCACCGGCCTGAAATCAAAGACCAGATGGTATCATAATCACCGCCCTTGACCAGCAAAATGGCAGGCTTCAATAAAGCTGCTACAATGATCATGGCCTTGATTATGAGAACCGCTCAACAACATGCCGGGCCGCGAAGACTCTGGCCCTGGGCGCTCTTGCTGGCGCTCGCCGGCGTATTTCTGTCGAGCGCCATCTGGCTGGTAATCGGGCGACTGCATCTCTGGCAGAGTAACTCGACTCAAACGCAGGTGACGCAATCGGTCGTCGTCCAGCAGGTCGAGAAAGTCGCCAAGCTGGTATCGAGCGAAACCACGCTGCGCGATGTCGTGGTTTATGAAAACACCTGGTACGGCTCGACCAAGAAAGCCCTGGTCGTCGTCACCGGCAAGATTCTTACGGGAATCAATCTCGACAAAGGCAGCGACGTTCAGATTGATGATAAAGCCAAACACATCACCATCACCTTGCCGCGCGCCGAAGTCATTGCTATAGAGATTACTGATCTTGCCACCTACGACGAACAGCGCGGCTTCTGGAATCCGTTCAGCCTGTCAGATCACGATGCGATTTACAAACTGGCGCGTCAGAAGTTCGCCGAAACCGGCAACGAATTGAAGATTGCCGACACCGCCCAGCAAAGCGCCAGCGAACTGCTGCAAGGTCTGTTCTCGACGGACGGTTATAGCGTCGAAATCATTTATCGTTGAGCCCTGCGCGATCAGTCAATCGGGAGCTTTGCGATTGACGCGACCTGCGATAGTATTGGCCGCCGGAGGAGATTCAGATGGCCGGTCAATACGCAGTCAATCGCCGCATGCGCAACGGCGTCGAAACATTCGTGCTACAACAGGGAGAGCAGGCACAGGCGGAAATCGCGCCCGCGCTCGGCAATAACTGCTTCGCCTTTCGCACGACCGCAGACATCCTGGAGCCGGTGGCTATCGACGACTTCCTGAGCCGCCCGACGAGCTACGGCATCCCCATATTATTCCCATTCCCAAACCGCATACGCGATGGCGCGTTCACTTTTCAGGGATCAGCTTATCAAGTCAATACGCCGCGACACGGCTTCGTGCGCGACAAAGCCTGGACGGTCATCGACGCCGTGGCCTCTGCGAGCGACGGCGCAGAGCTGCGCTGCCGCTTCGACGCGCGCGAGCACGCCGAAGCGATACTCGGCCAGTTCCCGTTCCCCTTTGTATTGGAGATGACCTATCGCCTGCGAGACGGCAGGCTGGGCATTCATCTCACGGCGACCAACACAGGCGAGCGCGCCATGCCTGTGGGCTACGGCCTGCATCCTTATTTTCGCCGCCCGGCGCGCGGCGCGCTTCAGGTGGCTGCGAATACGCGCTGGGAACTTGCCGACAGCCTGCCGACGGGCAAAGTGCTGGAGGTGGATGAAGCTTACGACCTGCGCCAGCCGCGCGCTCTGGCCGGCCTCGTGCTTGATGATATTTATAGCGGCCTGACAACAACTGAAACGGGGATGACCGAGTGTCGATTGACCGACAGCGAGCAGGGCACAGAAACGGTCGTCGAGTTCAGCGCCCGCCAGTTTCCGTTTGTCGTCGTCTACACGCCGCCCGCGCCGCGACAGGCCATCTGCATCGAACCGAACACCTGCCCGACAGATGCCTTCAACCTTGAGCAGCGCGGCACGGCGAGCAACGTCATTGCGCTTGAGGCCGGCGCGCAGGCGAGCTTTGATGTCTATATTGGCGAGCGACCACTTGCCTGATCAAACGGCGAAGTCGCCTGCGGCGCGCACGCTTGCTGATCGATAAAATAATGGTGACGCAAAAACATCGATGTGTGACGGCGGTCACTGATTTTGCCTGAATGAATGGTTACACTGACCTCAACATAACTGAGAGCTAGATTCCGTCCTTCCAATCTGTACTTGAGACCACGGGCCGCGCTTCTCCTCGCGCGGCCTTTATCTTTTTGCAGCGCGCCGCAGTAGGGCGTTTTGACGCGGCGCGTCACACCAGTCGCCGAGGTATTTAAGCGCAACCCTTCGCTAAGGTCTTTCGACACACTCATCCCTTCTGCCTTGCGGTTTGTCGCCGGGCGACAATTTCCGCGGGCTTGTCTTCCCAATTCGGGGAAGCGCCCGCGGTCAATCAAAAACCACCATCGCTACGTCCGTCGATTGGCACAGCAATTGTCATAACACGGATGGGCATAAGCGTTATCGCAGCATCAGCGCTTGCCTTCGCTTCGACGCGATGTCCCCTTTTGTAGTTTGGTTCACTCATCTTCGGCACAGCGCACTTGAGCCGATCTTTCGGACTGCGCTTGCAGCGCCATACGTCCGGGCGGATGTCGCAGGGTTGAGGCCGCCATTCAAGGACGTGACGACTCTGAAAGGGTGGTCAGCGCGGGGATAAGGAGATGGGTGAGGAAGGCGATGCGTGGTTCCAGCACGCATCGCCCGGCTTCGGCCCTTTAAGGCAGAAAGGCTTATTCAGCGATGACAGCTTACACCCGCCGCATATTGGCGGCAATACTTATGTTGGCGGCGTTTGCTGTGATGGCGCAGGCGCAGCAGTTCAGGCCCCTGCTCGGCCCAGCCGAGACTGACGAGGTCAAGCGCACGGCACGCGGCATCAGCTACCAAAGCAACGGCTTCGATTGGGTTCACTTTAAGAGAATCAAGAAAACCGCCAAATGGATGAAGGCGAGCGGCTATGACAATCTGGTTCTGGATTTTGTCGAGATAGGCAACGGCACAGACGTCATGCCACAACAGATTGACGCCATTTACCAGGAGCGTGTGACCGCCTGGGTGGCGTGCGGCGGCGTCTATGCCAAGGCGGCGCAACTCGATCCGCGCCGCTTGTTTGTGACCATCGAAGCGACGCCGTTTACTCATCCGTATTATGGCCCGAACTTTTCCATTGCCGGCATCGTCGACGGCAACAACATTCGCGTCGTCGTGGCCAACATCAATTCCAAGTACGGATTTTTGCAGCACTATCGCGCGCTGCTGGCCTAGGAGTATGGCAACTGGTTTCAGGTGCAGATTCTCGGTGCGCCAAAGACTGTCAATGATGAAATCGGCAGCAGCTCTCCGTGTCACAAGTAAGCGCGGCGTTGAGGGCGTGAAGCTGGCGTCAGCGTTCAGGGATTGTTCGACTGGCTTTGCGGCGGAATGTCTTCAAAGAAACTGGCGACGGTCGCGGAGAAGCCTGCAAGCAAGGGCGTGTCGAGCGTGTCGCGGTCGTAGAGCGTGCAGACGAGTTGCAAGCGCGCCTGTTCGCGGCGAAAGACCTCAATGCGGCGCACTTGCCAATCCAGAATCCAATATTTGTCAACGCCGCGACGCGAGTAGAGCTTGAGTTTGGTTTCACGCTCTCGCCGGGCGTTCTGGCTGCCGGGCGACAGCACTTCGATCACCAGTTCAGGCGCTTGATGGAGTTTGCCGTCAGCCGTCAGCGCCGTCGCCAGCCGCGCCTTGCTGATCCAGATACAATCGGGAGCCACGTCTTCATCGTCGGCAAAGATCACGCCCGGCGCGAAGTTGACCAGCCCCGCTCCCGTTTTGCTGTTCCAATCCTTCAGTGAAGCGACAACATTCACACAGACAAGTTGATGATTGAAGTGCGGTTGTTTTGACACGATCAATTCCCCATCAATGATTTCGTAGCGCTTGCTGTTGTGGGGAAGATTCTCAAGGTCAGCCGAAGTCCAGCGTAGCGTCGTTGCCATATCGGTTTCGCTCCTGTGCCAGTGGTGCTGCGCTGAAGTATAACACAGATTTGCGTGCTGAATGCCTGCCGCTCACTCGCTGTTTTCCAGGCGGCCAGTCGCCTGAAAGAGACCGCCGCGCCTCACCCGCTCATCCCTTGTTGCGCCACGGCCAGCCTGGACGCAACCATGCGCCAACGTAACCTTTATGTAAGAAAACTGTTGACTCTCAGCCGCCGACCAACATAATGCACATACACAAACGGTATTCGGTAGGTCGCCTCTCCTTTGCCCCTGTTGCAGTTTGCGCCACGCATCGTCCCCGACGATTTTTGTGAGGCGATTTAGCCCGGTACGCACATCCGGCTAGCGTAATGTATCCGCCCCGCAGCGCTTGAGAGACGAGGAAAGCGAGCCATGAACACCAATCAACCTGCGACACCAGAGCGCAAAGTGGGATCGCGTAAGCTCGACCTGCTTTACTTAATGAACCGCGTCGGCATCAAAACGGTCCGCCGCAAACTGATCATCGGCGGCTTGTTGCTGACCGGCTTATCCATCCTGTTGACCTGCGCCATCGCTTACCGCAGCTTCTACATGGCGATTGATTCGAGCGACCACCTGCGCAAGATGGCTGTGTCGACGGCGGAGACGGTCGATATGCTCATCCTCGAAAACATTCAGTTCGTGCGCTCGGTCGCCAGCGATCCGGCGGTGATTGAAAAGGCGGAATGGGCCGCCAAGGAAGCCGAACAACAAGGCATCCATGCGCAGCCGAACGGGTCGGAGATCAACGCGCTCGAAGCACGCTTCAAAGAGACGCACACGCTCGACTCGCACGTCACCGAAACCACCGCGTTTCTCGACGCCCGCAGCCACTTAAAAGGCGTCTTTGATCGCCTCTTCTTCACCGACCGCTATGGCCTGAACGTCGGCTATACGAAGATGACCGATGACTTCGTGCATAGCGATGAAGACTGGTGGCAGAAGGCGTTCCGCAGCGGCATGGCACTCACGGACGTTGGCTTCGACAAAGAGACCGGCAATCTATCGATGGAAATCTGTGTCGCCATTCCGCACCCGAAGACAGGCCAGCCGAACGGCGTCTTGAAAGCCAAATACAACCTGCGCGATGCGCAGAACTACATCGCGCGTTTCCGAGAATATAATACAGGTTACGCTTACGCCGTCAGCAAGGAAGGCACGATCATCCTGCATCCGAACGAGTTGAAACGCACGCAGCGGCTGGATGAAGCGCTGCTGAAGACGAAGTTGCTGCAACTGGGGGCCAGCAGCGACAGCAGCATTCTGCAATACGACGACCCCGATGGCGACACGCGGCTGTTGTCTTTTGCGCAGTCGCACGGCACGGCAACCGGCAGCCTGCAATATCCCGGCTTCGGCTGGATGTTCATCGTCGACAACAGCCAGAGCGAAGTCTATGCGCCGGCGACTGTCATGCTGCGCACGATTCTTGCCTGGGGAATCGGCCTGTTTCTCATCTTCGGGGCGCTCGCCGTCATGCTGGCGCGCAGCGTCTCAAACGCGGTTCAGAGTCTCTACGGCGCGACCGAGCGCGTCAGCCACGGCGACTTGCAGGCGCGCACGCGCATCACCACAGGCGATGAGTTGCAGCGCGTCGGCGAAGGCTTCAACCAGATGATGGATCGGCTGGCCGAGATGATGCGCCGCGAGACCGAACAGAAAGAAGAGTTGGAAAAGCACCTCGCGGAATTCCTCAAGATCGTCAAGCCTGTCTCGCACGGCGATCTGACGTTGCGCGCCAGAGAAGGCGATGATCCTGTAGGCCGCATCGCCCGCATCGTCAACAAGATGTTCGACGACTTCACAGGCATGATCGTGCAGGTCAAGCGCATGGGCTTATCCGTCTCATCGAGCGCCACCGAAATCCTGGCCGCCGCCGAACAGATTGCCGCCGGCGCGCAGCGCCAGGCCGAAGAGATTACCAAGAACAGCAGCGCCGTCGAAGAGATGGCCGCCTCGATGAATCAGGTGTCGCGCAACGCAGAGATGTCCGCCGAGGCCGCGCGCCGCGCGCTCGGACGCGCAGAGCATGGCGACCAGGCGATGGCCGACACTGCCGAAGCCATGCGCCGCATCAACATCGCCGTGCAGCAGACGTCTGGCAAGATGCGTTCGCTCGGCGCGCGCAGCGGCGAGATCAGCGAAATCATCACCCTCATCGAAGAGATTGCCGCGCAGACCAACCTGCTGTCGTTGAACGCCGCCATCGAAGCCGCGCATGCGGGCGAAGCCGGCGCAGGCTTCAGCGTCGTCGCCGACGAGATTCGCCGGCTGGCGCAGCGCTCGTCGAAGGCCACCAAAGATGTCAGCAGCTTGATCAAAGCCATCCAGACCGAAACGGCGCAGGCGATCACGGCGATGGAGGCCGGCCTCACCGAAGCCAATAGCGGCAGCGCGCTTGCCGATCAAGCAAGCCACGCGCTTCAGGATATGAGTGCCGCGGTGCGCGAATCTTCAGAGTTGATGCAGGAGATTTCTGCCGCCAGCGAAGAGCAGGCGCGAGTGACGCGCGATCTCGCCATGGCGATGCAGACCATATCGAGCATCACGCTGGAGACGACTGCCGGCACGCACGAGACGGCGCAGACGATTCAATCGATGGTCGGACAGGTCGAGCAGTTGAACGTCGCCATCGGCGGCATGCAGATCAAAGAGAGCGGCCCGCAGGGCTTTGCTCACGACCTGCCGAAAGCGCCGCCGCCTGGCTCCGCCAGTCATTCGGGATTCTTCGGTTTTCAGCAAGGCGATTAGCGCGGTTCGATGCAGCGCAAGCGGTTAGCTTGCACTACATCAGAGGGAGAGGCAAGGTGGCGGCAAAACAACAGATGATTATCTTCAAAGTCGGTGCCGAAGAGTTCGCCGTCGACATCATGCTCGTCAAAGAGGTCGTCATGATGCGCGACATCACGCCGGTGCCTGAAACCCTGGCGTTCGTCGAAGGGGTGATGAACCTGCGCGGCAATCTCGTGCCGGTTCTCGATCTCATAAAACGGCTGCGTGCCCGCCGCGTCCAAAGCAGCGCCGAACAGCGCATTCTCATCGCCCGCTGCAACGGCAAATTGATTGGCCTGATCGTCGACGGCACCAGTGAAGTCGTGCGCATCAGCCGCGACATGATCGAGCCTGCGCCTGACATCATACGCGAACTCGACGCCGAGTACATTGCCGGGATTATCAATCTGAATGAGAGGTTTATTACATTAATGAATCTGGAGCGCGCGCTGACGGACGAGATCTCAAGCGAGCTTGAACAGGTGATGACGGCGCTCGGACGCCAGCCGGCCTAGTTAGCCGAGGCCAGGTAAGCGGAAAGGATTGCCATGAGCTTTCAGAATTCGGGGACCATTTACCCGCCGGGATTTCTTAACAACCCGGCGATACAACTCTCCGACAACGAGTTCAGCCTGTTCAGGGATTTGATCTATGGCGAGTGCGGCGTCAGGATCGGCAGCGAGAAGCGCGCCTTTCTCGAATCGCGATTGCGCCGGCGGATGAGCGCGATTGGCATCGCCACGACGCTCGAATATTACCGCCTGGTGCGTTACTCGAAGATGAAGTTGCAGGAGTTGCCGGCGCTGCTCGACATCATGATGATTTGCGAAACCTCATTCTTCCGCAATCAACCGCAATTCGATCTGCTGTCGGACGTGGTGTTGCCGGAGATCATTGCCCAGAAGCTGCGCGCCAACT
>JBBWZK010000383.1:0-35003 GCA_039648975.1 Blastocatellia bacterium
TCCCAGAAGCTATCGGATAATTGCCAGGCAGGCACATCCTTATAATATGCCGGATGCTGTACGGACATATTGTTAAACCTCGTTCGTACAGCATCTTATCAAATATCAGTTTAGAGATAGGCTCTAAATACAGTTGCATTGTCAATGAGTTTTGATATAATCGCCTCGCCCAAAGCGGTTTGAACAATTGGAATTGTTTAAGTTTTAGCGCAGAAGGTCTACACAGTGGTCCATGTATTCGTTTGCCATTCCATCTTTTTGTTCTACAGTAGAAGAAAATAGTATTTTCTTTGTTTAACAGGCATTGAGCTTAGCTAGCTTTGATTAGAAACATACCAGGTACTAAGGCAGACCTGCCTTAAGAAAAACTGCTTTAAGGCAGCCCGAGACCCATCTGCGAAGGAGAAACGACATGAGATACCCGTCAGCTACAAGGATGTTGAGGATTATGGGTATGACTTACCTTATCCTCTCCATTTTAGCTGCTGCACTTGGTACGCAAAAGGACCAGCCCAGCCTTTCGCGTGGCAAAGGGGTAAGTATAGTACCTCATGATATACGCTTATCGCTGGAACTTAATTCTCCAATCAGTACCCATAAGAATAAGAAAGGGGACAAATTTACGTGTCTCATCTTATCCCCAGAAGAATTTAAGGATGCAGTTGTAGTTGGGCGCATCGGCAAGATTAAGTCTTCTGGTAGGGCAAGCGGAAGGGCTGAATTTGGATTGATTTTTGAAAGTATACGCTTAGCGGACGGAACCACTAGCAGATTTGACGCACAGGTAATTCAAATAGACGGCTTGGCGATAGTTACACGTAATATCCAAACTGATGAGGGGATTGCAGAAGATAAGACAACCGCGAATCTGGAGATTGATTCCGAGGGAACCATAAAAGCTCCTTCTCTGCGACTCCGCGATGCGGCAACAATCGCCGGAACGACGGCAGCAGGAACTGCTATAGGTTACGGAAAGGGCGGTGGAAAAGGAGCGGCTGAGGGGGCTGCAGTGGGACTAGGTGTAGGAATTCTTGCCTCTTTACTTACGAAGGGACCGGATGTTGTTCTGGGTGCGGGAACTAAGTTTTATGTTCTGTCTGGAGGCAGGGGCAATTCTAAAAAGCCATTGTGAAGTCATCAAGAGACACTACTCTAGCCTCTAGCAATAAGCCCGTTCTGATTAAGAGTAGCATTTGGCCCACTACCCATTGGTCAGATGATTCAATAGATTTGCGATGGTTTGGAGTGAAGTAGAATGTCCTCACTGGTCTGCCCCCAATGTGCTCGAGCCATATCAGAAGATGAAAGATACCATCTCTGCTCTGACTGCAGAAGGAATTATCATCTGGATCATAGATGTCCTATGCATCCTCAAGCGGAGATGATCCTGTCAGATTCACTGGGCAATGAGCCTTCCCCGAGAGTGATTAGAGATATAAGAGAGCCAGAAACCGCAAGGCATTCTCACATCCCTCCTCCCCATCCTCCCATTCGTAGGAGATCTACAACAGGAAGAAGAAATATTGCTCAACCCACTGCGGCCCCTGCTCAAATGACTCCGATTCCCCCTGGAGGAAGGGGGCGGCATGAATCCGGTGAAAGTAGAAAAGTCTGGCCTCTAATCTTGATGCTGATGATCGCCATAGGCCTTTTAGGGATCATTATTTTTGCTCTTATGAGGAATACAAATACTCCTATCCCGTCGGGTGCGGGTACAGTCACTCGTCCAGAAGCACCCAAGAATAATGGACCAGCAGGAGGAAAGACGAGCGATAGTCCGAATAAAGTGCCAGAGGAAACGAAAACTACCAACACCGGCATGGGGGCTGAAAATAAACCGGGTGTAGAAAAAGCGGCGGGCAGTTCATCCACAGCGAGCAAAGAGACTCCTGATGTTGGAACGAATTCCGGTAAAGACTCTGGAAGAGAAGTCGACGTGTTACCCCCTTTTGATATGGGCGTGATCAGCGTATGCTCTGGGATCTTTGGGTGGAAGGATTACAGACCACAATCGCATTTTAAGGTTGGTGATCCTTATTACATATACTCTGAAGCGATGAATGTGCTGCACAATGGCAGGGTTGATGTTACTTTCTCTTACGAAATAAGCGACCCTACGGGAAGAGTGATAATTCCTCGATATTCATCAGGTGGAATTGAAGCGCAACACCACTCCTATGCTCAGTACTCAGGTAGGATTAACGAATCTTGGCGTCCAGGCAGTTACACTGTTCGGGTTTGGGTCAGAGATAATACAACTGGCGTACAAAAATCTGGGACATCAATGTTTTCAGTAGAGCCTCTCCCATCTCCGATTATTGCACGGAATTCACCCGCACCAGTTGAAGTAGCGCCAAGTCAGCCGCTCGGAACAATAATATGGGAAGGTATTCTTAATCAGGAGATGGAAGTTATCTTTATAAGTGGTAGTGTAAATATCGGTCGGGTAACAGGATCACTTCCTGGCGTTCGATGCCGGGTGAGTATAACATCTAAATCCAACATAGACTCTATCAGTTTTGTAGAAGGGCCCGGCGTCACAAGTTTTTCTTCAATGGTAGTTCGGGTAAAACCCAAGAAATCTGGGCAGGCTGTTCGTTTTACCATCGGCTGGCAGACTTAACTGCAGAATCTCTCAATCGGGCTTAAAATTATAGGTGCTGGCTAGTCGATTCAAGCAATTGTGCTATGCAATTAATTTTCGACGCAAGAATGAACCTAATATGAGGCTTTATGTCTTCACAGATATGCCCTGCCTGTGGCAAGGCTATTAAGGGTAATCAAAAATATAAGGTTTGTCCTTACGATAGGATGAATTTTCATCTTAATCACTCGTGCCCTCAGCATCCTTCTACGAGCATGTTGATCGTTGATCCGATGAAGCCCAAGGCCCCCAATAGAGTCAATAGCTTACCGACACCGAGGCGGCTCTCTAATAACAGGCCAGCGGGAACTCGGAATTCCTGGCGTTCGAATCCTAGTACTCACTCTTCCAACCCGAAGTTTGAGGACTGTTTCATCGCAAGTGCAGTCTACGGGCAAAGTAATGCTTCTCAATTAAGTACTCTTCGTAAGTTTCGTGACGAATTATTACTAAAAAAATTGCCAGGAAGATTGTTCATCGCTGCTTATTATAAAGTGTCGCCTTCTTTCGCTAGAAGGATCAGTAGGTCAGAAAATAGTAAAAGGATCATAAAAAAGCTCTTCTTAGAACCCACCGTGTGGATAATTGAAAAACTGATGGGTTAAGGGAAATGTTTGAGAATACCAAAAAGGGAGGAAAGTAAGCAGTGGAAGGGAAAAGGGTAACTATTCTAAGAGCTGGTGGAGTTGCCTCCACCGAACTTTACCTCATGCCGGGAGATACGGCTGAACAGCTTTGCACCATGGTAGCTAGAGAGTTCGGCCTGCCGGAGGGAGGTACGTATCGGTTATTAGGTGCTGACGGTAATCAAATAACAGGAGAGGTTTACAATGTTGTGAAGGAAGGGGACAAGTTAAACCTTGCTCAGATCGGCGAGGGGGGATAACGCGACTTCCTTTAATAGTAAGCTGGTGGAAAGAATCGATTTCTACCAGCTTGCTATCTCCTTCGTGGTTTAGCAGGACGAGGCAGACCTGCCGTTTATTCTTTAGCGTCACCCAGGCGGCGTAGAAGTTGAAAAAGGGGCTGTCATTTGTTGTCGGGTTAATCAGCTTTTCAAGCTGGAGGAAGCCTCATGACCGATTATTGGATTGCAAGAAAACTGATTTCCGTCGATTCGATTGGAGTACTGTGCTTATGCTTGTCGAGAGAGGAATGATGTCATGAATGAGGAAAGATTTAAAACTGAACTCAACCAATTAATAACCATCAAAAGAATTCTTCAGGATGACAAAATTCTGCCTCTTCGCTTTGATATTGAGCGTCTTACTCTTGATCATCGGCGCTTTAAAGTCACTATAAGAGGAATTACTAGCTTGATTGTTGGCTCCAGTTCCAGCTTCCCGATGACAGCGAATAATTTCCCAATTAGGATCGAGGTTCCATCCGGATATCCGTGGCACGCAATACCCAGCATTAGATTCGAAAGCCCAATTCCATTTCACCCCCATGTGTTCACTCATGGAGGAATATGTTGGGGGACCGGAAATAGCCCTAATCCGGACCTTACGATTTCTGATTGGATTAGAGGTGTGGTTGAGTATCTTCAGTACAATCAAGATCAGGCAAGTATGCTGAAAATCAACCCTTCTTCCCCAGCTAATCGGGAGGCCTTGAACTGGTGGCAACAAAATAATGGGAGTATCAGACGGTACATTCCCCCGATTGATATGGCGAGATTTCGCGTCTGGATCAATCGAACCCGAGGATGAGGGAAAGAGGCATGAAAAGCAAGATTATTGGCACAGTGAAGAGATATGATGAGGCTCGCCCAGTACACATTGACGTCGACCTTCCATCTAGCGAGCTTCCTTTAGTCATTATTCACACAGAAGCCATAGAGGAAATGTACTATCATGCCGCATATGAGATGCAACATGAGGTCGGCGGCTATTTTCTGGGATTTCCTGTCAAAGATGTTAAAACTGGCGTATGCGCCACCTACATCGAATCGGCCATTCGAGCTATTTACAATTCTACTCCTACCCATGTTTTGATGCATCCGGAGAGCTTCAATCAGGTGGAGGTAGTAAGAGAGAAGAACAATACCATCCTGGTAGGCTATTACCATTCCCATCCTCGGCTCAATATCTTTCAATCCGGCACTGATGTGAAGAACTTCAAGGATTATCACTCAGATCTCTACCAGATCGCTGTTGTTGTGGACCCTAGCAAAACGAAGCCAGAGCACATCTTTGTTAATTCGGACTGGATCGGTTACTTTGGATGGAATAAGAGACTCGATCCGGTCTTGTTGCCACCTGTGAACATCAGGATGGTTAAGAACAGACCTCTTGAAATTGCCAAAGCCGATATGCCAGTGGAGATTGAAACGAGCCCTGAGCAAGGGCTGACTTCTTCGGATAAGAATACTGAGGTCATTGTGCCTCAAAAACATTCCGCTACTAATCCGGAGGCGGAGAAATCATCAGAGTCCACTCAGCAAAGGACATTGGCGTCGAGAAACCTTATTACCAAAGCCTTTTGGGAGGCCAGTGATTGGCTAAGACGCGGACTCCACCCATTCAACTCACAATTGCCCATCTTTATCCTTCCGGATGATGTAGAACGACAGATACTATCGGCGAATCATGAGTTACCAGATGAAGGGCTGCTACTCGGTGTCATAGGAAATATAGCTGGCTATCGATTCATTTCTGTTATTGAGTCCCAGGCTCTGCGATTGGAGGGGCTAAAGGAATTTGATGAGTACCTTCAGAAACTCAATAAGAAATTCCCGAAAGAATCCTTGCAAGCATACGCAGCGCCCTTAGCAACGCAGATGATGCTTGAGGGGCTGCGGCCAGTAGGATTTTACTGCGGGGAATCCAGATTCCAGCAGTTTAATCAGTCTGATCGTAATCAGTCTTTCCTTGACCGGCTCTTCTTCCGGCAATCGCAGACATTGAAAACGTTTATCGAATATTGCGGAGAGTCTTGTCTGGTTGCAGCCAGAAAAAAGAATGGTGATACTAATTCCGTCAGCTTTAGACTCTGGAACCCTCGGCGGGCAGCTTTCTTAGAGTTGCCTGAATCTCAGATTGTCCTTATGCAAGGAGGTAACAGTGGACAGATACACACGACAAAAAATGATCAAGGGATGGGATCAGCAAGCCCTTGAGAAGGGGAAAGTTCTTGTTGTTGGAGCGGGAACCACAGGCAACGAAGTAATAAAAAACCTCGTGTTGCTCGGCGTCGGTAACATTACAATCGTGGATACTGACGTCGTAGAAGTAGTAAACCTAAACCGAAGCATTTTATTCCGCGAGAAAGATATTAATTGTTCAAAGTCTATAGTGGCTGCTGAACGCGCCCGCGAACTTAACCCCGGGATAAACGCAGTCGGGTGGGATTGCAATGTTATATATAAGGTTGGTAGTTTGCAATACGGAAACTTTGACTGCGTAGTATTAACAGTAGACAACTTAGAAGCGAGACTTTGGGTAAATCGCTATTGTTGGCTCAATGGCGTTCCGTTAATAGATACAGGAATAGAGGGGCTGATCGGGAATGTTTTTGTGAGCATCCCACCTTATAAATCATGTATAGAGTGTGGTTGGGGAAAGAGAGAGTATCAGCGGTTGTCGGACAAATACAGTTGCCTGAAGAGAGGGCTGGATGAGGAAGTACGTAAAATCCCCATGGTAATCACCACTGCTGCACTGATAGGGGGAATAGCTTCTCAAGAGTGCGTAGCAATTCTTCATAAACACATCATTGATATTTCTAAAAGAGCAGGAAAGTTTTTTCAGTACGATGGCGATAGCCAGACATCTATTGGATGGCATGTGCCCAAAAAAGAGGACTGTCCGGCCCACTCTTTTGTGATGGGTAATTCGCACGCATTACTCGATGCATCTTTAGATGAGAACATCGAAAGCCTCAAACAAAGGATTGCCCGCAGTCAAAGCGCTTCTGCGGTTGAGATATGGTGCGATAAAGAAGTTGTCTACTCTGTGGTGTGCAGTGAGAATTGTGGATATACCCGCTCAATATCCCCTTTACTACTCGGCGAATTTAAACGGGAGGTCTGTCCTTATTGTCACAAATTATCAGTGGTTCCACACGATTACACTGAAGAACTAAAGGATGGATGGACGCTCAAGGCTCTCGGCATACCATCAAATCATCTCTTGCGCGTAGCTTTCGGCAGAGGAGATGAGGTCTATGAAGGATGGATAGTTTCGAGATGAGGCTTTATGTCCTCACGCATATGTCCAGTTGATGCGAGAGCAATTAAGGAGAGTGATCCATATAAAATCTGTCTGGATCGGTCATGTAAAAGGAATTGTCATGCATTTCACGAGCAGTGCCCGCTCCATCCTTATAGTGGAATGAAGCTCATAGACTCTACAGCAACTTCACCTACCCCTCTCCCGGCTACAGAAATACTAATTAGGCGACTGCCCAGCTTGAAACTCCTTGCGTTTTATTATCGGCAAGTCGCCTTTCAAAAAAAGAAGTTTCAGCCATGGTAATATTAGTCATGGCATTCGGCCTGGGTAGTATAATAAACCTGTTGCGCAATAAAGAGTGGCAAGGCAAAGTGTGACGACGAGGAATCGCATGGATTTTTATACCAAACTCGCCCGCCAACCCAAACTCTTTTTGTCAGTCACGGGGATGCACTTGCAAACCTTTGCAGAACTCCTGCCGCAATTCGAGCAAGCTTTCCTCAAACTCGAAGCCGAGCGCAAACGCCAAACCATTCGTACTGCCGCAGACCGGCAGCGCGCGGCGGGCGCGGGCCGTGCCTTCAACAATGATCTGGCCAATCGCGCGCTGATGCTGCTGGTTTACTATCGCCTCTATCTCACTCAAGAGTTCATGACCTTTCTCTTCAAAGCCGCCAACGAGAGCATCATCTGTCGCAACATTCAGCAAATGCGCCCGGTCATCGAAGCGGTCTTGCCGACTCCTGAGCGCGCTCGTCAACGCATCTTCTCATTGGCGAAAGCCGAACACGAACGCCGCAAGAAGCGTATCGGCTCGATTGATGAATTCCGCGAAGCTTATTCCGAATTAAGCTTCATCATCGATGGCGTCGAACAGCCAAAACCTAAGCCCAAACAGAAGGCGAAGCGCAAAAGCGACTATTCTGGCAAGCAGAAACGCCACACCCGCAAGCAACTGATCACGGCGACGCCCAATGGCATCATCGTGGATCAAAGCCCAAGCGTCGGCGGACGCCAGCACGACTTCCAACTTTTCAAAGATGATCACGCGCGACGCCGGGTGTTCAACGAATTTGCGGTCCTGCGTGCGAGTCTGTATGGCGATAGTGGCTTTCAAGGCATGGCCGAGATGGGCTTGCCCTTGGAAGCCCGCCTGATTGAGCGCGCGCGCCGGAATCATCCATTAAACCTGTTGCGCAATAAGCCGTGAAAGTGAAAATTGCGGCTCGGCTTTCAAGAGTTCGCTACTACAGTCGAACTCCGGTTCTTTGATAGACTCTTTCGTAAGCTCGAAGGTTCACCAGACCTCCAACGATGTTCATCGTCTGGTCATAATCTTCGTCGCGGTTGCGGTACTCCTCAGAAGCGATCCGGTACTTCTTTCGTCGTGAGATGGTATGCTCAATCTTCACTCGGGTACTGGCTCGCAGATGGTTGAGCTTCTTTTGATCACGCTTCAATAAATTTGTTGCTCCGGATAAGCCGGTCGCCGAGGCTCAGGCGAAAAACATAAAGGTATCAAGCAGGCCTTCGAAATGTTTTGGAAGGAATCGGCCAACGAGGAGTTCGGCCAACGAGGAGTAACGCAAAATTTATCGTGGTAAAAAACGAGAACCAACTTATTTACCAGAATCGGATACGCCCAGTCTATTGTAGAATATAGCCGTTAGAAACATTCGGATAGTCCAAGTTGGGGTTTGAATCCATCCACTCCGACCTCGGTTTCGGGTGGAAGTAAGGAGTTGTGTCTATATCCTCTAACGAAAATCAGCGAATCACTTTGACGGAAAAGGAGAGGTGCAAGCGGCTCGGCATTTCACGGATCACAGCCTGGCGTCTGCGCGGGGATGGAAAGGATTGCAATCGATCGCGATGGTCGGGAACGAACGAACGATTGTCGGCGAAGAGAAGCGCGTCGAGCGGCGCTATTACATCAGCAGTCTGGCCGCCGCCGCCAATCCACTGGGCAAAGCGATACGAGAGCACTGGTCAGTCGAGAACTCGCTCCATTGGGTGCTGGATGTCGGATTTCGAGAAGATGAGAGCCGGATCAGAAAGGATCACGGGCCAGAGAATGTGGCGACCTTGCGGCATATCGCGTTGAATCTGCTGAAACAAGAAAAGACCGCCAAAGTAGGAATCAAAGCGAAACGATTGAAGGCAGGCTGGGATGAGCGCTATCTACTCAAGGTGCTATAGGGTTAAGATGCTCTCGCCCTGAGCAGGTCAGAGGTCAGACAACGACGTTGACAGCATTCAACTGCGTTGGTAAGCTAACAAGCTTGAAAGCGATTCGGTTTTTTCATCGAATCATGTCTGTAGACTAAACCGCTCCCGTATGAATCAAGCGTGGCAATGACGGCTTCGACGAGGCCGATGCCGACGGGATGCAGCGCAAAACCGTTAGGAGTTTTCGGAGGTATTGAGTGGCAAGAGTACAGGTTCACGATAACGAAAGTATTGAAAGCGCTATCCGCCGCTTTAAGCGCGCCGTCGCTCGCGAAGGCATTATCACCGACACTAAAAAGCACGCCTTTTATCTGAAGCCGGGCGAGCGTCGTCGCCTCAAATCGCAGGTCGCTCGCCGCCGCGCTCGCAAGAGCATGCGCAAACGCACCACCAGCAGCGATGAGTAGAACCGTTTTCAGCTTTTAGTTTTCAGTTAGGCAAAGCGGCTCATCACCTGCCGTTGAAAACTGAACCTCGCTTCACTGATCCGGCGCGGCACGCAAGCGGTGCAGAGCCTCTTGCATCTGGGTTCGCGTTTCTTCCTCGCGCTCATTGGTTACGGCCTCGTTGAGCGCGCTCACAGCGCGTTTGTCGCCGATGTCTGCCAGCGCCAGCGCCGCCGCCAGCTTCACCGTCCGCGATTCATCTTTGAGCAGCCCCATGAGCAGGTCGACCGCGCGCCGGTCGCGCAAATCGCCAAGCGCCGCCGCTGCGGTTGAGCGCACATCCGGCGCTGGCTCCCTCAACAAAGGCAATAAGGCCGGCACCGCCCGCTCATCCTTCAGCGCCCCCAGTCCCATCGCCGCCGCCGAGCAGACGCTCGTATTCGAGTCTTTCAACGCTGCCATCAACGGCTCGACGGCGCGCTTGTCATTCAACTGACCGAGCACGCGCGCCGCCGCGCTGCGCACAAAGGCAACCTCATCTTTCAACAGGCCGATGAGCGGCTCGACGGCGCGTTTGTCCGGCAACCCGCCAAGCGCGTTGGCTGCCGCAGCGCGCACTTCTGAATCCGCATCTTTGAGCATGGCCAACAACGGTTCAAAAGCGCGCGCATCCTCCATCTCGGCCAGCTTGTCTATGGCCTCGTGCCGGTCGGCAGCCGACGCACTCTTCAAACGCTGCACCTGCTGCGCGAAGTCGTCCGGCTTTTGCCTTGATGAAGCAGAAAAGTAAAATCCGCTACACAACGCCACGGGCGCAAGCGCGAGACCCAATCCGCAGGCTGCAATCATGATCTTCAGCTTCATAACGGTTGGCCATTGGTCATTTGTCATCGGTCATCGGTTGCTTGCCATGACAGATAGGAGCCGCTCATAGCAAAGGACTAAAGATTAACGACCCACAACAAAGGACGAATTAGTTTGATCATCGAGATGAATAGATTCAACCCCAGCGCGATGACGAGGGCAACGAGCAGATAAACCGGCCCGCTGAGGGCGATGATGGCCCACTCTTCGACCCGCCATCGAAAAGTAAACAAAAATACAAAGAGCAACATCGCCAGCGCCGCCGCCGCCGCAAGCAATGCCAGGAGCTTGCCGGCCATGCCAAGCTGCGCATACGCTGCCCAGGTGCGAACGGCTGGGGCATACAGACGCGCCGGCACAGAGTCGTTTGCAAGCGCGCCGCCGGCGACCGTCCATACCGCGCCCAGGATAAACAACAGACTCGCGGCGAGGATGAGTAAATTCAGAGTCAGTCGCAAACCAGCCCGTCGCGCCATCAGCGTACAAGTCGGATTACTGGCCGAACATGCCGCCGAGTTTGTCGCCCAGGCCACCCGGCAGCTTGCCCAAGATCGATGACGCCTGCTCAGGATGATCCTTCAAGAAGCCCAGCACCGTGTCCACAGACTGCTCGGCCTTTGCTTGATCCAAACCCACTTTCGACACCAGCAAAGCTACCAGTTGTTCTTTCATTGTCTCTCCTTCAGAAAAATTCAGCCGCGCCAGAACGCGGTCATATGATTCCACTTAAACAATCTCGGTCAAAAAGCTGCGGCCCGCCGGCAACTCAAGGCCGAAATTTTCAGCAACCGTCTGGCCGACATCGGCAAGCGATGCGCGTGTGCCCAAATCGACTCCGGCCCTGGCGCGACGGCCCCAGCCCAGCACCGGCACGTATTCGCGCGTGTGGTCGGTCGAGATGTCGCCCGGATCGCAGCCATGATCCGCCGTAATCATCAGCAGATCGTCATCTTTCATGGCCTCTTGAATCTCCGGCAGGCGCGCGTCGAATTCTTCGAGCGCGCGGGCGTAGCCTTCCACATCGTTGCGATGACCGTAGAGCATATCGAAGTCAACCAGATTGGTGAAGATCAAACCGCGCGACGCCGTTTGCAAAGCCCGTAGCGTTTGTTCGACGCTCGCGTTATTGTTGCCGGCTTTCAATTCTTCGGTCGTGCCGCGATGGCAGAAAATGGAACCTATCTTACCAACCGCAGCGACCGTCAGATCAGCCGCTTTCAAGCGGTCGAGCAAGGTGTCGGCGGGCGGATCAATCGCATAATCCTGGCGCGCTTCGGTGCGGCGAAAATGGCCAAGCGTGCCGACGAACGGGCGCGCAATGACGCGCCCGACCTCATCTTCGCCGGTCAAAAGCCGGCGGGCAATCTCGCACCACTGGTAAAGCTGTTCGAGCGGCACGACCTCTTCGTGGGCGGCGATTTGAAAGACGCTGTCGGCTGACGTATAGACAATCGGGCGGCCTGTGAGGACGTGCGCTTCGCCCAACTCCTTGATGATCTCGGTTCCCGAGGCCGGCTTGTTGCCGAGCACCTGACGCCCGACGGCGCGCTCGAACGGCTCGATGATGCGCGGCGGAAAACCTTGTGGATAGGTGGGAAATGGCCGAGCGGTGATGATGCCGCTCATCTCCCAATGGCCGGTCGTCGTATCCTTGCCGCGCGACGCCGTGGCGGCGCGGCCATAGATGCCTGTCGGACGGGCGACCGGCGCGAGGGGAAGCCTGCGTATGTTGCCAAGTCCCAGAGCTTGCAGATTCGGGATGCGCACCTCGCGCGAACCGAGCGTGTGGCCAAGCGTGTCAGCGCCCTGGTCGCCATAATCCGCCGCATCCGGCATCTCGCCGATGCCGACGCTATCGAGCACGATCAATACGATACGATTGAAAGCCGTCTCAACCATCCATCATCTCCTGCCTGCGATTCTATGCTCTATGATGCAGAAAGGCAAAAGACAAAAATGATGCAAGCGTGTGTTCAAATTTCCAGCCCCATAGGGGCGAAATGTTTATAGTCAGCAAGTTCGTTTGTTTTTCAAGCTCCGTTAGGAGCGGAATGTTGACATTGCGCCCCTACAGGGCTTGGGGTCTTTTCGACGCCATCAACTATAAACATTGCGTCCCTAACGGGACTGGGAACTGCCAACTCTCTTCTCGTTTCGCGCTCGCACGAGGCGCGTCACGGCTGCGTAAAGCTCATCCAGCGCCGCGCGGCGCTCCTGTGGATTGGCAAAGCCGATGGCCGCAAGCACCAGTTCATCGAGACGGCGACGGTCGGCGCGTTTCACTTCTTCAAAGACGGATGCAATAGGTCTGTGAGCTATATCACACAATGCCTGTTCGAGCCGGCGTTGCCGCTTCAGTGGAATCCGGCGCGGATCGGGAATCATCAACTGCGCGGCGACAGCGACATCAATATCGGCAATGGCCTGCGCGCCGGTCATCTGCCGGCAGGTCACTTCTGCATAGTAGCGCGCCCAGGTTGAATTGAGCAGCGCCGCCACGAGCAGCTTCGAGACGCCGCGACGCGGATAAATGCCGTAGAGTTTCTTATCTTCAAAAACCCCTGCGCGATTGACCGCCACTAGCCAGCGCTCGCCGACCTTGGACGGAAAGATGAGCGGCGCAGGCCGTCGTCGCCGCGTCACGGCATGCCACAGGTCGCGCGCCGCGCAAGTTGGCCGCAAATGGTAACCGGCGCGCTCGCCGCTGCGAATATAGGCAAGCGCCCGCGTGCCGCGCAGTTCATCGCGACCGAGCGCGCAGTTGAAAAACAGGCGGCGAGTTTCCATGCGCGCCAGACAGATTGCCGGAATCTCTTTCAGCGAAAACACGACCGGCGCGAGAAAGCGCGCTTCAATCTGGTGGCGCGCGCCGGCTGCGCCCTGAACGTCGACAAGCGCATCATCTGTAACATTCGCTACCTTCTGCGCCTGCCGGTTGGTCGTTGCGGATAAGCTCTGTTCCGAGGCCACGTCAGGGCGCACAGGCTTGAGATAAAAGAACTCATTCGCGCCGGTCGTCAGCCCGCGCTGCACCCGCGCCACATCTGTGAGCGTCAGCAGCGTGCCCTTAACGCTGGGCTCCTGGCCTTTTGCCTTTTGCCTTTTGCCTTTTGCCTTTTGATTTCCGCCCGCCGGTCGGCTGGTGTTTTGCAGATAGAAGAATTCGTTCGCGCCGGTTTTGACGCCGAAGCGGACTTGCGCCAGTTCGGACAGGCGAAGCAAGCGCGCGCCGCCGCGTTCGAGGATGCGAAAGAAAACTTCATCGGCGCGCAGATACTTGCCCCAGCCCGGCGCGGCGATCACTGAGTTTGAAGGAGCCTTGCCATTGCTTCTCGTGCGCTGCGATAGACTTGCAGCTTGCGTGACATCAGAGTCCAGAAGCGCCGACTGGCTGACGATGCGTAGGCGATGCGCAGCGCCGGTAAGCGGCGTATTGGCGCGCTCAATTGAACGGGCAAAGGCAATCGTCGCGGCAAGCTCTCTCTCTTTCTCGTTCAATATTTCGCCGAGCGGTTCGGTCAATTGAACAAAGCGAATATGGCTGGCGGCGCGGCGCGCGGCGTCCGGCTCGCGCTCAAGCACAGTAATGCTGGTGTTGACCGACGCGTTGGCGAAAAAGCTCTCTGCCGTCGATTCGATCACCGCAATGACGCGGAAGTTGTTCAGCAGAAACTCGCGCAACGCCGCGCCATAGCCCGCGTCGAGCCAACTGCTCGCCGTCAGAAACACCAGCCTGCCGCCCGCTCTTAAAAAACGAATTGCCCGCGCGAAAAAGTAAACGTAAATATCCGAGCGGCCCGACCAGCGCGGCCAGTCAACATCTATCGCCGATTGCTGATCGCGTGCCAGACAACGCGCGATACGCCGCTTGTCGCGCGCCCCCATCACTTCCTGACGAATGTAAGGCGGATTACCGATGATCGCGTCGAAGGCTGCCGGCAAGCTTATCGCTTCATTTAATCGCGCGCCCGGCTCGACATCGAAGAAATCGGCCAACGCCACTTGCGCGCCGGTCTTTGCCGCAAGCGATGTGGCTTTCGCTGAACGATCAATGCCGAAGACTTCGCGGGCAAAGTTTGCCAGCGGCGCTGACGGCGCAAACGCTTGCTTAATGCGTAACGCTGCCGCAAGCAAGCGCCCGTCGCCGCAGGCCGGGTCGAAAATCAAATCACTCGCCGCGCGCACGGCAAAGGCCGCCAGCAATCGCGCCACCTCGCCTGGCGTGTAGTGTTGTCCGTAGCGATGCCGTTCGTCTCTTGTTTTCGCCATTGTTCAAGCAGCCAAAGACAGGACAAACCACAGGAGACAAGGAGACACAGAGGCGACACGCAGAGAACGCTATGCTTCCTCCGTGTCTCCGTGTCTTCTGTGGTTAAGAGCATTATCCATCTTACTAAACTAATCGTCGGCGCGCATTTATTCTATCTTCACGTATCAATCTTGCTGCGGCGCGCGCCGGTATCTACAATCATTCTGTGTGGTCTCGTGATCTGCACAAAGACGTCGGCTGAGTGTAGCAACAGAAAACGCAATGATGAAAGACGCAATCCTTAATGAACTGGGGCAGCAGCCATTCGTTCCTCACCCGGCATTGAAGAACGGCCACGCGCAGACGCTTGCCGGGGCGCTCATCCGGCGACGCTTCAAGCTGACGATTGAAAACTGCGAAGAGCGGCTCTTTGACATTGCGCCGGGCGTGCAAGTGCTCGGCTATTGTTCGTGGCAAGCCGACCGCACCAATCGTCCGACGTTCGTGCTGGCGCATGGCATGGAAGGCTCGACCGAGTCGCGCTACATGCTCGGAACCGCCGAAAAGGCTCTGGCAGCCGGTTTCAATGTGATTCGCATGAATGTTCGCAATTGCGGCGGCACCGAGCATCTGACGCCGACGCTCTATCACGCAGGACTGACGGACGATCTCAAACAGATCATTAAGGAGTTGAGCGAGCGCGATGGCTTGAACGAGATTTATATCGCCGCCTTTTCGTTAGGCGGCAATATGGCGTTGAAGCTGGCGGGCGAATATGGCCGAGGGGCGCCGCCGCAGCTACGCGGCGTCGTCGCCGTGTCGCCGTCGATTGACCTGGCCAGTTGCGCCGACGCCATCGAGATGCGCTCGAATCTGATCTATCATTACAAATTCATTCGCAGCCTGCGCAACCGCCTGCGCCGCAAAGCGCGTCTGTTCCCCGACCGCTACGATGCCTCGCGGCTGCGCGGCATCTGGACAATTCGCCAGTTCGACGATCTGATCACCGCGCCGCACATGGGCTTCCGTAACGTCGCGCACTATTACGAGCGCGCCAGCGCCTTGCCATTTATCAAACAGATTACCGTGCCGACGCTCATCGTCCATGCCAAAGACGATCCCTTCATTCCTTTCGCGCAATTCGAGCGCGAAGAGGTCACCACCAATCCACACGTCGCGCTGATTGCGCCCGATCACGGCGGCCACGTCGGCTTCATCTCTGCCGGCGGCGAAGGCGAAAGCCGTTTCTGGGCCGAGACGATGGCCGTCGAATTCGTCCGGCTAATCAGCAAAGGGCTTACAACTCCGCTGACCGCAGATCGTTGAGTAGCCTTTGGAATCCGGCTTCAAAGCTATCGTGGTCTTTCCAGTTCGAGAAGTCGGGAATGAAGTATTCGCGTATCTCGACCGCGAGGTCTTTGCCGCTATCACCGTCGGGACATTCCCAATCGCGAATCGTTTCAAAGTCGACCAGGCGAATCGGAAACAGCTTGCGCCGTTTTTGTTTGATCTCCTGCTTGCGAGCTTTCCTGAGTTCAGTCATCACCCACTCGCTTTGCATGCTGTGATCGGAGAGGACGATCAACAAACGGTCGTGTAGTTGGATAGCGCGTTCGATCTGTTCGTGGAGCTTTTCGCCGCCTTTGATATCTTCGGGCGCGAACCAGACGCGCAGCTTTTCGTCGCGCATTCGTGAATAGAGCCGCCGGGCAAACTCTTCATCCTTCGTGCTGTAGCTGATGAAGCAAGAGTAGAACTGAATCGCCTGCTGCATGCCGAAGTGCGAGGGGATAAAAGCAATGAAGTCATCCGGCACGCCACAGCCGCGCAAGAAGCTTTCAGGAATCTTTCCCTGTGATTTATACAGCGTATCGATGCCGATAGTTGATGGCCACATAAACATCATTGATTCAAGTCCAATCACCATACTCAGGTCATTGTCGCCAAATGTGGTATAGCCAATACGGGCGCTGCTGAGGTTCGCATAGTTGAGGTTTGCGGCGCGGAGGTCCGCGCCGCTGAGGACCGCGCCGCTAAGGTTCGTACCGCTAAGGTTCGTGCCGCTGAGGTTTGCAGCGCTGAGGTCTGTTCGGCATAGGTTCGCGCCGCTGAGGTCCGCGTAGCGGAGATCCGCGCCGCGGAGGTTCATGTAGCTAAGGTCCGCGCCGCTGAAGTTCGCGACGCGGAGGTTCGCACCGATGAGGTTCGCACCGCTGAGGTTTGCACCGCTGAGGTTTGCGCGGTATAGGTTCGCGTCGCTGAGGTCTAGCCTTCTTATTTCAGGGTTTTCTTCTCTCCACGCATTCCAAGCTTCTACGCCTTGATTGAGGATGTCCAGATGTTCTTGATCAGCCATAACGTCCGCCTTTTAGCGAGGCACTGTATCATCGCCGGAAGAATTTTGCTACGCGCATTACAGGAAATCGAGGCACGAAACGGTTGATGGAATCAGCGCGCATCAAGGCAGACTCAGCCTCATGACGTAGTCGCAGCATCCCAGTCCCGTAGGGACGAAATGTTTATAGCAATGAAGTTTGCTTTTACCTTCAAGCCCTGTAGGGGCGAAATGTCTACATTGCGCTCCTAACGGAGCTTGAAGGTCTATGGATCGGGGTTCTATAAACATTTCGCCCCTACGGGGCTTGAGGGCTATGATCAGGCTACGAGGCATCAATGAAGGCGATCTTGCGCGACCGCTTTGCCACGCTTGAGGGCTATGATCAGGCTACGGGGCTTGCGAGCCGCTACCGGGCTGCGGGGCTGCTTCGCCGCCAACAACACCGTCGGGCCGTTTCGCTTTCACCACTCAAGCAATTCCCGCATAAGCGCATGTGGGAAAACGCTATCCCACAAGCGAACAGAAACAGGATTCAGGATTCAGGATTCAGGATTCAGGATGGGCACACGCTATGAATTTCAAGGCTATCAGTTCATCACCTTGCTTACGAGCTAACCTCTATAAAATCTATAGTTAATCCGCCCACCTGCGCTTTTCGCGCGCCAATTCCTGCTGAATCCTGAATCCTGAATCCTGAATCCTGACGGCTTGGCACGCCGCTTGGCTAATGCTTGCGGAGTTTTACGAACAAGCCATGATGATGAACCTGATCACAAGTGAAGAAACGCGGCCCTGGCGGGCGCTGATTGCCGACGATCAACCCGACGTGCTCGAAGCCTTGCGCCTGCTGCTGAAAGGCGAAGGCTTTCAAACCGACGCCGTCATGTCGCCGGCTGAAGTGATCGAAGCGCTACGGGCGCGCGATTACGATCTGCTGTTGATGGATTTGAATTATGCACGCGACACGACATCAGGCCAGGAAGGGCTTGACCTGTTGAACGCTGTGCGCGCGCTCGATGATACGCTGCCCATCGTCGTCATGACCGCCTGGGGCAGCATTGAGTTGACCGTCGAAGCGATGCGGCGCGGCGTCCGCGATTTCGTCCTCAAGCCCTGGGAAAACGCCAAGCTCGTCGGCACCCTGCGGGCTCAGATCGAAGCCGGTCGCGCGCTGCGCCACAAAGAACATTTGAAGACCGAGCGCCGCTTGATCGCGCAGATCGTCTTGGAAGCCAACGACCAGCGCACCATGCTTGAAATGATCGCCGGGCGCATTCATCAGGCGCTCGACCGCACGACGGCCATCTTCACGCGCGCGCCGCGCGAACACGCCTTCACGCGCGCCGCTGCCGCTGGCGAGCCGGAGGCGCTTGCGCAACTCACGCGTCTGGCACACCGCGAATGGCATTTTGAAGGCGGCCATCCATCGAGCCAGTCTATCGTTGCGTTCGATGAAGCGCGGGCTGCGTATTCATCTGGTGAACCGCCCGCTTTGATTGTGCCCGTCAAAGTCAAAAACGAAATTGCCGGATTGCTCGGCGTCATCGGCAATCGCGCAGGCGACGGCTTCGATGCCGACGACATCAAGTTTCTCGACGTTGCGGCGGAGCAGCTCGCTTCGGGCATCAGTAACTTTCACCTCAAAAGCCAGGAGCGCGAACTGGCCGAAGCGCGCTTGATTCAGGAGCGGCTGCTGCCGAAGGTGATTCCGCAAATCGACGGGTGTGAGATGGCCGCCGCGTGGCGACCGGCGCGCACCGTCTCCGGCGATTACTTTGACGTGCTGAAGTTTGACGACAATCGCGCGGCGGTCTGCATCGCCGACGTCAGCGGCAAAGGGATGCCGGCGGCGCTGCTGATGTCGAACGTGCAGGCGGCGGTCAAAGCCTTTGCGGCAAGCGATGTCGCGCCCGCTGCGATGTGCGCCAAGTTGAATCGCGTCGTCTGCGGCAATATCGCCGATGACCGCTTCATCACGTTCTTTTACGGATTGCTCGACACCGAGCGCAAAACGTTCGCTTACGCCAATGCCAGCCACTGTCCGCCGATGCTGGTGCGCGCCGGTGGCGAGGTGCTTCGCCTTGATGCCGGCGGCTTGATGCTCGGCCCGTTTCCCAACGGCCAGTTCGAGCAGGGCGAAATTCAGTTGCAGCCGGGCGACCGGCTCTTGCTGTTTACCGATGGCATCACGGAAGCCAACAATGACTGCGAAGAAGAGTTCGACGAAGGCCGATTGATTGAAACATTGATTACAAACCGCTCTCTCGCCGCTGCCCAGTTGCAGGAAGTCGTCATGGGAAATGTGACGGAGTTCTGCGGCGGTGATTTTCATGATGACGCGACGTTGATGGTGTTGAGCTTCGATTAGGTTGAATTGCGAATGAATGTACGGCAGGCGGCAGCCTGTGGAGTGCGGTGACTGGTCACCGCTTTGCATCATGGGCAGCGAACAAAGCGGCGACCAGTCGCCGCACTCCAAAGCAGGCTGTCTTTTCTCTCCCGTACACCGATGTGAAAACTGATCTGGGAGGATCGCCATGTTGACCATCTGGCAAGACCTCAAGTCCGCCGCGCGCAGGTTGCGCGCACGTCTCGGCTTTGCGTTCGCGGCGATCTTGTCGCTGGCGCTCGGCATTGGCGCCAGCACCATCATCATTTCCATCGTCGACGGCGTGCTGTTGCGCCCGCTTCCCTACCCTGACCCTGAGCGCATCGTACAACTCAAAGAGTTGAGCGAGCGCAACACTCAGATGCCCGTCACCGAGCCGAACTTTCTCGACGTGCGCACAGGCAATCACAGTCTCGAAGCACTCGCCCAATATGCCGGTGGTGTAATGACGGTTACAGGCGGCGCAGAGCCTGTGCGCGCCGGCACCTATGCGGTCTCTGAGGATTTCTTCAAGGCGTTCAGCGTGCAGCCGGTCATCGGTCGCGTCTTTGCTGCCGAAGAAAACAAATCGGGCGGCGTCGCCGTCGTCAGCTATGGATTCTGGCAGCGGCTGCTCGGCGCGAAAAACGATTTGAGCAGCGCGCGGCTCAACATCCTTGATCAGAGCTTTGCGGTCATCGGCGTGATGCCCGCGGGCTTTCAATTTCCCAGCGATGCAGAGGTCTGGATACCGAGCAGCATCTTCCCACCCAACACGTCGCGCACAGCGCATAACTGGGAAGTGATTGGCCGCTTGCGTGCCGGCGCTTCGCTCGAACAGGCGCGCGCCGATGTCAGCAGCATCGCTCAACAATTCAAATCGCAATTCGGCGATGACGTCGACGCCGTAGATATGGCGCTCGTGCCGCTGCGCGATTATCTGGTCGGCGATGCCAGGCCGGTCTTGCTGGTGATGCTGGCAGCCGTGGGCTTGCTGTTGCTGATCGCCTGCGCCAATGTCGCCAATATGCTGCTGGCGCAAGCGACGGCGCGCTCTAAAGAATTCGCCATACGACGGGCGCTCGGCGCGAGCCGCTTCCGGCTGGCGCAGCAGTTCGTTACCGAAAGCACGCTGCTGGCGCTCGTGGCCAGCCTCCTCGGCGTGCTGCTGGCGGTCTGGGGCGTTGATGCGCTCCTGAGCTTGAATCAAGACGCGCTGCCGCGCGCCGGCGAAATCACGATTAATGCCAGAGTCTTAGGATTTACGCTGGCTCTCGCTTTCGTAGTCGCCATCACGGTTGGTCTTGTGCCTGTACTCAGGTTCTCAGGTACAGACTTGCACGCCGGCTTGAAAGAAGCGGGGCGCGGTTCGTCAGCCCACGCCGCTACCAATCGCCTGCGCAGCGCGCTGGTCGTCGCGCAGGTAGCGTTGACGCTCGTATTGCTCGTCGGCGCAGGCTTGCTCGGCAAGAGCTTTCTGCGTGTCTTGCAGATTGATCCCGGCTTTCGTTCCGACAATGCTGTGGCGATGAACATCTCGCTGCCCTATACAGACCTGCAACAGGTGGCGCAGTTTCACGAACACTTGCTCGAACACATCAACCAGATTCCTGGCGTCAGCGTGGCCGGCGGCATCAGCAACCTGCCGATGACCGGCGGCGGCCCCGACGGCACGTTTCTGATAGTCAACAGCGCCGACCCGACCGAGGCCCAGGTCGCAGCGACGGATTTCAAATATTACATGGCGCTCAAACAGAACCCGGCGACACGCGCCGGACATGCCGAGTACCGCGTGGCGAGCGCCGATTACTTTGCGGCGATGGGCATTCCGCTGCTCAGCGGGCGCACGTTCGATCAGACCGACACAGCTAATTCTGCGCACGTCGCCCTGATCAGCCAGTCGCTGGCCCGGCAATACTTCGCGGATGAAGACCCATTAGGCAAGCGTATACAGTTCGGCAATATGGATGGCGACCTGCACACGCTGCACGTCGTCGGCGTGGTCGGCGATGTGCGCGAGTATGGGCTTGCGGCAAAGGCTCGCCCGATGCTTTATGCAGACTACTTGCAGCGCCCGGGCAAGGCCGGAGACTTCACTCTCGTGGCGCGCAGCAACGCAACGGCGGCAACCCTGATTCCCGCCATGCGCAGCGCCGTCGAAGAACTGAGCCGCGACGTGCCGATGAAGTTCCGCACCGTCGCGCAAATCTTTTCATCATCTCTGAGCGAGCGCCGTTTCAATCTAGTGGTCCTCGGCGTCTTCGCGGTCGTCGCGTTGATGCTGGCGGTGACCGGCATCTACGGCGTGATGAGTTACGTGGTGACACAGCGCACGCAGGAGATCGGCATACGCATGGCGCTCGGCGCAACGGTCACAGACATTCTCAAGCTGACGCTCTTGCGCGGCTTCAAGCTGGTGGTGGCGGGCCTGGTTATCGGAATAGCCGGCGCGCTGGGGCTGACGCGATTATTATCGAGCTTACTTTTTAGCATCAGCGCCACCGACCCGCTGACCTTCGCGGGTGTAGGGATCATGCTGGCTGCCGTGGCACTCATCGCCTGCTACATCCCTGCACGCCGCGCCACGCGTGTCGATCCGATGATCGCGCTGCGCTATGAGTAAGGGGCTAGGACTAGAGGCTAGGGGCTAGAGTCGGAAATCATTATGAGACGACTGCCGCCGCATCTCTTCCGCATCTCTTCTTCTGAGGCTAGCCCCTAGTCCCTAGTCCCTTCTGGAGGAACTGATGGAAACGCTGCTTCAAGATATTCGCTATGCCATTCGCGTGTTGCTGAAAAAGCCAGGGTTTACTTTTGTAGCCGTGCTTACGTTGGCGCTCGGCATCGGCGCGAATGCCGCTATCTTCACGGCAGTCGATGCGGCGCTGCTGCGGCCTTTTCCTTACAAGAACCCGGCGGCGCTCGTACACGTCTGGCAGACCAGCCCGCGAAGCCAGTTCAGCGAGCACGAAGCCGCTTATCCCGATTACCTCGATTGGCGCGCACAATCGAGCGCCTTTGAAGAACTGGCCGGTTACAACCTCAACGCAGCAATTTATTCCGGTCAGGGCCAGCCGGAATTCATCAGGACAACGCAGGTGACATCGAGCTTCTTTCCGCTGCTTGGTGTCGAAGCTTATCTTGGCCGCACGTTCCGCGATGGTGAAGATCAACCGGGCGCACCGCGCGCCATCATGCTCAGTTACAGCTTCTGGCAACAGCGCTTTGGCGGCGACCCCAAGGTGATCGGTCAAAGCATCATTCTTAACGATTCGAGCCAGGAAATTATCGGCGTGCTGCCGCCCGGTTTTCACTTCGCCAAAGCCGGCACGCCCGACGTGTGGCAGGCTTTGCAGCTACAACCGTACCAGGTGGCGCGGCGCAATCTTTTCTGGCTCAACGTTATCGGGCGGCTCAAGCCCAATGCCACAATCGAACAGGCGCAACAGGAACTGACCACCATCGTCAGCAACATCGAACAGCAGTACAGCAACTCGCACAGCGGCGAAGGGATTCGCGTTGCGGCCTTGCGCGATGAACTCGTCGGCCCGGTTAAGCCGCTGTTGCTCGTGCTGCTGGGCGCGGTCGGCTTTGTCTTGTTGATCGCCTGTGCCAATGTCGCGAATCTTTTGCTGGCGCGGGCCGCAGCGCGGCGCAAAGAGATTGCCATCCGCATGGCGATGGGTGCGAGTCGCTGGCGATTGATTCAACAACTGCTGACCGAAAGCCTGCTGCTGTCGCTAGCCGGCGGCGCGCTTGGGCTGCTCGTCACGCAGTGGATCATTGACCTATTGCTTGCAGGCATTCCGGCCTCAGTGATGCTGAATATGCCTTATCTGGCAACCCTGCAAATCAATCTCAGAGTGCTCGGCTTTACCTTTGCCATTGCCACGCTGACCGGCGTGCTGTTCGGGCTGGCCCCAGCGCTGCACTCGTCAAAGCCGGATTTGAGCGAGGCGCTCAAGGAAGGCCGCACGTCTGGCGGCGCGATTCGCGGGCGCTTGCGCGGCTTGCTGGTGGTTTCGGAGATTGCCCTGGCGATGATGCTGCTCGTCGGCGCGGGCCTGATGATGAAGAGCTTTTATCGCCTGCTCAACGTCGATCCGGGCTTTCGCACCAACAACCTGCTGACCTTGCAGGCTGTGCTTCCGGGAAACAAGTACGATGATGCGAACCGCGCTCTGGCGTTTCATCAGCAGATGCTTGCGAACCTCGAACGTCTGCCCGGCGCGGAGGGCGCGGCAACCACAGACATCTTGCCCTTGAGCGGCGGCGGCAATACGGCCTCATTCAGCATTGAGGGACAGCCTGCGCCGCTGCCCGACGCTAAAATGGAAGCCAATGTGCGCACGGTGAGCCCTAATTACTTTAAGGTAATGGGACTGCCGCTGATTGCCGGGCGCAGCTTCAACGAACACGAAGAGGCGAACGGGCCAATCACTTTAGTCATCAATCGCACATTGGCCGAACGCCTGTTTCCACAGCAAAGCGCCGTCGGCCAACACGTCATCTTCGGGTTTGACCCGCAACGGCATCCCCGCGAGATTGTCGGCGTCGTTGGCGATGAAAACGTCACCGCGCTCGACGCCCGCATCACGCCGATCATTTATTTCAACTATGCGCAGGATAGCGGAGTCTTCATCTCTGTCGTGATGCGCACGTCGAGCGATCCGGCCAATCTGATTGGCGCGGTGCGCAGCGAAATCCGCGCGCTCGAACCTGATGTGACGGTCTTTGCCGAAATGCCGATGACGCGGTTGATTGCCAATTCGCCATCGACTTTCCTACGCCGTTATCCGGCGTTGTTGATCGGCGCGTTCGCTGCCGTCGCCGTGCTGCTGGCGATGCTCGGCATCTACGGCGTGCTGTCGTACACCGTGACGCAACGCACACATGAAATCGGCATACGCATGGCGTTGGGCGCAGCGCGCCGCGATGTCTTACAACTGATCGTCGGGCAGAGCCTGCGCTTCGCGCTTGCCGGCATTGCGCTGGGCCTTGCCGGCGCATTCGCTTTAACGCGACTGCTTGCGAGTCTGCTTTACGGTGTCAGCGCCACCGACCCGCTAACCTTCGCGGCAACCGCGCTCGGGCTGGCAGGAATGGCTCTGGCAGCCAGTTTCGTGCCCGCGCATCGCGCCACGAAGGTCGATCCGATGATCGCGCTGCGCTATGAGTAAGGGGCTAGGGACTAGAGGCTAGGGGCTAGGGCCGGAAGTCGCAATGGAACGACTATGAAACGACTGCTGCCGCAACTTTTCTTAGGCTAGCCCCTAGCCCCTAGCCTCTAGTCCCTAGCCCCTTCTGGAGGAACGGATGGAAAGCTTAGTACAAGATTTGCGCTACGGCATACGGATGCTCATCAAGCGTCCGGGCTTCACGTTTGTTGCAGTCATGGCGCTGGCTTTAGGGATCGGCGCGAACACCGCCATCTTCAGCGTCATCAATGCGGTGCTGCTGCGCCCGCTGCCGTTTGCGGAGCCTGGACGGCTGGTCAACCTCTGGGAAACCAGGCCGTCGCGCGGCGCCATGCAGAACACGGCCTCGTATCCGAACTTCGCCGACTGGCGCGATCAAAACGATGTCTTTGATCGCGTCGCCGCCTATGACTCCAGTGGCTTCACGCTGACGGGCGACGACAATCCGGCGCTGCTACAGGGCACGGTGGTCTCGGCAGATCTCTTTCCGCTGCTCGGCGTACAGGCGGCTATGGGGCGCGGGTTTACTCCCGAAGACGATAAGAACGGCGCGCCGCTCACCGTCATCCTCAGCCACAAGCTATGGAAGCAACGTTACAATTCTGATCCGAACATCGTCGGCAGCAGTCTCACGCTCAACAGCAAGAGCTACACAGTGATTGGCGTCATGCCCGAAGGCTTTCAGTTCCCTGTGCAGAACGATCCGGTCGAGCTATGGACGACTTACGCCAACGCGCTGACGCCGACCGACGGCAGCACCATCGCCGACCAGCGCGGCGCACACTTTCTCCAGGTGATTGCGCGACTCAAGCCCGGCGTGACGATTGAACAGGCGCGCGCCGCTATGGCGACGATGGCGGCGCGGCTCAGCGAAAAGTACCCGGACAGCAATACCGACTGGGGCGCGACGGCCAATTCCGCGCACGAAGACCTGGTCGGCGACGTGCGGCCCGCGTTGCTGATCTTGATGGGCGCGGTCGGCTGCGTGCTGCTGATCGCCTGCACCAACGTCGCCAGCCTGTTGCTGGCGCGCGCCACCTCGCGACACAAGGAGATGGCGATTCGCGCGGCGCTCGGCGCTAGCCGTCTGCGCGTCATCCGCCAGTTGCTCACTGAAAGCGTCGTGCTGTCGATAGCCGGCGGCGCGCTCGGCCTGCTCATCGCGCTGTGGGGCACGGACGCGCTGGTGGCCGCCAGCGGCGACCAGTTGCCGCGCGCCACGCAGATCGGCCTGGATATGCGCGTGCTCGGCTTTACGCTGTTGGTATCGCTGCTCACAGGCGTGTTGTTCGGCTTAGTGCCGGCGATTCATTCGTCAAAGACCGACCTGAACGAGTCGTTGAAAGAAGGTGGGCGCGGCACCAGCGAGGGCGTGCGCCGCAATCGTTTGCGCAGCGCCCTGGTCACCGTCGAAGTCGCCATCGCCGTCGTTTTGCTGATTGGCGCGGGCTTGCTGATTCAGAGCCTGTGGCGTTTGCAAGGCGTCGATGCCGGCATCAATCCGCACAACGTCATCACGTTTGATCTCGGCGTGCCGGAAGTAAAGTACAATCCGGCCAAGCAGTCTGAATTTTATCGCCAGTTGCAGGCGCGGCTGGCGGCGCTGCCCGGCGTCGAGGCGGCGAGCGCCGTGATGCCGCTGCCGCTCGGCAACTCAAGCATGTCGATCTCGTTCGAGATAGACGGCCAGCCCCTGCCGCCCGGCCAGCGACAGTCATCGGCTTATCGCACGGTCAGCCTCGATTACTTCCGCGCCATGAGCATACGACTGGTCAAAGGGCGCGACTTCAATGAGCACGACGGCTATAACGCGCCCGCCGTCATCATCATCAACGAAGCCTACACCGAGCGCTTCTTCTCCGGCGAAGACCCCATCGGCAAGCGCATACGTCCGGGCATGTCGGTTGAGCCGGGCAAAAAGCCTTGGCGCGAAGTCATCGGCGTCGTCAGTAATGTTAGATACAGAGGGCTGAACAAAGATTTCACGCCGGAATACTACGTACCGGAATCGCAGATGCCGCTGGATTCGATGACGCTGGTGGTGAAGACGGCCAGCGACCCACACAGCATCGTCAGCGCCGTGCGCGAAGAAGTCCGCAACATGGACAAAGACCTGCCGCTCTACAACATTCAGACGATGGATGAATATCTATCGGCAGCCGTCGCGCAGCCGCGACTGACGACGCTGTTGCTGGTCATCTTTGCCGGGCTGGCGCTGGTGCTGACGGCCATCGGTCTGTACGGCGTGATGAGTTATTCGGTGGCGCAACGGACGCACGAAATCGGCATACGCATGGCGCTCGGCGCACAGCCTGCGGACGTGCTGCGGCTGGTCGTCAAGCAAGGCATGATGCTCGCCGGTCTGGGCGTCGGCATCGGCCTGGTGGTCGCTTTATTAGCCACCAGAGTGATGGCGAGTCTGCTGTTTGGCATCAGCGCCAAAGACCCGCTGACCTTTGGGGCCATCGCGCTGATCATCGCCGGAGTGGCTCTGGCGGCCTGTTTCGTGCCCGCTCGCCGCGCCACCCGCGTCGATCCGATGGTCGCGCTACGCTATGAGTAAGGGGCTAGGGACTAGAGGCTAGGGGCTAGCCTAAAAAAAGTTGCGGCAGCAGTCGTTTCATAGTCGTTCCATTGCGACTTCCGGCCCTAGGCCCTAGCCTCTAGTTCCTAGCCCCTTCTGGAGGAACTGATGGAAAGCTTATTACAAGATTTGCGTTACGGCATCCGAATGATTCGCAAAACGCCCGGCTTCACAGCTATCGCCGTCATGTCGCTGGCGCTTGGCATCGGCGCGAACACGGCGTTGTTCAGCATCGTCGATGCGATGCTGTTGAAGAAGTTGCCGGTCAAAGAGCCTGAACGGTTAGTGCTCTTTCAAGCAGAGTGGGGGGAGAATTTCGACCCCGGCAGTTATAGTGGCAGCACCCGCCGCAACCCGAATTTGGGTTTGACCGTTGGCTCATCTTTCCCATATCAGAGCTACACGCGATTGCGTGAGCAGGAGAGCGTCCTGTCAGACGTCTTCGCCTTTGGCAACGTGAATCTGAACGTCAACGTCGACGGGCAGGCCGAGGTGGCTAGCGGCCAGGCCGTGTCGGGCAATTATTATGCAGGGCTCGGCATGCTGCCGCTCGTCGGTCGCTTAATGACTGACGAAGACGATCAGGCCGGGGCCAGCCCTGTCGCCGTCTTCAGCTATCGTTACTGGCAGCAGCGCTTCAGCGGCGACCCGGCGGTCATCAATAAATCGATCAATATCAACAATGTAGCTTTTACCATAATTGGCGTCACGCCGCAGGGCTTTGAAGGGACGATGGATGTCGGCTCGTCGCAGGATGTGTCGATTCCGATTGCCTGGGAAGCCCAGGTCAATCCTGAGCGTTCGGAAATGAAGGAGGCGGCGTGGTGGCTGCGATTGATGGGCCGGTTGAAGCCGGGCGCTACAGTTGAGCAGGCGCAAGCCGGGCTTGGCATCGTGTTTCAGCAATCGGCCCTCGAACATCGCGCGACCTATCAAGCACTGATGCAGGCGCAGGGACGCCCGGCGGCGAAGGCGCTTGCGGTGGAAGATTATCCGCACCTCAATCTGGTGTCCGGCAGTCAGGGCGAGATGAATGCGCGGCAAGACTATGCGCCGTCGCTCTACTTATTGCTGGGCGTCGTTGGCCTGGTGTTGCTGGTGGCGTGCGCCAACGTGGCGAATCTATTGCTAGCGCGCGCCTCGACGCGCCAGAAAGAGATCGCTGTGCGTCTGGCGCTGGGCGCGGGCCGCTGGCGATTGATTCGGCAATTGCTCACCGAGAGCGTGATTCTCGCATTGCTCGGCGGCACGTTCGGCGTGCTGCTGGCGCTATGGATTAAGGATGGCTTGCTGGCGGTAAGCGACTGGGGGCGCTGGGATATGGGCGCGCTGACGCCGAGGCTCGACCTACGCGTGCTCGGGTTTACGCTATTGCTGTCCTTGCTGACAGGGATTCTCTTCGGCATGGCACCGGCGTGGCGCTCGACGCAGGTTGATTTGACGCCAGCGCTCAAAGAGAGCGGCAGGAGTTCGAGCGCCGCTTCGCGTTCGTGGTTGAGCAAATCGCTGATCGTCGCACAGGTGGCGGTCTCTTTGCTGCTGCTGATTGGCGCGGGGCTGCTGCTGCGCACGCTCGTCAACCTGCAAAAAATCGAGACCGGATTCAATCAACAGAACCTGTTGCTGTTCAGCGTCGACCCGGGCCTGATCGGCTACAAAAATGAGCGGCTGGTGAATCTCTACAAAGAATTGTTTGAGCACATTGAGGCTGTGCCCGGCGTGCGCGCGGTCACGTTTTCGCGCCACCCGTTGCTGGCACAGAGTAGAGGCAGCCGGAGGGTTTATCTGCCGGGAGCTACAATTTCAGCGGATGGCGAAATCGAATCGAATGGCACGACCTATGTGCATTACGTGCGCGAAAATTTTCTTGAGGCGATGCAGATTCCGCTGCTCACAGGGCGCAGCCTCACGGCGCATGATGATGAGCGCGCATCGAAGGTCGCGGTCGTCAATCAAACCTTTGCACAACAGTTCTTCCCGGATGAAAATCCGATTGGCAAGCGCTTCAGCTTCGATTCGCAAAAACCCGCAGAGGTCGAGATCATCGGCCTCGCCAGAGATGCGAAATATGCCCGCCAGCGCGAGAAAATCCCGCCAACGGCCTACATCTCATGGATGCAGGTACTGGGCTCCGTCACCAGAATGAACTTCGAGGTACGCACCGCAGGCGATCCAACGGCGGCGGTTGCCGCCATTCGCAAAGCGGTGGGCGACGTCGACGGCAACCTGCCGATTAACGACATCAAGACACAGGTTGAACAATCCGAGCAGACGCTCTCGCAGGAACGGCTGTTCGCCAAATTGCTGACGCTTTTCGGACTGCTGGCGCAACAACTGGCCGCCATCGGACTGTACGGCGTGATGGCTTATGGCGTCTCACAGCGCACCCATGAAATCGGTATACGCATGGCGCTTGGCGCCAATTCAACGGATGTGCTGAAGATGATTCTGCGGCAGGGGATGGCGTTAGCGCTGGTCGGCATCGCGCTGGGCATAGCCTGCGCCTATGTGTTGACGAAATACCTGGAGAGCCTGACGAGCATGTTATATGGGGTTCGCGCGACCGACCCACTGACGTTTGCCGTGGTCGCCGGGTTATTGACCGCCGTGGCGCTCGTGGCCTGCTATATCCCTGCACGGCGTGCCACCCGTGTCGATCCGATGGTCGCGCTCAGATATGAATAGCAGTCTAGCGAGTCTGGAGAGTCTGGAGAGTCTGGAGAGTCTGGAGAGTATTTATGCAGTGGAAGCTCCGTAGGAGCGCAATGTTTATAGCAAGCAAGTCAGATCAAAGATCAAGCTCCGTCAGGAGCGCAATGTCGACATTTCGCCCCGCCGGGCTGGTGTTCTCTTCAACGCTTGCAACTATAAACATTTCGTCCCTACGGGACTTTTCAGAGACTCTCCAGACTCTCCAGACTCTCTGGACTCTCTGGACTCTCTGGACTCGATAGACTCGATAGACTCGATAGACTTTTTTATTGTGGTAATTTATTCGCAACCTTTGCCTGCTGTCTTTCACTAACTGCCGAGGGGAGGTCTATCAATGGAAAGCTTGCTTAAAGATATTCGCTACGGCGTTCGCATGTTGACTCGAAATCCGGCGTTCACGGTGGTCGCGGTGATCGCCCTGGCGCTCGGCATTGGCGCGAATGCGGCGATCTTCTCGGTCGTCAATGCGGTCTTGCTGCGCCCGCTGCCCTACGATGACCCGGACAGGTTGATGATGATCCGCGAAACCAAGCTGCCGCAATTCCCTGAATTCTCCGTCTCGCCCGGCAACTTCCTTGATTGGCAGAAACAGAACACCGTCTTTGAGCCGCTCGTCGCCATGCAAAACTCGGCTTTTAACCTGATAGAGGCCGGCGAGCCTGAACGATTGCAAGGCCAGCGCGTCACGGATGGCTTCCTGGCGATGCTCGGCGCGCAGCCTGTGCTCGGTCGCGGTTTTCTGCCTGAAGAAGATCAGCCTGGACACAACTTCGTGGTGATTCTCAGTCATGGTCTGTGGCAGCGGCGCTTTGGCGGCGACCCGAACATACTGGAGCGGGCCATCACGCTCAACGGCCAGAGCTATAACATCATTGGCGTGATGCCGCCCTCGTTTCGTTTCGGAGGCCGCACCACCGAGTTGTGGACGCCTATGGGGTTCACGGCTCAACAAGCCCAGCAACACGGCGCGCATTATGTCTCGGCCATCGGACGGCTCAAACCAGGCGTCACTGTCGAGCAGGCGCGCGCCGAGATGAGCGCCATTGCCGAGCGGCTCGCCGAGCAATACCCTGATGCCAACGCTGGCTGGAGCGTCAAGGTCGTGCCGATGCTCGAATACGCCGTCCGCAGCATCAAGCTGGCGCTGTATGTGATCTTAGCCGCCGTCGGCTTTGTCTTGTTGATCGCCTGCGCCAACGTTGCCAACCTGCTGCTGGCGCGCGCCGCCAGCCGGCAAAAAGAGATTGCCATTCGCACGGCGCTCGGCGCTTCGCGGTGGCGCGTCGTTCGTCAGTTGCTCACAGAGAGCGTGCTGTTATCGCTGATCGGCGGCGCGGTCGGCCTGTTGCTCGCCGTATGGGGCAAGGACTTGTTGCTATCGCTTGCGCCCGAAGACCTGCCGCGTGTGCGCGAGGCTTCGCTTGATGGCTGGGTGCTCGCCTTCACCGCCGGGATCACCTTGCTGACCGGCCTGAGCTTCGGACTCGGGCCGGCCTTGCAAGCCTCAAAGCCGAACCTCAATGAGACCTTGAAAGATGCCGGGCGCGGCTCGACTGAAGGCGGGCGGCGTCACCTCGTGCGCAGCGTTCTGGTCGTCCTCGAAGTCGCGACGGCGCTGGTCCTGCTGGTCGGCGCTGGCCTGATGATCAAGAGCTTTTTGCGTTTGCAGAATGTGGATCCGGGGTTTAATCCCAATAACGCGCTGACGGCGAAGATTGCGCTGCCACAGAAGAAGTATGCGGAAGCGGATCAACGGGCCGCCTTCTACAAGCAACTGCTTGAACGGGTGGCGACGCTGCCCGGCGTTCAGGCTGCCGGCGCAGCCTGTGTCCTGCCGTTGGATGACGACTTCGTGCTCGGCTTCGAGATACAGGGCCGACCGCCTTACCCTGCGGGTGACGAGCCCAGCACGAATTATTATTCGGTCACGCCGGACTACTTCGCCGCCATGGGCATTCCGCTGCTCAAAGGCCGCCTGTTTAACGAGCACGATACCAAAGACACGCTGCGCGTCGCCATCATCAGCGAGGCGATGGCGAAGAAGTTCTTCCCCGATGAAGACCCCATAGGCAAACACATACACGTCACCAATGGGCCTGTCGTTTATCGAGAAATCGTCGGCATCGTCGGCGACGTCAAGCAATATGGCCTGGATCAGGAGACGCCTGTCGAGACTTATGAGCCATTCGCTCAACAGCCTTTCGGTTCTATGGCGCTGGTCGTGCGCACGACGGGCGACCCGTCCAGTCTAAGCGGAGCGATTCGCGGCGAAGTCCTGAGCCTTGATAAAGAGCAGCCGGTTTCAAGCATCAAGCCGCTCGCGCAACTGGTGTCGGCGTCGATAGCGCAACAGCGATTTGCCATGCTGCTGCTTGGCGTTTTCGCAGCAGTGGCGATGGTGCTGGCCTCAGTCGGCATTTATGGCGTGATGAGCTATGCGGTGACGCAGCGCACACACGAGATCGGCATACGCATGGCGCTCGGCGCACGGCCCGGCGATGTGCTGCGGCTGGTCGTCGGGCACGGCATGCTATTAACGCTAATCGGCGTGGCGCTTGGTCTGGCCATCGCCTTCGTGCTGACCCATGTGATGGCCGCCTTGCTGTTCGGCGTGAGCGCCACTGATCTGACGACCTTCGTCGTCTTTTCTGTGTCGCTGACCACGGTCGCGCTGGTTGCCTGCCTGGTGCCGGCGCGCCGCGCGCTCAAAGTCGATCCGATGGTCGCTCTGCGCTACGAATAAAAAGCGGCGCGGCGACGCGGAGACGCGGGGACGCGGCGAGAGATTCGATCAAGTAGTCTGTCGCCGTGTCCCCCTTCGCCGCGTCCGCGTCGCCTCACCGGAGGTGAAAAATGGAAACCTTGTTGCAAGACATTCGCTATGGCGTGCGCGTGCTGCTGAAGGGCCGCACGGTGACTTTTGTGGCGGTCATTGCGCTGGCTTTAGGGATCGGCGCGAACACGGCGATTTTCAGCGTCGTCAACGCACTGCTCTTTCGTAGCCTGCCTTACAAAAATGCCGACCGGCTGGCGATGATCTGGGAGACCAATCCAGAGGTGCAGATCGGCTTCGATCTGCTGCCCGTCTCCATCGCCGCCTTCGACGATTGGCGCAAGCAGGGCGAAGCGTTTGAAGCTATCAGTATTCTCGATTCGCAACGTTATGCCTTCACCGGTGCGGGCACGCCCGAACGGATAGCCGGCGTCACCACCTCCGCCAGCTTCTTCGACGTGATGGGCACATCGCCCATTCTTGGCCGCACCTACACTGAAGAGGAAGATCGCCCCGGCGCGAATCGCGTCGTCGTCATCAGCTACGCGCTGTGGCAAAGCCATTTCGGCGGCGACAAAGAAGTCTGCGGCAGGACGATGCAACTCGACGGCAGCAACTATACGGTCATCGGCGTGATGCCGCAGGGGTTTCAATTTCCGCGCGCGACGGACTTGCCATCGTACTTTCAGCTTCCCGTGCAGACCGAACTGTGGGCACCTGCGGGCCTGACTGATAAACAACTGGCCCGTCGCGACAGCCACAACAAGTCGGTCATCGTACGGCTCAAACCGGACGTGACGTTTCAGCAGGCGCAGGCCCAGATCGATGCGATCACCAGCCACGCCGCCGAGCAGTACGAAGAGGCGAAGGGCTTTAGCGCCAGCGTCGTGCCGTTGAAACAACAACTCGTCGGCAGTCTGCGCCTCGCCTTATTGATCTTGCTGGGCGCGGTCGGCCTGGTCTTGCTGATCGCCTGCGCCAATGTGGCGAACCTCTTGTTGGCTAGAGCCGCGGCGCGGCAAAAAGAGATGGCCGTGCGCACGGCACTGGGCGCCAGCCGCGCCCGCCTCGTGCGCCAACTGCTCACCGAAAGCGTGCTGCTGGCTATTGTCGGCGGCGCGGTCGCCGTGCTGCTGGCGATCTGGGGCATTGATCTGCTGTTGGCGATCAGCCCTGCGGGTATTCCACGCAAACACGAGATCACTATAGACGGCGCGGCGCTGGCATTCACCTTCACTGTAGCCTTGATTACAGGTGTGTTGTTCGGCCTCGCGCCGGCGTTTCAGGTGTCGCGCTTCAACCTGAACGAGACGCTCAAGGAAGGCGCGCGCGGCTCAACAGGCAGCCGCAATCGCGTGCGCAGCCTGCTGGTCGTCGCCGAAGTCGCTTTGTCGCTTGTCTTACTAATTGGCGCGGGCCTGCTGATTCGCAGCTTCGCGCGGCTCACGGGCACCGATGCCGGGTTCAACCCGCAGAAGGTTGCGGCGATGACCCTCTCGGTGTCGTCGTCGCACTATGACGAAGACGCCAAACAGATACGCTTCTTCAAGCAGGTGCTCGAACAGGTGAGAGCGATTCCCGGCGCGGTGTCGGTCGGCGCGGTTTCAGACTTACCCCTGGGCGGCAGCGAAGAGATTGATCAGTTCACCGTCGAAGGCGCACCACCTCCGAAGACGCTGAACGACACGGCGCTCGCCGATTTTCGTTTCGTCGATGACGGCTACTTCAAAACGCTGGAGATTCCCTTCGTCGCGGGCCACGCCTTTACAGAATACGACAACCAGACCGCGCCGCAGGTCGTCATCATCAACGAGAGCATGGCGCGTCGTCATTTTAATGGCCAGGACCCGGTGGGCAAACGCATCAAAGCGGGGCCTCTGGAAGAGGAAGCGCCGTGGGCGACGATTGTCGGCGTCATCAAAGATATCAAACATTCGGGACTCGACGCGGATGTGCGCCCGCAGCTTTACTTCCCTTACCAGCAAAAGCTCTGGGGCCACATGGTCATCGTCGCGCGCTCGGCGACTGATGCCGCGCGTTTATTCGGCGCGATGCGCGAAGCCGTCTGGGCGGTGGATAAAGATCAGCCCATCACCAGCCTGCGCCAGATGACCGATTACCTGAGCGATTCGGTATCGCAGCAACGCTTCAACGCCATATTGCTTGCGGCATTCGCGGTGCTGGCGCTGATTCTCGCCTCGGTGGGCATCTACGGCGTGATGAGTTATACGGTGACGCAGCGCACGCACGAACTGGGCATACGCATGGCGCTCGGCGCAAAACAACGAGATGTCTTTCAACTGGTGGTTTTTGAAGGCATGAAGCTGGCGCTCGCCGGCGTGGCGCTTGGCCTTGTCGGGGCGTTCGCCGCGACGCGCCTGATGGCGAGTTTGCTGTTCGGCGTCAGCACGACCGACCCGCTGACCTTCGCGCTGATTTCATTGGTTCTGACAGGAGTGGCTCTGGCGGCCTGTTTCGTGCCC
>JBBWZK010000384.1:0-3346 GCA_039648975.1 Blastocatellia bacterium
TCGTTCAAGAATCAAGGCGGCATCTACTCTGCACAGGTGAATATGTATGCCAAGCTGACCAGCCTGTCGGGGCGCAGCGCCGGTTCGTTTGAAGACACAGTGCAAACCGGGCGCTTCAGCGAGGAGCAGTTGCCGCAGGCGCAGGCGCAAAAGTCCGTCTATCAAAAGAACGTCGCGCTGCCGCCGGGCCGTTACAAGTTGGACATCGTGGCGCGCGACATCACCAGCGGCAAGACAGGCATCCTGCATCATTCGTTCGAGGTGCCGCGTTACCAGGAGAAGCAACTGGCGACCAGCAGCATCATTCTGGCGGCGACGGTTGAAGCGCTGGACAACCGCGCCATTCCTGCGGGCCAGTTCATCATCGGGCGCTACAAGGTGAAGCCTTACGTCAGCGCCATCTATAAACCCGGCCAGAATCTGGCGATGTTCCTGCAAGTCTACGATGCCGAGATGGATCAGGCGACCTTGCAGCCGGCGCTCAGGGTCGAATACATCGTCTCAAGGGGCGGCCAGGAGATCATTCACGTCCTTGAAGACGGTAAGAGCAAACAGGGACTCGTCGATTTGAAGGGTCAGCAGTTGGTGCTGGCGCGCTCGATCCCCATCGCCGACAAATTGAGCGAGCCGGGAACCTATACCATCACTGTGAAAGTCACCGATCTGGTGACCCAGAAAGTCGTCACGCCAACAGCGCAATTCACCGTGACGGGCCGTTAGTGTCACGTCAGGTGTTTATAAAAAAGCCGGGTGGGCGCGCAGCTTGCCCGGCTTTTTTGTGGCCTTTTGCCGGTGCTTGAAACAAAGTCGCGCGCGCCATTAAGTTGGTCTTTGCGTTTATCGCGTGCCTTGCTATTATCACACATCATCTACGATATTTTGGCTCGATGTTTTGGCTCGATGTTTTAGATTGAAGAGGCGGAATGAATATCTCCTTCGGCAATCTGTTCACGGAAGATTTGGCGGTCGATCTGGGCACTGTGCATACGTTCATTTACGCGCGCACGCGCGGCATGGTGGTCAACGAGCCGTCGCTGGTCGCCATTGATCGTGTGAGCCATCAGGTGATCGCCGTCAACACTGAAGCGCTTGAGATGCTGGGCCGCTCGCCTGAAGATGTGGAGATCGCTTACCCGATGCAGTCCGGCGTCGTGGCCGACTCCAATCTGGCTCAGGACATGCTCAAGAAGTTCGTGCGCAAGGCGCGCGGCGGGCGGGCGCGGTTTTCGCGGCGCATCATCCAGAGCGTGCCTTCGGGGATTACCTCGGTCGAACGCTTCGCCATACACAATGTCGTCGAAGGCGTCGGCGCGAGCCGCGTTTATCTGGTCGACGAAGGTCTGGCCGCGGCGCTCGGCGCGAAACTGCCCATCGCCGAGATGACCGCGTCGATGGTGGTCGACATCGGCGGCGCAACGACTTCGGTGGCGGTGATCGCTAAAGCCGGCATCGTCGAATCGGAAACCCTGCGCATCGGCGGACTCGACATGGATCAAGCCATCGCCACCTACGTCCGGCATCATCATAAAGTGCTGATCGGCGAGCGCACCGCCGAACGACTGAAGATGGTTCTGGGGTCGGCCACCGATCCGGTTGAAGACCACAAGAGCGTCGTCAAGGGCCAGAGCCTCAGCGAAGGCGGCCCGGAAGTCATCGAGGTTTCATCTGCCGAAATTCACCTGGCCATTGAACCCGTCGTCAAGCAGATGGTCGAGGTCGTGCGCAACGTGCTTGAGCGCATCCCGCCTGAAGTCGCCGGCGATATACACGACACAGGGCTCATGCTGACGGGCGGCATGGCGTTGTTGGCAGGCATGGACGAACGCATCGCACACGCCACCAAGCTGAACGTCGGCGTCGCTGAAAGCCCGCGCCAATCCGTCGCGCGCGGCCTGATCGCGCTCTACGATCAGCCGCTCTTGCTGCGCCGCATCGCCCGCAACGTCGAACTGAGTTGAAGCGCGAGCTTGGATAAAAATTGCTCTAATAGCAATAAGCGTTTTCATTAACACCGCGATTCATCGCGGTGACATCGAGCAGACTTGAGGTCTACAACGGTTTTAACCGTTTGCCGGGCGACGGCGAATAAACCGTTAAAACGGTTATGAGAGGTGAACTGTTCAGCACGCACCGCGATTCATCGCGGTGTTAATGGGAATCGCCCATATCTCTGTTACTGAGTCTTTCCCTCTGAATCTTTGAGGCGACGCTTGCGGGTCGTCGTCTTTGGCAAGCTGATCAGATTCGCCAGCAGACGATATGCGCCCGGCACGCCGTCGAGCCACTGGCGGTTCAGGCTCAAGGTGGTGTAGATGAACTCGCCTTCGCCGGTTCGCGCCATCAGCAACGTGCCGCGACTGGCTTCTTCGCCGGGATCGCCAGTCTCCAGCAGCGCGACGTAATCGTCGGCCCAGGCGCGCGGTACGAACGCCGCCCGTTCTGTAACCCAACCTGCAAAATCGCCTGCCTTCATCTCGTTCGGTTTGGTCATGAGCGGATGCGCGTCGTCAAGAATTTTTACCTCGGCGCTCTCGACGGTGAGCCGGTCTTGCGAGAGCGTCAAGGCGAACGGCGCGAACGGCGCGCGCAACAGATTGAAATCCCCCGCCTGCTGATCGAGCACCAACAGGTTGCCGCCCGCCTGCGCGTAGCGCAGCAAACAAGCGTTCAAGCCAACCAGTTCAGGGTGTGTCGCATAAGCGAAGCGATCCACGATGATCGTATCGAATCGCTTTAACTCGTCGCACCCCGATGCCAGATTTTTATCAACCGGATTGCCGTGCGCGATACGGCGCACACGATCAGGCGTGATCTCTTCATAAGCAACGCCGAGTTGATCGAGAGCCGCCGCCAGCGAGCCGTCGGGGCCGCTGAGGATGCCGACGCGCAGATCATCTGCAACTACAACATCCACAGGTTTCACGGCGATCTTTGCTGAACCGAGCGGCGCAGGCGACGCCGGTTTGTCGCGGCGAAATTCCAACAGGATGTCCGGCGCCAGCGGCGGCTTGAGAATCGGCAAGCGCAGCCGCAAGTTGATCGTTGCTTCCTCGTCTTCGCGAGTGAAGGCAATGCGCGCCGGTTGGTAAGCTTCATCACTCACGGCCAGCGGCACTATCCAGAGCGCACCTGTGAGCGCGTCCGGCGTGCGGTTGCGCACGCGCACAGGCAGATCAATATCGCGCGGCGTATCCCAATCCTTGATGAGCGCGAAGGGAACGGTTGAAATCTCGACCGCCGGCGCGACATTGAAACGCGCCAGCGCCGCGAGCGGAATCGTCACCTGGCCGAGCGCCACTTCGGCGGTGATCAGCAGGCGATGGCCGAACGGCTCAAGCGGCTGTGC
>JBBWZK010000413.1:0-2785 GCA_039648975.1 Blastocatellia bacterium
CGCCTTGCGCTACATCCGATTGAAAACCGCTCTAGTGTGATGATGGGAGGATTTTAAACTGCTTATCGCCTGATCGCCGCGCCGCTGCCTTCAATGTAAGATTCGCCATAACGAATCACCGGCTGGCCGGCGACAAGGATGTGATGGATGCCTTCGGAGTATTGCCGCGAATCGGCAAACGTCGCGCGATCAATCACGCGTTCGGCGTCGAAGACTACCAGATTCGCGCGCCGGCCTTCGGCAATCACGCCGTGATCTTTCAATTGAAACGTCTCTGCCGCAAGGCCGCTCATCTTGCGCACCGCCTCGGCAAGCGAAATGTGATTTTGCTCACGCACGTAGCGACCGAGGATGCGCGGATAGGCGCCGTAAGCGCGCGGGTGCGGCTTGCCGCCAAGCAAGCCGTCCGTGCAGACGTTGACGTAGGGCTGCTTGAGGATCTTTTGCATGACATCTTCGGACTGGCTGAAGCTGATCATGCCGACAGCCATGCGCTCTGCGGCCAGCAGATCAAAAGCGAAATCAATCGCCGTCTCTTCGCTGACGCGCTCTGCACGGTGCCCCAGCGCCGCCGCGTCGGCAAGATTCTTGCCCACGTAATCAGGGTGATTGCCCGACGGAATGTCGGAGATGATGATGCCTTCAGGGCCGGACCACTTCCAGAAGTTGTCCCAGTGCGACGGGCTGCGGTCGAACATCTCGCGTTGCATGCGAGAGCGTTCGTCCAGGCTTGCCAGCCGCAGGAGGGTGGCTTCGACGCCGCCCGCATGCGCCCACGGCGGCAGCATCGCGCCGAGCATGGTCGAGCCGGCGATGTAAGGATATTGATCAGCAGTCAGTCGCAGGCCTGCCACCTGCGCCGCGTGAATCATTTCCAACATGGTGTCAATGCGCGAAAAGTTTTCGCGCCCGGCGATCTTGAAATGCGATATGTGAACGCGCACGCCTGCGGCTTTGCCAATCTCGATCATCTCGGCAATCGAATCTTCAATGTAATCGCTCTCGCTGCGCATGTGGGCCACGAAGATGCCGTCGAATTCAGCGACCGCGCGCGCCAGTTCGATGAGTTCAGCCGTGTCTGCATAACAACAGGGCGGATAGATCAAGCCGGTTGAAAGACCGAGCGCGCCATCGCGCATCCCTTCGCGTATGAGTTGCTGCATGGCGGTGATTTCATCCGTCGTCGCCCGGCGGTCTTCCATGCCCATCGCATGGAGCCGCACCTGGCCGTGCGGTATCAGGTAAGCGCAATCGAGCGAAGGCCGCGCGCGGTCGATGGCTTCCAGGTATTCGGCGACCGTATGCCATTCCCATTCGTGATCCAAACTGCCATCCAGCCCGGCGAGTTGTTGCGCCACCTGCGCACGGTCTTTGCGGCGAACCGGCGCGACCGACAGGCCGTCCTGCCCGAAGACTTCGAGGGTGATCCCTTGACGAACTTTCATCGGCAGGGCAGGCTCCGTGAGCACGCGTATGTCCGAGTGGCTGTGCGTGTCGATGAAGCCGGGCGCGATTGCGAGGCCCTGACAATCGAGTTCTTCCATGCCGTGCAGCGAACCTTCGGCGTCAATCGCCAGAATTGTGCCGCGATCAATCGCGATGTCGCCAGAGACAGGCGGGCGGCCCGTGCCGTCGTAAATCAGCGCGCGTTTCAAAACCAGTTCTGGAGTATTCATAACATTCACCCGTGCAGGGCAGCGTCGCCCATCGTGCGGGCTTCAGTCTAACAGAGCCGGCGCGCGGCTGCACGAAGCGATTGCATCCGAAACAGGCCAGCGTTGCTGGAAACGCGTCAGCCCTGTAGGGACGAAATATTTATAGTTATCCGGCACCCTAAACACGTAAGCTCCGTCAGGAGCGCAATGTTGACATTTCGCCCCTACAGGGCTTGCGGGAAAAGCAGCACCTATTGCTATAAACATTTCGCCCCTACGGGGCTATGTCTGCGCCGAGACAATTTGCTTCCAGCAAACGTTGCGCGTCTCGTGTTACCTCACCAAACTTGCTCAGGGCCGACCGGATCAGCTATTGTCGCTGTCTGCAAGCGCCGTCTATGGGAAGCTGCCATCATCAATCAAGGAGAAGATATGAAAGATCGTGTCGCGCTCTACCTGCAAGACAAGCATCCGCTCAGGGAAGCTATCGAGTATGTGCGCTACGGTGAAGCGCGCGGCTTTGAAGCCGTGTGGCAGGCCGAATCGCGGCTGGTGCGCGACGCTATCGTGCCGATGGCGGCGTTTGCCGCGACCACCGAACGCATCAAGGTCGGCTCAGGCGTCATCAACAACTGGACGCGCAACGCCGCGCTCATCGCGCAGACCTTCTCGACGCTTGATGATCTCGCGCCCGGCAGAATCCTCTGCGGGCTGGGCGTCTGGTGGGAGCCGCTGGCCACGAAAGTCGGCGTTACGCGCCGCAAGCCCGTCGCCGCCATGCGCGAGACGGTCGAAGTGGTGCGACGTTTGTTACAAATGCAGAAAGTCACCTTCAAGGGCGAATTCGTCAACGTTGAAGAGATCGAGATAGACATCGTACACGGCGACCGCTCGCCGAAAAATGTGCCGATCTACATCGGCGCGACCGGCATGAAGATGATGGAGCTATCGGGCGAAATCGCCGACGGCGTGCTGCTCAATTATCTGGTGTCGCCCGCCTACAATCGTGAAGCGCTGCAACATCTGCAAGCGGGTGCGGAGCGTGCAGGCCGTGCGCTCGATACGGTTGACCGCCCGCAGTTGATCGTCTGCTCGCTTGATGAAGACCGCAGCCGCGCGCTCGATAACGC
>JBBWZK010000438.1:0-5107 GCA_039648975.1 Blastocatellia bacterium
TTTCAAGCCCCTCGAGCAGTTCGTGAATTTCAGGATGATCACAGACGGCGGTGGCGACCAGGCCGAATTTGTCGGTGTACCGGCGCATCTCGGCGGCACGGGCCAACAGTTTATCAGCCGAGAAGACGCGCGGCGCGAGATACGAATAACCGGCCCAGCAGAAACGGCACCCCATTGAGCAGCCGCGCGAGATTTCCATCAGGTAGCGCCCGCTCATCTCCGGGTTGTCTGTGAGAATCTCGCTCGCCGGAATGAAGGCATCCTCGAAGACGCCGTTGCCTTCCTGCTTGCGCATGGGATTGCGCATGGTGAAGACGCGCGCCGGTGCGCCGTTGGTCGGCTCGATCTCTCGCAGGCCGCCGTCTTCATCGTAGTGAACGTTATAAAATTTCGGCACGTAGAAGCCCGGCTCGCGCGTCAGGCGCAAGAGCAGGTCATCGCGCGATTCCGCTTCATTCATCACGCGCAGCAGGGCAGGGACGAGGACTTCGCCTTCGCCGACGCAGACCACGTCGACAAATTCAGCGACCGGCTCAGGGTTGAGGAAAGCCGCCGCGCCGCCCATGACGACGAGCGGATGCCACTCGTTGCGTTCAGCGGCGCGCACGGGAATCTTCGACAGGCGCAGCAGCTTGGGAATGTTGAGATAATCGGTCTCAAAGGAAACCGAGATGGCCAGCACGTCGAATTCGGAGACAGGCGTTGCCGATTCCAGCGTCAGCAGCGGCGACCGTGTGCGCTCAAGCTCGCGCTCAATGTCTGGGTCGGGCACGAAGACGCGCTCGCAGCAGATGCGGCTGTGCGAATTGAATAGTTGATAAACCGCCTGGAAGCCGAGATTCGACATGCCTATGTAGTAGGTATTCGGATAAGCGAGCGCGATGTCGAGTCCGAGGCGGCGCGGATTGTGATGCACCAGGCCGGTCTCTCCATCCAGAATTTTGCGATAGCGTTCTTTGATTTTCTGCATTAGTGCCTATGGTTGAATGTTAATTTGTAATCTACGCCTCAAAAGCCGCAAGGCCGACTGAACGGACAAGCTATGCCTTCAAGGAAAAATATCCAACAAATCATTGATGGATTCCGCCAGGTGATCGGGCCGTTCGCATTCCAGGTCGGTGCGCGGCAGCGGCCCCCACAGCGCCGCGACCGTCTTCACGCCGGCGCGGCGGCCCGCGATGATGTCATGGCAACTGTCGCCAACGTAAGCCGCCGCTTCTCGCGATACCTGCAAACGATCCAGCGCCGCCAGGATTGGCTCCGGCTCCGGCTTATGAATCTCTGTGTCTTCGAGACAGATGGCCGTGTCGAGCCATCTGTCGAGTTCGCAAAGCCTCAAGCCGCGCATCGCCAGGTCGCGGCCTTTCGAGGTGACGACGCCGATCAGATAGCCGCGTCCGTGCAGCGCTTCAATGACCTGCCGTGTGCCGTCAAACGGGCGAGCGATCACATCATGATTGGCCACATTGAACAAGCGATACTCGGTGAGCAAGTGCTCAATCAGCTTATCATCATCATGATGGATGGCGTTGCCATTTGATTGGGCGAGCAATCGCTGCATCGCTTCGCGCAGCGGAATGCCGAATGTGGCGATGAGCGAGGCGCGCGAATGCTCAAGCCCATACACTGCCTGCCACGAATGACTGAAGCAGCGGAGAATCAAATCGGTTGTGTCGATGAGCGTGCCATCCAGATCGAACAGGATGGCGCGCGTCCGAGTGGTCAAATTGTCTATATCCTCGTTTACCGCAAGCTTGTCGAAAGTCAGATTATAGTGAAGCGCAGGCGATTCAGGCAATCGTTTGCCGGAACCGCCTGAAGCCAGTCTCCTTCCCGCTTTGTATTTATTCTTACGATTGCCAGGGTTCAGTAGACGCGGCTGCTTTCGGTCATGCCGCGCCGGGCGCTGCGCAAAGCCGCGAGCACGAGCAGGCTGACGAACATGGCGGCAAGGCCGCGTAAGGTGTAACGCACATAGAACAACAGCAGCGCGCTCGCCGCCAGATAGAGGCGCGCGACGACAAACGCCGGCAAATAAGCCCATGGTTTGCCCGCCGCCACCGCGCCGCCAACCGCCAACGAAATCACTCCGGCGATGATCAGTATGACCAGCGATAAGTTGCCATCGGCAAGGCCTATGTAATGGCGCGCCACCGGCATCAGTATACCGCCAAGAATCAGAATCAAGCCGGCAGCTTTGACGAGCGGACTCGCCGTGTCGATGACCTCGCTGCGCGCCGCAGCGGTGCGCGAGCGGTAGATAGAAATGCTGATGTTGTCGTCTATTGATAGCGGGTCGCCGCCGAGAATCAGCAGCGCCAGGGCGGCGGCCAACAGTGCGAGTGGAAACTCGAAGCCGCCCGGCCCGCTCAACCCATTGCTCCAGTGTACTTGTGAAATGGCCACCACCATCACGCAGAGTTGACCGAGCGCACCGAGCCGAACGAACAATCCCATCAGCAAGAGCAGCCCGCCGCCGAACTCGGCAGCAATGACCAAATAACTGAGAAACAATGGAATGCCGCCCATCGCTCTTTGGGCAAATCCAGCCGGATCGCCGATCTTCTGCAGCCCATGCGCAAAGAAAATGACGCCGGCAATCAACTCCAAAGGCAAAGCTGCCCACGTGCCTCTAATCCGCTTGATACCCAAATCCATTAATGCTCCTCCAAGCAATTCTATGGGCTGATCCTGTGAGAATGAGTTGGATGAAGACCACCTGTAGTTAACCTATAAAAAATGGATGCCCGCTCACCATATCGAAGCCTGCTGCCGGTTTCCATTGTGATGAAAGCCTCCCACGGGTAGGCGCTATTCTATTCGTCTTTGCCGGATGGCACAAGTTGCTTGCCGGTTTATCGAGAATTTCGCTTTCTCAAGCGCCGGCATATATTTAAAGTGTAAAGCAATTACCCCTGCTGGATACAAAGTGAACGAAAGCTGTGAATTGAGTATCCGCCCGATGGCACGCCCTCCCGACAAGAGATGAAAATTATGCCACTTCGCCAGTGAGTTTCGAGCAGGATTTGTTGGGGTTTTGTGTAGGCAAACGATCATGGCAGTTGAAACCCGGCGCGGCTGCGGATGCTGTCTGAATGTGGCACACCAAGTGCTGCTCTTTCAGCCGGAATACTATGACCTGCAATTGAAAATTGAACGATCTGAAAATCTTTCTATTGGGTTTGTGGTTGTTTTCTCCTAATTTATAGTTGCTTTTAGGTTGCCGGCGATATATGATACGCATTCTTTTGAACAGTCCGACCGTTGACCACGCCCTCGGTTATAAGCAGGATTTACTGAGGTAATCGTGCTAGCCATCAATCAGGAAGTTACAGATGGAGTTGAGCAGAGGCCGTTGGGCAGACGGTTGGCGCAAGGTTTGAATACGGTTAAGCCTGAATCGCCGAGCTTCGGCTCCGATTTATGCTTGCCGGCAATCACTGGCCCTGGGATTCCTTTTTAGGAAATGGCCTTAGTGAGTCGTTCTTAAATCGCTGTCCGGCACCGAGTCGGACTTGCAGTATTTCAGTTTTCCCAAATTACTTTGGAGAGGGATAGAAGATGAAGATGAAGAGAGCAATGATGATCGCGGTGCTGGCTGTGGCCGTGGCGGCGCTGGCTGTGCCGCTACTGGGGTTGCGGACGCATGCGGCCAGCGGCGCGGATGCTAAAGCATCGGCAGCGCCGCGCGCGGCAGCTACGGCAGCCGCCGCAGCAACCAATCCATTGAGCTTGGCTACGGCTGACAAATCAAGCTCATTTCAGCAGGTAGAAGCGGATCAAAGGGCGGCGATTAACCCCGAGGTGATCAAGAGCCTTGGCATCCGCCGCCTGCCCAAGGGCACTGACATGAAGGCCGCCAGTCAGAAGGTGGCAAAACAGATTGCGCCCGGTGCGCAAGTCCGGTCGGCGTTGCCTCCGGGCACGGGCCCGGCTGGCGCTTCGCCGGTGACTCCGGCGGTTAACGGCTCTACACAGAAGGGCGGCGGCACTGGCTCACCGTTGATCGGCGAGCCACTCGTGCTGAATGAACTCAGCGCGCTGTCGAGCGCCTTGATTACCACAATCGGCGGACGTGACAACCAGTTTTCGGAAGTCGCGCTGATTGCCGACTGGGATGGTCGCGAAGATTGCGTCGCTGATCGTGGCGCCAAAATCGATGATTTTTCAGGCGTTGAGCCGGAAATCGATTTTACGCTGACGCGCGCCGCCATCTCCGAGCATACGTTTGCCAACGGTCACCTTTTCAACTCGTACTACTACGGTGATTCGCTGGGCAATCTCTGGTTCGGATTTGATCTGGTAGGCTCGCCGCTGGTGGATACGGTCTTCCAGGCCAATCTGCCGGCCATTGTCAACACGCCGGGCGGTTCGGGCGGCTTTTTCATTCTCAACCCGACGGCGGGCGATTGCATGGATGATCAAGTCACGGTCACCGGCATCGCCGTCAACCCGGTCGCCGACCTCGGCGATTTCAACCCGGCGCTGTGCGGCGTCACGGGTGAAGTGATCTATGTGTCGGTGTTCGATTCGCAAGGCTGCGCATCGAATGCCGCCAACCAGCCGATCCGCACACGCATCTTCGCCTTCGGCGTATTTGAAATCGGCGGTACGGAGTTCGTGTTGGGCGGCATCCGCCAGGTTTTGCGCAGCAAGTTCGCAAATACCGCCGGCCTCGCCGTTGATGATGATGGTTCGCTGTATTATCAGCTTGTGGACTTGATTCAGTTCACCGGCGGCGCCATCTTCAAGGCGACAGAAATTACCCGCACGGTTGCAAATTGCGGTGTGGCTAATCCCCGCATCAACCGCTTCATTCCGAGCATTCCCGATCCGCCGACCCTGAATAGCTGGTCAGGCACAGGGGCCAATCCTGTGGTGACGGCAGGTGGTGTGCGCAACACCAACTACGGGCGCGGCTCATCAACGCTGTACGGCAACGTCGTCAGCCTGGCGACCGGCGCTTGCAATACGCTCTATGCGGCAGTCTCGCGCTCCTTCGTTGATGGCCCGGTCAGCTTCGAGCAACTGACCGAAGGCTTGTTCCCGGCTCCGAGCGCATTCGGCGCTGCCGGCACACCTTCCATGGTCATCAGCTTCGCCGATT
>JBBWZK010000442.1:0-10103 GCA_039648975.1 Blastocatellia bacterium
GTCGCGGTCTGCCTGCATCAACAAATCCGCGCCCAGCGCCACCAGCGCGGCAACGGCGAAATGAAAGATCACGCCGGCGCGCACGGCAACGCGAATCACCTGCAACACGGGAATGTAGCGCGTCACCGGCACGTAGAGCGGCGTGGTCATCATGACTAACAGTGAAACCGCCGCCAGCAACGCGAAGAGAGCGACACGGTGACGCGGCGGCACGGCGACATGGCGCGTCTTCTTCCACCAGAACAACGCGAATGCCAGTGGCGCAAGCGCGGCGATGCCGATGTAAAGGATGTGGTCGTGCGACACGCCCAGCGCCGTGAACAAGGTCAGCGTTCGCGTGTCGTAGGCTTCGCCGAAGAAATTCGGAAAGATCAGCGTCAAGCCATACCACGGCGGCAGGTAAATGTAGCCCATCTCTGCGCCGACGATTTTGCGGTTCGAGTAGCGCAGCAGTTCCAGCATCGGCGCCCATTGCGTTGCCGCGAGCGTGAAGCCGACGGCAAGCGTTGTCGCCAACAGCGCGATGGTTTTGCCCAGCGCTCGCGCTCGCTCGCGGCCTGCCAGCTTGCCATAAAACAGATGCGCCGCGATGAGGTAATAGAGGACAATCGCGGCGGCGTAATAAATCTGATTCGGCAGATAGCCGCAAAAGAACTGTGCGGCAAACATCACGCCCGCGAGCAGGGCTGGCGTGAACTGCCGGCGACGGACGGCGCGATCTACGAAAAGCATAATCAGCGGCAGCCACATCAAACCGCCGAACCAACCAAGCCCCGTGACATGCAGCAACGCGTGCGCCGACAACTCAAACACCAGCGCGCCTATCCATGCGCCGCGCGGGCTGACGCCGATGGCGATGAGAAAGACGTACATGAAGATAGCCGCCAGCATCAATTCAACGATGCGCGCCAGCGAATAACCGAGCGGCACGTCAAAGAACTTATAGAAGAGCAGAAAGGGCGACAGCGTGCGCGTCACGCCGTCGGCATAGATCGGATGGCCTGCCATCGTGTAAGGGTTCCACAGCGGCATCTCGCCGTCACGATAAGCCGCAACGACAAAGTATTCGCGCGTCACGTACATATCCGTGAGGTCGCGGCGATTGTAAGGATAATCACTCGGCCCGGCGTTGTAGCCCCAGGGCAATTGATTGTTCAGCGTCGCCACATCGATCAGCGTTTCGCCAAGCAGGAAGACGCGCCAGAACATCACGATCAGCAGGAAGACCAACAGCGCGACGTGGATGGCATGACGTTGCCATCGCTCAGAGGTAAGCGCAGGGGGAGATTGCAGGCGGGCTTGAGGCGGTGTGGCTGCGCCATCGCCGGACTCGATTTCGGTTTCCGCCTTCATTCTTCCGCCTTCATCCTTCGTCTTACAAGTAGCCGAGCGAGCGCAGCTTCTCTTCGATCATCTCTTCTTCAGCGCCGCTCAACGCGCCGCCTTCGCTTGTGGTTTCGTCCATCGCCTCAGCGATGCGCAACGGATTCGCAGCCGTGTGCGCCTCGCTGAACGCTTGCCTGATCACCTGGCCATCAAGGTCGCCGGGAACCGGCAGGCCCGCCGCATACATCACCGTCGGTAGCAAATCATGCACAAACGGCGCAGGAAAGCGCGCCCCCGGCGCAAGGCCCGGTCCGCGCGCAATCAGAATGCCTTCGAGCCGGTGGTCGCCGCTCCACCAGAAGCCGCGCGCTTTGACTTCTTCAGGCGGTTCACCGAAAGCGGCTTGCGGATTCCAATAAACATATAGATCGCTGGCGCGCTCAACGAATGGGCCGGCATAGACTTCATCGCGGCGCGCGACACGCTCGACAACCGCAGCGCCATGCGCGTCCTGCCATTCGCTTAAAGCAGCGATGATTTCGGCACAAACGCTATCATAATCCGCGCCGGCGACGATGCCTTGCGGGTTACGGCCCGCGAGATTGATGTTAATGACGTGGCGGCCTGGCTCTGTGTAAGCACGGCTGCGCGACCAGTCAATCGAATCGTAAAACGCATCCTTCTCGGCGGCCTGTAATTCTTTCACACGCTCTGCGCCGAGGCGCGATTTAATCTTTTCCTTGATCGCCACGGGCAGGAGATTTTTAGCGACGCGGCGGCCCGTATTCATCAAAGAGGCGCGCGGCGGCGCTGATTGATGCCGCACCATGTAGCCGCGCCCTTCCAACCATTCAGCCAGATGATAAGCCGCGCCGCTGTGCTGGCCCATGCCGTGATCGCTGATCACATAAACCTGTGTTCGCCCGTCCGCATAAGCCAACAATCGCGCCACTGCCGCATCAAGCGATTCATAGATGCGGCGCAGCGAATCGCGAAATTGTAACGAATCAGACTTTTCACCCGGCGACGATGCGGCAGCGTATTTCCAGACGTTGTGCCCTGCCCAGTCGCTCGCGGTGAAGACGGTCATGAAGAAATCCGTGGGGTATGTTTCGATCAAATACTCGGCGACGGCGGTTTGCGTTTCCGTCAGGCGCAGCCACGCGCTGATGGCATCGCCGATGCGTCCGGCTTTCATCAGGTCGCCGAGCCCGACCGGCGTAAAGGCATAATCAGGAAAGCGGCTGAAGACTTCGTTGCGAAGCGTCGCAGGACAAAATGCCGATTCATTCAAGGCGGGCGCGTCGAGACCGCTAATCATAAAGCTGCCCGGCGCGGCGTGTGCCGGATAAGTCATCGGCACGTTTAGGAAGCCGCTGGTCAGATTGTGCTGCGCCAGATAGTCGCCGACGATGCGGCCCGCGCGGTCGCCGCCTTTGAAGAACTCTTGCCGACCCGTTGCAAAATTGCGGTCTGAAAAAACGAACAATCCATGACGGCCCGGATTCAACCCCGTAAGAATCGAAGTCCACGCCGAGGCGCTGTGCATATTCGGCGTCGATATGAGCCGCCCGCTTGCACCCTCGTGCATCAATCGCGCGAGCGCTGGCAGATGGCCTGCGGCGGCCCACGGCTCGATCAACTCCATCGTCGCGGCATCAAGGCCGATGATGAGAATCTTCATCGTTGAAAACCATGTAGGGGCGACCCTCTGTGGTCGCCCCAGTGTACGCATGCGCGGTCTGGGGCGCCCACAGAGGGTCGCCCCTACAAGTGTTATTCGATGTAGCCTAGGGCGCGCAATCGCTCGCGCAGTTCCGCCTCTTCGCCGGCGTTATAAACTGAGCCGCCCGCTGCGGTTGTCTGACTCGCGTCTTTGTATGAACTGCCCGCGCGCTGCGGCTCTAGCGCCTCGCTGAAGACTTCGACCAGCGCGCGGCCATCCATATCAACCGTGAGCGGACAGCCGAGCGCGGCGAGCGCCGTCGGCCCGACATCGCGTAAATTCGGTTGTGTGGTAAACGTTACACCGGGCGCGATGCCGCGCCCCCAGGCGATGAAGATGCCGTCACGCGCGTGGGTTCCGGTCGTCGAATCGGCAGGCACGATGACGCTGCCATAGCCGGGCCGCTCGTTGTAAACGAATTCATCGTGGCGCGGAACCATCACCAGGTCAGGCAGGCGTTCAGACCATAAACCATTGAAGGCTTCTTCGCGGCGCATCACGCGCTCAAAAATCGGCTGACTATCTTCAGAGCCGGTTAAGCTCTCCAGCGCGATGCGCGCTTCATCGATGACGTCATCGAATTCGCTTTCGCGGACGTGGCCTGCGGCTTCGCGGCCCGCCAGGTTCACCCACACGCCTTTGTCCTGTGCGAAATAAGCTCGCGTCCGCATGAAGTCAATCTCATCGAGAAAGGCGCTGCCGGTTTGCACTTTCTTATCGAGCACATTGCCGTTGAAGGCCTGCGGCAACAACCGCCGGGTAATTTTTTCTTTCAATGACTTCGCCTGCGCGCGCTGCCGCCTGGTCGCCGGTGATTTGAAGGCGAGCAGTCCTGCATCGGCCAGCAGTTCATTGACGCGCACTTCGTATAGCTCCGAACAGAATCCATGATCTGAAACGACAAGGACGCGCACATCGGCAGGCAGCCGTTCGATCACCCGGCCTACTGCCGCATCGAGCCGCTCATAGATTTCGTGAATGAAGTTACGAAACTCGGCGGGCGTTCGCGGATCGTGACGCGGATGCGCTGAATCCATGTCGGCCCAGTAATCGTGCTGCGCGCGATCAAGCACCGAAAAGACGATCATCAGAAAATCCCACTCGCTCTGCTTCATCAGGTATTCAAGGGCGCGTTCGTGGGCTTCGATGGCGCGGCGAAATTCGGCGGCGCGGGCGTGTTTGTCTGGGATGCGTGCCGGCTCGATCACGTAATCAGGAATCGCCCGCAGCAGTTCAGCTTTGAGCGTCGTGGGGTAGGTGAAATCGGATTGCAGTCCGGGCGTCAGCATCCCTGTGACCATCAAGCCGTTGAGCGGTTCGGGCGGATAAGCCGTCGGCACGTTGATGACAATCGAGCGGCCCTTCTGTTCGCCGAGCAAGTCCCAGACGTGGCGCGTCATGATGTCGCGACCGCTCATGGCGCGTACCGTGTAGCTGCCGGCGTTCTTGATGAACGGCGCAAAGACGCCGTGCATGCCTTCGCTCGTCCCTGTGGTGCAACTGGCCCAGCCGGGAAAACTGTTCGGCAAGATCGTTGAACGCAAGGGCGCGCTCGCCCCTTCGCGCATCAAGCGCGAGAGGACAGGCAAGCGGCCCGCTGCGGCAAGCGGGCGGATGATGTCAAACGTCGCGCCGTCTAGTCCTATGATTACGGTTTTCATTCAGAGATTCAGAATGCAAGATTCAAGGCACAATCTCAGCGGGTTCCTTTCGTCCTTTATTCGTTCGATCAAAATCCTTATCGAAACTGACGATGGTCAAACTATACTTTTCCGCCACCGCATATTGGTATGCATCATCGAAGTCCAGGTTGAAACTCTGTGCGTGATTGGCAACGTCCTGCATATCACTAGGCAAAAGCCGCAGCACGTTTATACCAGCCTGTTCAATCATATCTTCAACCATCGAGACAAAGACGCTATGCTTCTTTTGCCGAATCAAGATGACGCCGATGGAGTATAGTGAGAACTCGGTCAGATACAGGTTGCGTGCAGCAATGTTCAACAACAGCCGTTCGACATCGCCAGCTTTCTTCTGATTTAACAGCAATTCAAGAAGAATGTTGGTGTCCAGCAAGTACATTACTCATTCCACCAATCAAGCGCTTTATGCTGTAGATCAACTGACGAATATGCCGTGCTCAATTCCTGCAAAGCCCCTCGCCAGTCCAGACGAAGTGGCGTTCCGTCCTGCGACTTCGTCCTGGCGGCAAGCGATTGGATAAAACTCTCCACCTCCTGCTGTAACTCCGGCGGCAATTCCCGGATTTTGTCATCGAAGGACTTCATTTATTCCACCTCCACCGTTTCAGCTTAACGAAACATCGAGCGGCCATCCATCGTCTCCGGCACGGCGAGTCCCAGCGCCTCCAACAACGTCGGCGCAACGTCCGTGATGTGAGGTTTATCTGAGCGCAAGGCGCTCGCGGGAGAGTTGATGAACAGGGTCGAATCGTCCTGCGTGTGCATGCCTGTGAAGATTTCGCGATCCATCAACTGCGTCTTGTTGACCGCGCCTTTCAAGTCATACCCGTAAATCGACTGCACGCACAGATCAGGCGCAAAGTTGACGACTGGCCCGCTGAACAATTCGTCGCGCTCATAAACGCGCCTGACGATCTTTGTGCCGTTATCGCTGATCTCCGCGAGTCCCTGTTTGATTTCCGCAGTGAGGCGCGCGGCATCGCCCTGTGCAACCGTGCCGTTCGGGTACTTGCCCTGAAGGTTGATATAGATGCGACCGGGATCCATCGCAAAGGCGCGCGAGCCATCGGCAATGTCTTCAATCGAGCGCGGGTTGTCTTTCAATTTCAAGTAACCGTTGTCAACCAGCCAGCGATTCAAATAGACCTGCTGCTTGATGGGCGTGAAACCGTGATCGCTCATGATCAGCAGAGTCTCGTCTTTCAACCGCTCGCCGATCTGGCCGACGAAGGCATCTATATGCCGGTAGAAATCGCGGAACGCCGTATGATACTTGTGCCCCGCATCTTCAATCGCGTCCATGAAGAAATGCTGCAAGCGGTCGGTGTCGGTGACGACGCCGATGAACAGATCCCAGGGCTCTTTGTCATACAGTTCAAGCAACAGCTTGACGCGGCGGTCGAGCGTCAACAGCACGTCATCCATCAAGGCATCGTGCGATTGCTGCACTTTGCGCGCATCCACATCAATGCGGTAATCCATCGCTTGCAGCCTGGGAACGAGCGAGGCCGGGAAAGTTGCCTTGTTGATGTCGACGGCGACGAATCCGGCTACCAGAATTCCATTCAACGGCTGTGCAGGATAAGTCGACGGCACGTTGATGACGATGGCGCGCTTCCCTGCACGGTTGGCTACTGCCCACAGCGTTTCGCTCTTGATATGACGCGAGCTTGGAAAATAAATCTTGTAACTGTTCGGCTGCACGTCCAAAAAGCCATAGATGCCGTGACGGCCCGGATTCGCGCCGGTCATAAACGACGTCCACGCGACCGACGAAATATCCGGTATGGAAGTATCCATTTGCAGCAACGATCCGCTGGCCCCCAGCCTCGCCATATTCGGCATCGTGCCGTCTTTGATAAATCGCTCGACAAGCGTGCAGGGCGTGCCGTCAAGCCCAATCAGCACGGCGCGCTTGCTCTTCTCTTTCGCTTTGAATCGGTCGAATAATTTCATGGACAGTGACGAGTGACGAGTGACAAGTGACAAGCAGGTTTGGCCATCCTCTTGTCACTTGTCACTTGTCACTGTTTACTAAACATAGCCGAGTGCTTCGAGGCGGCGGCGGACTTCTTCTTCGTCTTCGCTGCTGTAGCTGTCGGGTTCGCTGCCGGCAGTGATGTATTGAAGTTCTTCCAGCCGTGCGAGGATGCGCGCGGCGCTCTGTTCAGGCGTCTCCGTGTCGGTTTCGACAATGATTTCGGGCGCGAGCGGCTCTTCGTAAGGATCGTCAATGCCTGTGAAGTGCTTGATCTCGCCGGCCAGGGCTTTCTTGTAAAGCCCTTTGACGTCGCGTTCGGCGAGCACGTCAATCGGACACTCGACGAAGACTTCGACAAATGCGCCGGTGTCGCGGCGCACTTCGTCGCGGATGTCGCGGTAAGGCGAAATGGCAGCGGCGATGGCAATCACATCATTGCGCGCCAGCAGGTTGCAGACAAAGCCGATACGGCGAATGTTGGTGTCGCGGTCTTCCTTCGAGAAGCCCAGACCTTTAGACAAATTGGTGCGCACCACGTCGCCGTCTAAGACTTCGACCTTGTGGCCGCGATGGCGCAACTCAGTCTCGATGATGCGCGCCAGCGTCGTTTTGCCAGCCCCCGAAAGCCCTGTGAACCAGAGCGTCAATCCCTTTCCTTCCATGTCAACTCCCCTGTTAAATTGCAAGACCAATTATTCTATTCGCAAACTCGTGGTTTGCGCAAAGCAGCGAATATACACGATGAGATTGGATTGGGAAAGGCGCTGGAGAGACGCGGGGACACGGCGACGCGGCGACGCGGCGAGGGAACGGGAACGAGGGGCGACGCGGCGAGGGAAGATGGGGCGAAGAGGAGATGCGTAGAATAATAAATCGAGATAGACATCCTGAAGTTTCCTATCGCCGTGTCTCCGCGTCGCCGCGTCTCCGCGTCGCTTTTCCTTGACATGGCTTCGCTTGAAAGTTAATAATCGGCGCGCTTCATCAAATCTGCAATTCGTCTACCAGCGTCGTCATCAGTAAATCGAAAGCCGGGCGACACGCCCTGCGCGACGCTCAGGTTCATGCCGTGACGGATGGGGGATGACAGGCGCATGGAAAGACAGCCAGCCGATAAGGCGAACGGCAAATCGCTGCTCACGTTCGGCGGATTATTCCGCGTCAAGCCGCTCGACGCCATCCTGCAAAATGCCGATGAGCCGGAACATCAACTCAACCGCGCCCTCGGCCCCGTACAATTGACGTTGTTCGGCGTCGGCGCGATTATCGGCGCGGGCATCTTCACGACGGTCGGCACGGCGGCGGCGGGCGAAGCCGGCATACGGCCCGGCGCGGGGCCTGCGTTGATGATTTCATTCGTCATCACCGCCATCGCCTGCGCCTTCACGGCGCTCTGCTATGCAGAGTTCGCGGCGATGGTGCCCATCAGCGGCTCGGCTTATACCTATTCTTACGCGACGCTCGGCGAAGTCGTGGCGTGGATCATCGGCTGGGACTTGATCATCGAATACGCCGTCGGCAATATCGCCGTCGCCATCGGCTGGGCGCAATACTTCAAAACCTTCATCGAAGGCTTCGGCATTCACGTGCCCGACTGGCTCGTCAATAACTATCGCACGGCGACGCCGGAAGTCCTCGCCGCCGCGCCGCGCGTATTCGGCGTGCCCATCATCTTCAATCTGCTCGCCGTCTTGATCGTCGCCTTGATCACGGTCGTGCTGGTCTGGGGCATACGCGAGAGCGCGCGCTTCAACGCCATCATGGTCGGCATCAAGATTCTGGTGCTGGCCTTCTTCATCATCGTCGGCTTCGCCTGGGTGAAGCCGGTCAACTGGACGCCGTTTGCGCCCAACGGCTGGACGGGCATCAGCGCCGGCGCGGCCATCATCTTTTTCGCCTTCATCGGCTTTGACGCCGTGTCGACGGTCGCCGAAGAGACCAGGAACCCGCAAAAGAACCTGCCCATCGGCATCATTGCTTCACTCATCATCTGTACGATTCTTTACATCGCCGTCGCCTGCGTCTTCACCGGCATGATCCCGTTCAACGTATTGCAGGCGACGCCGAAGGGCGAACTAGCCGAACCGCTGACGCTGGCGCTCAGATACGCCAACGCCAATTCCAATCTGATCATCGGCATTGTCGCCTTCGGTTCAGTGGTCGCGTCGACCGCCGTGCTGCTGGTCTTTCAGTTGGGGCAGCCGCGCATTTTTCTATCGATGGCGCGCGATGGGCTGCTGCCGGGACTGTTTCGCAAAGTTCATCCGAAGTACCGCACGCCGCACGTTTCGACGATTCTCACAGGCGCGTTTGTGGCCTTCTTTGCGGCTATCGCCAGCATTGACGAAGTCGTCGATTTGACGAACATCGGCACCTTATTCGCCTTTATACTGGTCTGTGCAGGCATCATCGTCTTGCGCATCAAAGACCCGAATCGCGCGCGCCCGTTTCGCGCGCCGGGCGGCATCATCTTTCCGATGTTCGGCATCGTCTCATGCCTCTACCTGATCTATTTTCTGCCGCCGACTTCGTGGCTGCGCTTTGCGGCGTGGCTCAATTTCGGCTTTGTGATTTATGTCGGCTACGGCGCGAACAAGAGCGTGCTCACAGGCGAGCACACGACCGAGCACAAAGCTGAGCACATGGCGCACACGGCGCACACAGGCATGTGGCTGTTGTTGATCGGCACGGCTTTGCTGATCTTTATGCGAGCGTTTGATGTATGGCTCATGGCGCACAAATGGATGGCCGCTATTCAAGACCCGGCGGCGAATGCCGATGCGATGGAATCGCTCAGCAAAGCCGAACCCTGGCTGACCTCGCTGACGGCGAACGCCGGTGCGCCCATGGCGAATGTCTTTCGCCTCGCGCCCTGGTTGGAGTTGTCTTTCTTTTTAATTGTGCCGCTGGCGCTTAATGCATTGGTGCTCTGCCCGATCATCATTCGCCGAGCCATGCGGGCGCGCGCCGGTGGCGTAACCGATCAATATAGGAGCAAAGCGACGACGAGCCTTGTGGTTGCAACCATCGTCGCCCTTGTCAGCATCGGTTATTTGCTGATGGTTGTTTTGCACCACCGATGAAGCAAAGCGTGGTGCGTGATGCGTGGTGCGTGACAATCACATTAGCCATCAACTTATCAATGCGGATTGATTCACGCACCACGCATCACGTACCACTTCTGACTTGTCACTTCTGAAGATGTGCAGTTAGTATGAATGACGAGCGAGACGGGGTAGCAAGCACGCAGGTTTTCAGTTCAACAAGCAGTATCATCAGGATTCAGCACAACCCGGAGGAGAACGCATGGCGGATATGGCCGTCTCTGTCGAGGACAAGTCGACCGGATTCATTCGCGGTCTCGGCC
>JBBWZK010000451.1:0-6708 GCA_039648975.1 Blastocatellia bacterium
GAGCGAAGACGGGAACTACCAGTCGCTTGATGTCGGCGGGGATCACGTAAACGCGCCCTTCGATGAAGGCCATCGCCAGCGCCGCGTGATAAAGCGCCAGCGAGCCGCGCGGGCTGACGCCGAGGTCGAGCAAATCCGACTGGCGCGTGGCGCGCACAATGCGAATCAGGTAATCGAGCAGCGATTCATCGACGGCGACATCGCGCGCTTCGCGTTGCAGCGCCAGCACCTCGTCGCTATGCATGACCGGCGCGAGGCGTTCGACCGCCGAGTTGAAGGTCTGCTGGCGCAGGATGATCTTCTCGTCTTCGAGGTCTGGATAGCCCATACGCACACGCATCATGAAGCGATCCATCTGCGATTCGGGCAGCGGGTAAGTGCCGTGATGTTCGATGGGGTTCTGTGTGGCCAGGACGATGAACGGGCGCGGCAATTTATAGGTCTCCTGCTCGACGGTGACGTGGCCTTCAGCCATGGCTTCGAGCAAAGCGGATTGCGTCTTGGGCGTCGTGCGGTTGATTTCGTCGGCGAGGATGACGTTGGCGAAGATGGGGCCGGGCTTGAACTCAAACGTGCTTTGCTGCTGGTTGAAGACTTCGAGGCCGAGGATGTCGCTCGGCAGCATGTCGGAAGTGAACTGGATGCGCTGAAACGAGCAGTCGAAACTGCGCGCCATGGCCTGCGCCAGCGTCGTTTTGCCGACGCCGGGGACGTCTTCGATGAGCAGATGGCCGTCGGCAATCAGGGTGACGAGCGCCAACTCGACGACATCCGACTTGCCGCGAATGACTGATTCGATTGTTTTCTGGAGTTGTTCGAGCTTTCCGATGGTGCTAATCACTAAACTCAACTCTCCGCGCAAGCGATTTGGGCGCACTTCAAATCTAGCATAAAAGCCCGCCTCGCGCGATGGAAAGTTAAGCGGCCCTTTAGATGATGGCGAACTTTGTCAGGCTATAGGGCAAGGGACGAAGGAGAGATACTGACAGGCGGATCGGCGGCGGGGCTAGATAAATCGCCCGCCGCCGGCCAGGTACATTTTATCCCCTCCTGGCCGGCCTGCTTGCTGGCGAGCGACGGCTGGTTGCTTGCGGCTATAAAGCGCGCAAGAAGGCAACCAGGTCTTTTTTCTCCTGTGCCGACAGGTTGAGCTGTTCGATGAGATTGAAAAACTCCACCGCATCTTCCAGCGTTAGCAGCCTGCCGTCGTGCAAGTAAGGCGGCGACTCCTTGATGCCGCGCAGAGGGAAAGTCTTGATCGGCCCCTGCGCCGTGATCAACATGCCGCCTTCCATTCTCGGCTTGTAGAAGCGTTCAACTTTCAGATCGTGCAACAGCCCGTCGGTGTAATAAGGCGGCGTGTGGCAGGCCGCGCAGTTGCCTTTGCCGAAGAATAACTCTTCGCCGCGTATCTCGCTTTCCGTCGCCTTCGTGCGGTCGAGACGTCCGAAGAGATTGAGCTTCGGCGCGGGCGGAAAATCGAACAACTCTTGAACCTCCGACATGTCGTGAACCTGCGAGCCGCGATCCAGAATGTTCAACCCCTTCTTGGTCGCCAGCACCGGGTCGCCGTCAAAGTAAGCGGCGCGCTGTTCAAATTCGGTGAAGTCTTCGACGGTCTTCAAAGCGCGCTGCGAGCCGAACAATCGCTGAATGTTGACGCCGCGCAAGCTGGGCGTTTCGATGCGCCGGCGATTCTCCTGCGGGCGTATGTCGCCGACCAGATGCGCCGCGCCCGAGGTGTGGCCGTTGACGTGACAATCGAAGCAGGTGACGCCGATCATGCCTTCAGGCTTTTCGGTCTTGCGGTCGGCGGTGGCGTTGAACTGCTGCTGCGGGAACTGCGTCACCAGCAAACGGAAGCCGTCGAGTTGTTTCGGATTGAGGATGCCATTGAACAGGTCATAGAAATTGTTGATCGTGACAAGCTGGCCTTTCGACACATCGCCGAGATCAGGGCGCGTCGTCAGAAAGATCGCCGGCGGGAATTCCGGCAGGAAGTGCTCCGGCAGATCGAAATCCATGTCGAAACGCTCCAGGCGCGGCAAGGCTTTGATCTCCGCCTGCGGGAAGACCATGCCGCCGACCGGATGATTGACGTGCGGCAGCGGCAAGTAGGGAAACGCATCTTTGTTGCGGATCTCTTCGGGCGACATGCGTCCGAGTTGTTCCCAGGTCACGCCTTTGAGTCTTGCCGTCGGGCCAACCGGGATAGGTTTGCCGCGCGTCATGGTGACGCTCGGATCAACGTGGCGGCTCAGGTCATAACGCGATTCGAGCAGTTTCTGATGCTCGGCCATCACACGCGCCTTGTTCGCCTTATCACGCTTCATAACGACGGCAAACGGCTCTTCGATCACCGGCGTGAAAGACGACGGCTCGCCCTTCTTGTTATTGTCTTGCGCATGTGTGCTCGGACTGATCCATATGGCAGCAACGCTCGCGGTGATGAAGGCGAGCGCCACCAGCATTTTGATTTGCGTTCTCAGCGTCATGGATGCTCCTCCCATTTGGTGCCATTTGGCGAATGTCGAAGGATTCAGAAATACGACTGCTTGCGCGCCGTCCAAGACAATCTCTGGCGCATTGGGAATAACACGCGAGGCGTTCGGCTTATTCCATGTCGCGGAAAATTTCCGTGCCGGGAATATCTGTTTGCGTCGCGGGTTATTCCATGAGTAATCTAAGGCCGAACGGGATCTGCCATGAGCGACGCAGGCAATCGCAATACGAGCTTCAGTCAGGCCGCGCTGACGCATCTGGATGCGCTCTACGGCTTTGCCATGACCTTGACACGCAATCAGACGGAGGCCGAAGACCTGGTGCAGGAAACTTACCTGCGGGCGGTGCGGGCTTTTGGCCGTCTGCTGCCGGACAGCAATCTGAAAAGCTGGATGTTCGCCATCATGCGCAATGCCTGGCTCAATCAATTGCGCCACACGCGCAGCGGGCCGCGATTTGTCGAACTCGACGCTGAAGAAGAAGACCACGGCGAATGGCTCGGCCATCTGGCGAACGACCCGCACGTCCTCTATTTGCGAAAGCTCGAAGGCCAAGAGATTCGCGCGGCAATTGACCGCTTGCCGCATCTGCACCGCGAGATCATCGTGCTGCGTGACCTCGAAGGATTCAGCTATCAACAGATCGCCGGCATCCTCGGCTGCCCCGCCGGCACGGTCATGTCGCGGCTCGGACGGGCGCGCGAAAAACTCCGGCGCTTGCTGAGCGAATGGCACACGGCGACGACAACGGCTCGGACAAATGCAGTATGAATCACTGTGATCACATACGCGCCCGGATGACTTTTTATCTGGACGACGAGTTACAAAACGACGAACGCGAGGCGCTCGAAGCGCACGTCAGCCATTGCGCGGCTTGCCGTGAGCGGTTCGACCAGGAGCGCCAGTTTCTGGAGAACATTCGCGGCGCGCGGCCTCTCGACATGGCGTCGCACGAGTTGCGCGCCCGCGTCGAAAATCTATTGAGCGATGCGCCGTCGCCGCACACTGCGCCGCCGGCCTTGCGCCAGCGCATTGAGCATTCCCTGTGGCGCTTCAACCTGAGCGCCAGCCGGCCCGCGCCGATGCGCCGCCTTGTAGCGCGCGCGGCCATTGTCGTCGTGGCTTTGCTGCTCGGCGTCTGGGGGTGGAGCGAATATGAGAAACGCCCGCGCTATCGGCAGCCATCCGATTTTGCCTTGATGGCGGTCGATACGCATCAGCGCCACCTGCGCGGCCAGTTGCCGCTGGAGATCGCTTCCGCTGTGCCGGAGCAAATCTCCGCCTGGTTTGCGGGCAAGGTGGGGTTCCGCGTCGAGTTGCCGAATTATCAGGAATCATCCGGACAGGAAAAGCTCTACGACCTTGAAGGCGGGCGGCTGGTCGGCTACCAGAATGACTATGCCGCTTACGTCGCCTATCGCATGCAGAAGCGGCCCATCAGCCTGCTGGTCACTTCCGAGCAGACCGTCGAGCCTTCGGGCGGCGAAGAGATTGTCTCGCAGGGCATCACCTTCCACTACGATTCGATCAACGGCTTCAAGGTGATCACCTGGGCCGATAGCGGGCTCACCTATGCGCTGGTTTCCGACCTCGAAGAACGCGGGCAGCAATCCTGCATCGTCTGCCACCAGGGAACCAAAGATCAGAATTTCATCAAAGGCTTGAAACCTTAGTCATTCGCAGGATCGACGTTGCCGCCATTCAGCGCGGCCTTCTCGCGCCACTTTTCCCACACCAGCCAGACCACCGCCGGCAGGTAGACGATAGCGCCGAGCCACAAAGGCAGGTCTGGATAGACCAGCGGCTCGTACCACAGGAAGTACATGAAGACCGCCGCGCCTGTCAGATAAAGCCAGCCGAGGCGCGGCGCAAAACAGAGGAACGGCAGAATCCAGGCGTAATACCACGCATAGCGCGGCGAAGTCAGCAACCAGTAAGCGCCGATCAGCGTCGCCGCGCCACGCGCCACAGCGACTACGCCGGCTTTCGTGCGAATCGCCCACCACACGGCGAGCCCGCCGAGCAGTGCGGCAGCGATAATCAAAAATAGAGTGGTCGACAGCGGCGCGATATGGTGAATCAAGCCAAGCGCGAAGTAACGCGCCCCCGTGCCGTTGAAGCCTTCTTCGTTGAACTCGTTACTGAGCGAGGCGAAGCCCGTCGCCCCCGTCCAGATATAAGGCAGGTAAACCGCCACCAGCGTCGAGGCGAAGCCGCCGAGCATTCCAAGATTCGCTTTATTGAAAAGCGTGGCGCGCACAGCCGCAATGAGACGGGCTTTCATCGGCACGCCGCTCGGCTCATTTGACGCGCCCGCGCGCGGCACTTGATTGACGCTTTCGTTTGATCGCAGGAAAGCCGGCAGCACCAGTGCCGGATAGTATTTCACTGCGGCAGCCAGCCCAAGCAACATGCCTGTGAGCCAATGGCGGCGACCCGTCCAGGCCAGCAGCGCCAGCGCCAGCAGCATCATGAATGCCGCTTCAAGGTGGCCTGTGTGCGCGCCCTCCCAGATCGGCAGCGGATGCCACGCAAACAAAATGGCGCGCGCCGGATCGAGCCGCGCACGACTGAGCGTCCACATCAACGCCAGAATCGTGATGAGGTCAAAGATCATCGCCGCCGCTTTGAACGCCGTCACGTTCAACGGCTGAAGCCAGCCTACCAGCAGGTAGAACAACTGCGCGCCCGGCGGATAAGGCGTCGGCAGATTGGCGCGATTGATATTCGGATAAATCTTCGCAACGTTCGGATAGTGATCTTTATCACGCAAAGGATCAAGCGGCGGGGCAGCGGGCGCGAAGCGATACGGATTGATGCCGTGCGTCTGCACGTGGCCATCCCAGGCATAGCGATAGACATCGCTTGAAAGATAAGGCCGCTGAGGCACGAGGGTCGCACGCAAGGCGATGGCAAAAACCAGGATGATGCCGAGCGTCAACCAGCGAGCGACAGGCGATGAATGCCGGTTCCATTTCAGCACGATGCCGCAGGCCAGCACGCACATCGCCAGTTCGCCGATGAACAGCCAGATGTAAGCGGCTACCCATTGGGTGAAACGGTGCAGGTCGCGCGCCCACCAGCACAAGCCAAACATCGCCGCGCCGATTATCAATAGAGAAACCGGAACCGCTATAGACCGCGCGCGCTCGAAGCGGGTCGGCGCACGCTCGTGCACCGGGTCAGGCATTTCAGTTTCCACGACCTGCACAGACATGAGGTTGCTTAATCGCCTTGCGTTTTTCTGACGATTTGATAAAGCCTGCCGCTGGCCGCTTTGTCTTCGTCGGGCAGTTCAATCTGTATGGTGACGTGCTTGATATTGAACTCTGCGCGCAAGGTTTCCTGCAAGGCTTCGAGCGTGATGCGGTGCGCGGCGGCGGCTTCGAGCGTGACGTGCGCCGAGAGCGCCACTTTGCCTGAGCTGATCGTCCAGATGTGCAGTTCATGAACATCGACGACGCCTTTGACGGTGTGCATCGCGTCGACCACCGAGCGCACGTTGATATGCGACGGCGTGCCTTCGAGCAGGATGTTCACCGACTCGTAGATGAGTTGCCATGAACTGAAAATGATCAGCGCGCAGATGACGAAGCTGATGACGGGATCGGCCACCATCCAGCCCCAACCCCAGATCAAGAGGCCGGCGATGATTGCGCCGACCGAGCCGAGCGCATCGCCGATGATGTGCAGGAACGCGCCGCGCATGTTCAAGTTCTCTTCTGATGCGCCGTGCAGCAGCCAGGCATTGAAGAGGTTGACGATCAAACCGCCGCCGGCAATCAACAGCATCTCGAAGCCTGCGACCGCTTCAGGCTGGCGCAGACGATGCACCGCTTCGTAAGCGATCAGCAGCGAGATCACCACCAGCGCGACGCCGTTGGCGAGCGCCGCCAGTATCTCCATTCGATAATAGCCGTAAGTTTTCTTCGTCGTGACGGGCCGTGCGGCGAACCACAAGGCCAGCAGCGCCAGCCCCAGCGAAGCCACATCCGCCAGCATGTGCCCGGCGTCCGACAACAAGGCCAGCGAATTGGTCACGAAGCCGCCGATGGCTTCGGCCAGCATATAGACCGCCGTCAGCGCCATCGCCACGACGAGCCGCCGCCGGTTGCTGGCGTGGCCGTGATGATGGTCGTGGCTGTGGTCGTGTCCGTCAGTCATAAGGCAGTAAGCAGTAGGCAGTAAGCAGTAGGCAGTAGGGAAC
>JBBWZK010000482.1:0-11800 GCA_039648975.1 Blastocatellia bacterium
TAAGGGAGCGGGTTCGCCAGAGCGTCACAGAGTGAATTAAATCTGGGATTCAGGAAGCTTCTTTGAGCAATGCACAGTTGAACGCAAAGGATTCAGGCAAGGTTGGCAAACGCCCCTGAATCCTGAATCCTGAATCCTGAATCCTGATCGTTGTTCGCTTGTGGGAAGCGGGTTTCCCAAAGTTGCAAATGGCTTCAGGCCGATAGGCCCGTGTGAATGGCCCGCTCGACGGCGTCGCTGAACATATCCACTTCATCGAGCGTCGTGTAGACGTTCGGCGTGACGCGGATGCCGTGAAATTCTTCATGATCGATGGGCGTGACAATGATGTGATGCTTGTCCCAGAGATGCGCGCCGAGCTTTCGCATATCCATGCCTTCGACGTTGAACAGCGCCAGGCCGCACGATTGCTGCGGGTCGTAAGGAGTCAACACGCGCACGCCTTTATTCTGTTCCAGGCGTCGCGCCCATCGCTCTTTCAGATAACGCAAGCGCGCCGCTTTGCGCTCAATGCCGATGCCTTCGTAAAACGTCAGCGCTTCGGCAATGGCGTTATGATTGGCCGCCGGGTGCGTGCCGATCTCTTCAAACTTGCGTATGTCGTCGTCCTGCTTGATGTCTGCGGCCATCAACGGCCAGAGCTTTTTGAGTTTGGCTTTGCGGACGTAGAGAAACCCCGTGCCGATGGGCGCAAGCAGCCACTTGTGCAGGCTGGTGCCGTAGTAATCGCAATCGAGGTCTTCATGCTTGAAGGGAAAATGTGCGAAGGCGTGCGCGCCGTCAACGACGACTTCGATGCCGCGCTCGCGACCGAGTTGGCAGATGCGCTTGACCGGAAAGATTTGCCCCGTGAGGTTGGTGATGTGGCAGAAGTGAATGACCTTGGTGCGCGGCGTGATGGCGCGCTCGAAGCGGTTGTAAAGATCGTCGAGCGATGGCGGCGGCACCGGAAACGAGATGGTCTTGACCTTGATGCCTTCGCGCCGCTCGCGCTGCCGCCACGAATTGAGCATGCGCGGGTAATCTTGATTGGTGGTCAACACCTCGTCGCCGGGCTTGAGGTCGAGGCCGAAGATGCAGATTTCCAGTGACTCGCTGGCATTGCGCGTGATGGCAAGCTCTTCCGCATCGCAGCCGAAGTGGCGTGCGAGCCGCTGGCGCACGGTTTCAATCTGCGGCTCTAAGTTGCGCCACATGGTATATACCGGCGCTTCGTTCGAGTAAGCCAGGTGACGGACCAGCGCCTCCTGCACGACGCGCGGCGAGGGCGAGACGCCGCCGTTGTTCAGGTTGATGAGCGAGCGGTCGACCGTGAAGGCTTGCTGAATCTCGCGCCAGAAGGTTTCGTCTTTGGCGATGGCTTCAGGTGTATCCATGACCCCGCGCGTTGCTGCCAGAATGCGACTGATGCCGCCTTCGCTGAACGAAGCCATCGCCGTCATTGCCGCAGCAGTGCTCGCGGTTCGCAAGAAACCTCGTCGTGTCAGCATAACCTGCCTCCTGTTTGGTTTCGTTTGAATCCCCGTACAAGGATTGAAATGTGCCCGTTTGGCTTTATAGAAGGTTTCTGAAAAGTCCCGTTAGGGACGAAATGTTTATAGTAACCAGACGCCAGATAGGGCCAAAGCCCCGTAGGGGCGAAATGCCGACATTGCGCTCCTACGGAGCTAACCTTTCAGGAACGCTCTATAAATAGCCTCCGCTCTCAAGCAGAGCGATTCTACCACAGCCCCGCGCGTTCACCTAACATCAGCCTTGCGAGTTGAAACCGACGAAGTTTGACAAGCTTCTTGCGCCTCGTGTAGATTTCTGCCTGCAATCCATCACATCTTTCAATCAGAGGAGCAGAGGATGTCCATCAGACCGTTTGAGCCAAAATTCATGAAGATCGGCGTCTTGACCGCCGCCTTGCAAGAGTTGACGCCGCGCGAGAAACGCGATGCCGATCCTGATCTCGCCATCGAAGATTGGGTGCAGTTCGCCAGCGAACTCGGCGTCGATAACATTCAACTCTCCGCCGCGCTGCACCCTTCGGAATCCGATGTGCCCGCCGAAGCCATGCTCGACCCCGTCGCCAACACGCTCGACCTGCGCCAGTCGTTCAACGAGCAGCGCGCCCGCCGCGTGCTGGCGGCCTTGAGCGAATATCGCATAGGCATCTCTGACATCGGTTATTTCGATAACATGCTGCACGACGATCCGGCCATCCGCCAGAAGAAGCATGATTTCATGCTGCGCGTCTTCGATGCGGCGGCGCTGTTGGGCGTCGATGCGGTGTGCGGCTTCGTAGGCCGCAATCAAACGTTGAGCATGGATCAAAACCTGATCGACTTTGAAGAACACTTCATTCCGCTGCTCAAGGAAGCTAAAGCGCGCAACCTGACGTATCGCATCGAGCAGTGCCCGATGCCCGGCTGGACGACGGGCGACAATTTTCACAACAACATCGCCTACGCGCCCGGCCCGTGGATCGCCCTGCATCGCATCTGCGAACGTCATGGCGTCGGCGATCAATTGCGCATTCACTACGATCCGTCGCACGCCATCCTGATGGGACAGGACACACGCTCGATCTTCCAATATCTGAAAGACGAGGGCTACAACTTTCTCATCGGCGGCTTTCACGTCAAGGGGCAGGTTATTCACGCGAAGGGCGTTGCGGCGTGGGGCTACGGCGGCCAAACCATCGAGCGCGGCGACTGGAAAGACGGCAAGCCATCCGAGAACCCTGCGGATCAAGCTAACGCATGGCTCAAGCAAACGGTGCTCTGCGAGCACGAGTTGCCCGGCACAGCGCGGCACGATCCGTTAGCTTACTTACAAAACCGCACGGTCGACTGGCTCGATCATCAACTGGCGGCGCGCGAACTGCTGGCGCTCGATGTCGCCAACACGCATCTGATTGTCGAGCATGAATACCCGCCGGCGCGCATTCAGGACAAAGAGCGATTGAGGCCGATCTTGCAAGGCTCCATCGCCTTCACGCGCAAGATAGACGAAGCCGCCGCCTGCATGTTCGCCCTGCAAAACGAAGTCCTGCCCGCGCAAGGCATCGCCGTGCAAGGCACAGGGCGGCAAGCCTATAGGTCATAAGGCAAAAGGCAAGAGGCAAAAGTGATTCTGATGATCACTTTTGCCTCTTGCCTTCTCATCTGCTGTGATTTGTAATTCCTCAGCGGCCTTCAGGCTGCTTTCCCGCAGGGCAATTAGGCCAGCGCTTCTATAGCGGTTTTCAAATCAGTTCAGCATGTAGGGGCGACCCTGCGGTGGTCGCCCCAGTGTACGAACACGCAGTCTGGGGCGGGCCGCAGACGCCCGCCCCTACATGATTGCGGCTTAATCCAATTGAAATCTGCTCTAAATCAGAGGGCAAGGGAATGGCAGAGTCGCTTATATGGAGTGCGGTGAGTTGTCACCGCTTGGCCTCCTCGCCAAGCCTAAAAGCTGCGACCAGTCGCCGCACTCCACATGCTGCCGCCCTCCCTTTCTCATGCGGTTTTATTTTGTCTATCTTCACACCGCTTCCCATTTGCCGGAGTTCGCAGCGCGTTCCATGGCGTCGAGAGCGCGTTGATTGCGCACGCCATCTTCAAAGTTCGGCGTCGGCACTTTAGCGTCGGCAATACCTTTCAGCAGATCGAGCACCGTGTGCGTGAAGGTGTGTTCGTAGCCGATGATGTGGCCGGGCGGCCACCAGGCGGCAGTGTAAGGATGCGCGGGATCGGTCGCCAGGATGGTGCGGAAGCCGCTGTTCGGGCCTTCTTCAATGTACAACTCAAGCTCGTTCAGGCGTTCGAGGTTGAAGACCAGCGAACCCAGGCTGCCATTGATCTCGAAGCGCAGATAATTCTTACGGCCTGTCGCAAAGCGCGTCGCTTCAATCGTGCCGATAGCTCCAGTAGCAAAGCGCACCAGGTTGAGCGAGGCGTCGTCTACATCAACCGGCGCGCGCTCGGTCGAACCGGGAAGCGGGCGCTCTGTGATGAAGGTCTTAAGCAGGCCAGCGGTTTCTGTAATCTCGCCTACTAAAAAGCGCGACAGGTCGAGAACGTGCGAAGCGATGTCGCCGAGCGCCCCCGAACCGGCTTCCGACTTCTGTAAACGCCAGACGCGCGGGAAGTCCGGGTCAACGATCCAGTCTTGCAGGTAGGTGCCGCGAAAGTGGCGAATCTCGCCGATGCGGCCTTCGTCAATCAATTGCCTGGCAAGCTGCACGGCGGGCGCGCGGCGGTAATTGTGACAGAGCATGTGAATGACGCCGTTGCTCTTTACGGCTTCGAGCATCTGCTCGGCTTCTGTGAGCGTATTGGCGAGCGGCTTCTCGCAGAAGACCGTCTTTTTAGCTTCAGCGGCGGCAATGGCAATCGGCTTGTGCGAATCGCCGGGCGTGCAGATGTCAATGATGTCTATGTCCGGGCGGGCGATGACATCTTCCCAGCGGGTCGCGGCCTCTTCCCAGCCGAACTTATCGGCGGCCTGCTTGACGGCGGCTTCGTCACGCCCGCAGACAACCTTCAGCACAGGCTCGTAAGGCGTGTCGAAAAACCGTGCGACCTGTCGCCAGGCGTTGCTGTGCGCCTTGCCCATGAACTTGTAGCCGATCATAGCGACGTTGAGTTTCTTTGTCATAGCGCGCGAAAATTACTTTCTCTCGCCGACAATGTCAAGCGCTGCGGTTATGTCCCTCGATCATGATCAGGTGCAATTGCCATTGCCTTGTGGTCAGTAATACAATGAGATTCACCGTCAGCCCTGCGGCTATAAATACGAAGGGGTGTTAAAAATGCTACAGACATCGCCCTTTCAGTTTAGTGCGATGATGCGTTTCCTATCGTCGTAAGAGCGTGGATTTCAACACTCGACGGCGGAGTTCATTGCAAGCTTCAGGATTGACCTTATGGTTCGTTTACCGGCGCAGGTGTGGATGTCCGTTGTCGCCCGGCTTTCCGCCCTGTCATTGTTGAGCTTGATCTGGATGCCCGCCGCGCACGTTTCTGCGCCCGTATTGCGAAGACGACGAGGGCGGCATCTGGTTTGCCACAGGGCCGATACACTTAGCAGGTATCGGGCTGGCGCGCTTCAAAGATGGACGATTCACCGTCTATGGAAAGAGCGGCGGGTTAAGCGCCCTAACCATTAGCTGCATCTTCAAAGATCATGAAGGCACCATCTGGGTTGGCACATCACGCGGGCTGCGTCGTCTGACAAAACAAGTGATCACCGGATACTCGACCGCAAGTGGCCTCCTGCACCACGAAGTCTATCCCATTTTGCAATCCCGCAACGGCGACATCTGGGTCGGCTCGATACTCGGCCTGAGCCGATTCAGCGATGGACAGTTCAAGAACATGTCATTGCCCGAACCCCATGACACCGTCCAGGCTCTGTGCGAAGATAGCGCGGGGCGTTTATGGATCGGCCTTGTCGGTGGATTGTTGTGCTATGAGAATGGCAAGCTGAAAGACCTGTCGAGACTGGTCGCAGGGGCCACGGTCTGCACGATCATCACAGACCATTTCGGCACGGTTTGGGTTGGTTCCGAGCGCGGCCTGTTCAAATTTAATGGCGAGCGCGTCGCCGCTCACTACACGACGAAAGATGGGTTACCCGCCGACGATGTGACGGTCATTCATGAAGACCGTCAGGGCGCGCTCTGGACGGGCACTTCCGGGGCACTGGCGCAGTTCAAAGACGAGCAATTCATCACCTACACGATGGCTCAGGGGTTGGCGCGCACTCACATCTGGTGCATCTACGAAGATGCTGACGGGACGTTTTGGATTGGCACTTACGACGACGGTCTGAGCCGATTTCGCGAAGGCCGTTTCTTCAACTATAGGATGGAACATGGGCTGTTCAACAACGGCGTCTTTCAGATACTCGAAGACCGGCACGGCTATTTCTGGATCAGTTGTAACAAAGGCATCTATCGCGTCAGCCGCCAGGAGTTGAATGATTTCGCCGACGGCAGGATTGCCAGAATCAACAGCGTCGCTTACGGCAAACCGGATGTCATGCTCAACATCGAGTGCAACGGCGGGCGGCTGCCTGCCGGCATCATCGCACGCGACGGTAAATTTTGGTTCCCGACACAGGAAGGCGTCGCCGTCATTGATCCTGAAGCCGTCTACATCAACTCGGCGGCTCCGCCGGTGGTGATTGAAGCAGTCACGCTTGAGCGCAATCCGGTTGATTTTCAGCGCGGCATTAGGCATGGCGGAGCGTGTGCGAATGCTCGGCGGCAGATACACAATAGAGTCTGCTGCGGGAAAAGGCGTGACGATTCACGTCACCATCGGCAAGCTTGATAATGCGTAGGTTGCGAAGGAAGTGCGTTGCGTCTCCACTTACTGCGAGGTCAAACATGAGCAAAGAGATTCGTATTGTGATCGCTGATGACCATCCGATCTTTCGGCGCGGGCTGCGAGCGGTGATCGAAGCCGACCCGCTGCTGAACGTCGTCGCCGAAGCCGATGACAGTGAATCCGCCTTCGCGCGCATCCTTGAGCTTCAACCTGATGTGGTGGTGCTGGACATTGATATGCCGCCGCCTGACGGGTTAGCGGTGGCGCGGCGGCTGCGAGAGCAGCGCTTGCCGGTTGCAGCAATCTTTCTGACGATGCACAAGGACGAGGCGCTGCTCAACGCCGCTCTCGATGTCGGCGTGAATGGTTTCATAGTCAAAGACAGCGCGGCAAACGAGATCGTCGGCTGCATCAAAGCCATCGCCGCCGGACAAAGTTTCTTCAGCCCCGTGCTCTCAGGCCATCTGCTCACCAAAAGAAATCGGGTAGACGCGCTCGCCAGCCAATCACCTTCGATCAAAGACCTCACGGCTTCCGAACGCCGCATCTTGTTATTGGTCGCCGAATCAAAGACCAACAAAGAGATTGCCGAGAAGATGTTCATCAGCGTCCGCACCGTCGAGCACCACCGCTCGAACATCTGCGCGAAACTCGGCCTCACCGGCAAAAACGCGCTTCTCACCTTCGCGCTGACTCACAAGTCTGAGCTTTGAAACTGAGAGGCCGTTTTGAAAGTCCCGTTAGGGACGAAATGTTTATAGAAACGTAAGGCAAAAAGAAATCAAGCTCCGTAGGAGCGCAATGTTGACATTTCGCCCCTACGGGGCTGGCGAATGTTCTTACATCGGGTTTCTATAAACATTGCGCTCCTACGGAGCTTAGAGCGATTTTCAAATGCGTTTGCCATGTAGCGCAAGGCGGTTAGCTTGCGCGAGTCGCTGCGCAAGCTAACCGCCTTGCGCTACATCCGATTGAAAACCGCTCTAGATCAAATTCCGATAGCATGTAGGGGCGGGCGTCTCTGCCCGCCCCAGTGTAGGCAGGCGCAGTCTGGGGAGGCCACAGAGGGCCTCCCCTACATGCTATCGGAATTTGATCTAACTCTATGTTCTGGAGAGTAATTACCAATGAATGATCATGAAAAGAACTAACACGCCACCGTAGCGCGCGTCCGGGATTTCGGCGCGCAACACCCGACGCTCTTTCCCGCCGCGCAATTGGCCGGTCAGTTGATGGCGGCCATCGGCGCGACGGTCAATGAATTAAACACCCACGCGACTACGCACGTCTCCAGCGCGAGTCAGGCCCGCCAGGGCACGGCGAGCAAATCCAGCGCCCGCGCGGCCTTGCGGGATGACCTGGAAGCCATCAACCGCACGGCTCACGTGATGGCTTTCGACATGCCCTGCCTGGACAATAAGTTCCGCATGCCGCGCGGCGGCGATCAGGACTTGCTGACCGCAGCGCGAGCATATGTGGTGGACGCCACGCCGATCAAGGCCGACTTTATTCGCTTCGGGCTTCCCGCCGACTTCATTGAAGACCTCAACGCGGACATCGCGGCGTTCGAGCAGGCGACGACCGCCCAGAATCAAAGCCTGGAGCAGAAGACGGCAAGCACCGCAGCGATAGACGACGCGATTAGTCGGAGCACGAGAGCTTTGAAGCAACTCGACGCCATCATGCGCAACGTGTTGAGAGACGACGTGAAGATGTTGACGGCTTGGATCACGGCTAGTCATGTCGAACGTGTACCGCGCCGTCGCAAGACTCCCAGCAAGCCGTCGACGCCCGCGCCGCCCGGCACAGGGCAGTAGAGAGAAATCAATCACGCTCTGCGCGTGAGTCATGTGAACAACTCAAATAAGAGAAACCGACAGGCTTTTCGCCGGGTCGAAAAGGGGAAGCTGCGCTTCGCCGAAACGCCGAAAGGAGCGCTCCTAATCCGCCCTGATTCGCTAACAACAATCAGAGAGGCTCCGAGGCCGGGCTTATCAAGTCGGCCTGGGAGGTCACTGGCCTGAAGTCATTAACCGCTCGGCGCGAGCCGGGCCATCTTCACAAGGAGAAAAAATCATGACGTACAGAAACATCAGCCGCAGATTCTTACTGCCGGTGCTGCTGCTGGCGCTGGCTTTAATCAGCAACCTGGCGCTGCCTGCCCCTGGCCGGGCAACGCCTACTCCATCAAATCCCAAGACCATTTCGATTGCCGAAGCGCGTAGCTTGCCTCTGGGAACTGTGGTCACGGTTGATGGCTCGGTCACGGTGCCTTCGGGCGCGTTTAGCTCAAGCACCGGTGATCAGGGCTTCGCCATTCAAGATCACACCGGCGACATCTATGTCAGCGTTGCCGACAATCTAGGGTTTGCGCCGAGGCAGCAGGTTCACGTCACCGGTCAACTTGCCGATAGCTTTGGGCTGCTCGTTCTAATCAATGTGACTAACACCAAAGCTCATGGAAGCGGGCCGAAGGTGCAGCCGCTCCCGGTCGCAACCGAGGCCGTGGACGAAGCGACCGAAGGCAAGCTGGTCAGGATCAGGGGAACGATCACTCAGCCCGTCTTCAATGTCCGCCGTTCGGTTCCATCATCTTCATCAATGATGGAACCGGCGAAGTTCATTCGTTCGTCAGCGCCTCGACGGGCATAGACGTTAGCGGTTTGAGCCCAGGCCAAACCATCGAATTGACAGGCTTCAGCGGGCAGTTTGACGCCTCCTTCGAGGTTGATCCGCGCTTTCAGGACGACATCAAAGTCATCCACCAGAGCGGTTTTCAAATCAGTGTCCGCATGTAGCGCAAGCTGTTAGCTTGCGCGAGTCCCGGCGCAAGCTAACAGCTTGCGCTACATCTCGAACCTCTCCTTACTCCGAGCGGTCAGGCGGCTGCCCGGAGGCTTCACTCGCCGTCGCTTCCTTCCACTGGCCTCAACATGAGGGCGGTATGGTAGAACTTGCAAATAAGCTGGAGTTCCTCATCGTTTATTCGGTCGCGCAACACAATCTTGATTACCGCTGCAAGCATCCGCAGCGGGTGGAGGCGTAATAGCATCTCTACGGCCTGCCAGGTTTCTGGAGAATAGGCAGCCGCATCTATTCCACCCAGGCGAGCCGTCGTGGAGTTCGTATGATGCGGCGTGCTTGTCCGGCGCGGGCGCTTTGATTTGCGGGCGGGCCGAGACGGTTCACAATCATCTGGCGAACAAGGCATGATTCGTGTAACCTCTTGAATGTTTCAAGTAGTTTAAGAGAAACGGGCCAAGTATCCCTGGCAGGTTCCGGCCCGCTTCTCTTCGGATGTCAGACGAGCTTTCTTTGTCGCCTGACTGGCGCGTCATCGCTTTGGCGCGTCTTTGTCATTATCACGTAATCTACAGAGCAACTCAACATATTTTCACAAATGAAAATTGATCTAGGCGAATTGGTATCTCAGCAGGAAGCGGCTGAAATGCGTGGAGTCAGTATTCAGGCTATCCATTCGTTGGTCAAACGTGGCAGGTTTACCATCATCGAAGTAGGCAGAAGGAAATTTCTTTTAAGGAAAGAGGTCGAAGCCTTTGAGCCACTTCCCGTCGGCAGGCCGCGCAAAAACCCAGCCATTGACCAATCGCCACAAAGTTCAAAAGCCGCTAAACGCGGCAGCGCGTCAAAAACCAAATCCGCTAAAAAGAAGAGATCAAGTTAGCTATCCCACTTCCCCTTCCGTATTTGCCAGAGAGGTGACCGGTTTTGGAGTGCGGGGGCGTGTGCCCGCAGTGCGTGTCCCGCATGGCATAAAGCGGCGACAAGTCGCCGCACTCCAAAATGCTGCTCCTGTACATGCAACTGCAAACCGATCTAATCGCACGCCGGAGAATATTATTGAAAATCACTTTATGAGTGGGTATAGTCATCAACGCAAGCCGGGGCCATTTTGAAAACCCTGTTGCATCGGCTCTGGCCAAGGCTCCCCACCCCCGACAAATAATCAGTCTGAGGAGAAATCATGGCGGAAATCAAAGGCATACTGCTTAATGCGTGGATGGAACTGTTGAAGAATCGCTATGGCGAGCAGGCCGTCTCGCAGGCGTTCAACGCAGTCAGCCGCAACAATCCTTCGATGATGTCGTCCTTTTTCCTGCCGACGAACTGGTATCCCTATAGCACGCTGGATGGGCTGCGTCAGGTGACGCGCGCGCTGGCGACGCCGGCCACGCCGACGCTATCGGTCGAGGTTGGTCGCTTCATGGCCGAGTATGTATTCACAGGCGTCTACCGCACGCTGCTCGTCAAAGATCCCGTCAAGCAGTTGGAAAAATTTCCATCGATCAAGGAGTTCTTTTTCCACGACACCTATGACCTGGAGATCGATAGGACAGGCGACTCTCGTTGTCTGGTGCGCTATCGCTATGAGCCTGGCGCCAGTCCGACGCGCGCCATCTGTGAAAGCCTCGGCGGCTTCTGGAGCAAGGCGTTGGATTTGGCCGGCGCATCCAATACACGGTTCGCTCATCCGAACTGTGTCCTCAATGGCGGCCCGTGCTGTGAGTTTGCATTGGAATGGCAGACGGCTCACTCCGGGCATGTCCAAGAGCGTGTTTTACAATGAGTGCCGTAGGCTGTGGAGTGCGGCGACCTGTCGCTGCACTCCATAAGCCGTGTTCTTCTTTTCATCGCACCCTGGCTGCGCTTCAGATGATGAAGGCGCTTGACTTTTGCGGCTCGTCGGTTAAAAGTTAGTCCTGCACGGATGAGCAATCGTGCAATCCCAAACAAGTTGCTTGAGCAAACCAGTCGCGGGCGCAAAGCGCGTCTTCGCAGCGAACTCTTGGGGAGATTTCACCATGGCTGAATCAAATGACAAGCTGACCCGCAGAGAAGCGATTAAAGGTCTGACGGTCGGCGCGGGCGTCATCGCAACGCTACCCGTGCTTACTTCGACCGGCACAGCGCAAGAGCATCAGCACATGCACACGGCGACGCAGGCCGCCGCCGATGCCAAGCCGCAACCGCTGAAGTTCTTCACGCCGGAAGAGAATCGCACCGTCCTGGAGATGTCTGAGCGCATCATTCCGGCTGACGATTCGTCGCCCGGCGCGAAAGCAGCGCGTGTCAACGAGTATATCGATCTGATCGTCAGCGAATCGCCCGACGCCGTCAAACAGACCTGGCGCGATGGGCTGGCCGCCGTCAATAAGATGAGCAACGACAAATTCAGTAAAGCCTTTGCCGATACGAGCGTCGAGCAACAGGTCGAGTTGTTGAAAGCCATCAGCAAGAACGAGCGCAATCCGCAGACGGTCGCAGAAAAATTCTTCCGCACCATCAAGAACGCGGCGATTGACGGCTACTACACGTCGGAGATCGGCATTCACAAAGAACTCAAGTACAAAGGTAATTCGTACCTCAAAGAGTTCGTCGGCTGCACGCATCCCGAACATCAGAGCTAATCGCGCAGTGCTGCTTCCACTTTTGGAGTGCGGCGACAAGTCGCCGCTTTGTGCAATAATAGTGGC
>JBBWZK010000002.1:0-11374 GCA_039648975.1 Blastocatellia bacterium
ATCCGAAAGCATGGGCCGATGTCAAACGAAGCGCGTCAGGCGGCTGCGCCACCAGGCGATGCGGGATGCGGCGAAGGGGAGACGCGTAGACTAATAAATCGAGATAGACATCCTGAAGATTCCTATCGCCGTGTCTCCGCGTCTCCGCGTCTCCGCGTCTCCCCTTCGCCGCATCCCGCATCGCCTGGTGGCGCAGCCGCCTGACGCGCTTCGTTTGACATCGGCCCATGCTTTCGGATACTCTGAAAGCCCGTGAAGGGAGAAGCCGTTGCGATCATCCCCGCGCGGTACGGCTCGACAAGATTGCCGGGCAAACCCCTCCTCCCCATCAAACAAATCCCAATGATTATGCACGTCGTCGAACGCGCCGCGCGCGCCCAGCTTATCGTGCGTGTGATCGTTGCGACAGACGACGAACGCATCTTCAACGCGGTCACCGCGCACGGCGCTGAAGCGCGCATGACAAGTCCCGATTGCGCGTCCGGCACAGACCGCATCGCCGAAGTCGCCGCCGCGCTTGACGCACGAATCGTCGTCAACGTGCAGGGCGACGAACCGACCATCGAACCGTCAACCATTGATGCGGCCATCGCGCCGCTCATTGAAGATGCAGAGCTACAAATCAGCACCACCTCGGAACCCATTCTGGATGTCGAAGATGTGTTCAATCCGAACGTCGTCAAAGTCGTGACCGACGCCAGCGGATTCGCCCTCTATTTTTCGCGCTCGCCTGTGCCGCACATACGGCCCGCCCCAGGTCTCTCGCTTGAGCAGGCGTTGCGCACAGATGCGAGCCTGCTTCATCATTATCGTAAGCATTCGGGACTCTATGCGTATCGCAGCGAGTTCCTGCAAGCATTCGCCCGTATGCGACCGTCGGCGCTCGAACGGCTTGAACAGCTCGAACAGCTTCGCGCGCTCGAAAACGGCATACGCATTCGCGTCGTTGCGGTCGAGCATCGCTCGATTGGCGTGGACACCGAGCAGGATTACGAACGAGTCAAAAGGATGATTGAGGAGAACCGATTATGACCAAGTTTATTTTTGTCACCGGCGGCGTCGTCTCCAGTCTCGGCAAAGGGCTGGCGGCGGCTTCTATCGGCTGCCTGCTCGAAGCGCGTGGCCTGCGAGTTACATTACAAAAACTCGACCCGTACATCAACGTCGATCCCGGCACTATGTCGCCGTTTCAGCACGGCGAAGTCTTCGTCACAGACGACGGCGCGGAGACCGATTTGGATCTCGGCCACTACGAACGCTACACGCACGCGCAACTGACGCAGTCGAACAACTGGACGACGGGGCGGATTTACCTGTCGGTCATCAACAAAGAACGGCGCGGCGATTATCTAGGCAAGACCATACAGGTCATCCCGCACATCACCAACGAAATCAAAGACGCGATTCGCACTGTGGCGGACGGCCCGGACGTGGTGATTGTCGAAATCGGCGGCACGGTCGGCGACATCGAATCGCTGCCGTTTCTTGAAGCCATTCGCCAGATGGGCAATGAAATCGGGCGCGAAAACGCCTTGTTCATTCACCTGACGCTGGTGCCCTACATCGCCGCCTCGGGCGAATTGAAAACCAAGCCGACGCAGCATTCGGTCAAAGAACTGCGCGAGATCGGTATTCAGCCCGACCTGCTCTTATGTCGCTGCGACCGCCCGCTGCCGCACGATATGAAGGCGAAGATCGCCCTGTTCTGCAACGTCCGCGAAAACGAAGTCATCACGGCGCAGGACGTGCCGACGATCTACGAAGTGCCGCTGATGTTCGCGCACCAGAGCCTCGATGACATGATCGTCAAGAAGCTTCAACTGAACGCCGGCGAGCGCGACCTGGCGAAGTGGACCGAACTGGTCGAGACGATCAAGAACCCGGAGGCTACTGTGACCATCGGCATCATCGGCAAATACGTCGAGCTTGAAGACTCGTATAAGAGTTTGCACGAAGCCCTGGTGCACGGCGGCGTGGCGAATCGTCTGCGCGTGCAGGTTCGCTGGCTCGAATCCGAAGAGTTGATGGACGATCCGAATTGGGAAGATCGCTTACGCGACTTCGATGCGATACTGGTGCCGGGCGGCTTCGGCAAACGCGGCATCAGTGGAATGCTGCGCGCCATCAACTACGCGCGCCGCGAGCAGACGCCGTACTTCGGCATCTGTCTCGGCATGCAATGTCTGACGATTGAATTTGCGCGCCACGTCGCGGCGCTCGACGGCGCGGATTCGACCGAGTTCGATGATGACACGCCGCATCCGGTGATCTTCAAACTGCGCGATTTGATCGGCATCGACCAGATGGGCGGCACCATGCGGCTCGGCGCTTATCCCTGCAACCTGGAGGAAGGCTCGCTGGCGGCGCGGATTTATGGCGCGCCGGAGATCAGCGAGCGCCACCGCCATCGTTACGAATTCAACCCGCGCTATGAAGACGAGCTTGGCGGACATGGGCTGATCTTCTCAGGCAAATCGCCGGACGGCAAGTTCATCGAGATCGTCGAGTTGCCGGATCATCCGTGGTTCCTGGGCTGCCAGTTTCACCCGGAGTTCAAGTCGAAGCCGCTCGATCCGCATCCGCTGTTCGTGTCGTTCGTCAAGGCGGCTTATGAACATCGCTTGCGCGACGAAGCGAGCGGCGACCCTGAAGAGGATGCGCCCATCGCTCGTGAAGCGAGCGCCGATGATCGCGGCTGGAAGCTCAATGCGTCAGGCAGCGAATCGTAGAGCGGTTCGTGTAGCGCAGGCTGTCAGCTTGCGCTAGTCTTGGCTTTGCGAGTCAATGCGCAATCTGTCAGATTGCGCTACGTCTAAAAGGAGCACTTACGTCTATGTCAGATTCACTCATCGGTCGGCCCGCGCCGTCCGAGTATGCTGAGTATTATGGCCGCTACATCGGCCTGGTGCCGGAAGACGATCTCTGTGCGGCGATGGCCGGGCAGACCGAAGCGACGCTCGAATTTCTGCGCGCCCTTCCCGAAGCGGCTGGGGATCTACGTTACGCGCCGGGCAAGTGGAGCATCAAGGAAGTCATCGGCCATGTGATTGACGCCGAGCGCGTCTTCGCCATGCGGGCGCTGTTCTTTGCGCGCCTGGATGCGGCGGCCTTGCCCGGTTTCGAGCAGGACGATTGGGTGAACGCGGCCAACTTTGACGCGCAGCGCCTGGATGAATTGATCGCCGAGTTTGAGCATGTGCGGCGCGGCAATCTGTATTTCTTGAAGCACCTGTCGGCGGAAGCCTGGCGGCGGCGCGGTACGGCCAGCGGCTATGACTTCACCGTGCGCGCGCTGGCTTACGCGATGGTCGGACACGAACGCTATCATCTTGAGGTGCTGCGGACGCGCTATCTAAAATGAGCCGAAGCCGCGACTCGTGTAATCTTCTGCCGGTTTGTCTTCTTCGTGACGTTTGAAGGTGTCGAGCAAAAGCTGTTCGACGTGCCGCGCCTCCGTGATGCCTGTGAAACCGATGCGCTGCGTGTTCTTGTTGCCGGTGAGCGTGGCAAACATCACATCGCCTTTGCCGCTGGCGCGTTCCGTGCGTTCGATCAGGTCGATGTCCGGCCCCGCGAAGGATTGAATCTTGCGGGTGCGCGTCCCTGAGATAATCATCGCGCGGCGGTTGCTGATGGCGTAAACCGTGCGTTTCGCTTTTTGATATGTCCAGTAAGGCGACGTTAACATGCCAAGCCCGACGAGCACGAACGGCACGCCGAACAGGCCGAACAGTGAATGCCAGCCGAGTTCTCTGTCACCCCAGATCAGGCCCGATGCCGCGCCCGTCCAGAAGAGTGCGAAAGCTGTCCACGGGATGCCAAAAAGCATGATCGCCAGCCCGCCGAGCAGTTGGCGTTTCGGGTCGGGTCTACCATGCCACAGCAGCCGCTCGCCCGCCTCCAGTTGCGCCTGCGCCGTCTGCTGCGCTTCAAAGTCGATGTTCATCATAGACGGTTCACCATCGCGGAGCACGATTGTCGAGGGCCAATTCGTCTCGAAGCGTAGCACAACCGCGCGCCCGCCGGAACCATAAACATCCCTGTGCGCGTCATCGCTCAGTTAGGCAGATTTTGAATCTGTTTGCGACCTTTGCAATTCCGTTAAGGAATTCTTTCCAAAGCCGCATCCACCGTGATATTTCCCCCGGCGCTCATTGTTATGGCTCGTTCCCATAAACCATAGCCTGCTTTCTTAATGGCGATTGTATGTTCTCCAGATTTGAGACGCAAAGAGGACGGCGTGCTACCTGCGAATTTGCCGTCAATTGAGATTTCAGCTCCATCTGGAGTAGATTTGATCGTTATGCTGGAGGACTCGGACTCGTTCGTGCCCGGCGTTGCGGTGTTAGCTTCTGGCGACGCTGCCGTTACTTGCCCTTTATCCTGTGCAGGAGAAGCAAACTTCTTAGGATCAAGAGAAGTATCTCCATTGATGTAAGCAGTGATTTCTGTACCTTTAGGAATCGTGATGTCTTTTCCTTTCATGAAAAGAAAGAAAGGGGCAGCCGGGAAAAACACAATACTGGTAGCGACGATTGCGCCTGTCATGGCCCCGGTATGTCCGCCACCCTGAGTCTCTTTAACCGCACGAAGCGCCGCCTTTTCGCCGGTGACAAGTCGCACAGTGTCTATGTTTATATTAAGCTTTCCACCGCGTCCCATTCTTCTTTTCGGCTGCGCCTCCGTTACGGTTGCCCAGGCAATTCCACTGCGCGGAATGATAATAATTTCGCCGATTTTAATATCTTCAAGAACCTCAAAATCGACTGTTTCACCCGTCTTGGCGTCGGCGGAAGACATGGTTCGATTGATTCGCAACTTGACCGGGGTTCCATCTTCTAACCCAAAGGCAAGTGGTGGTTTGGTTGTTTGATTTGATTGAGGGAGAACGGGAGGCGGAGTTTTGGACTTAGTCTGAGCGTAACCTTGTACTCCCAAAATACCAATCAATACGAGCGACGTGATCTGAAATAGGTTCTTCATGCTGTCTCCTTTCATTAGGTGAGGTAACTTAGAAAACGCCTGAGCGCTCCCTGCTTCTCGACAATCTACTTGAACACTTGATGGGCTTTTAAAATTCTTACTGTTCTAACCCTATCATTTATGGCTTACTCAATCGGTGGCATCTTGCTGGAAAGAGTTTCAGTAGTTACAACCGCGATTTCAGCACCGTCTGGTAGTTCAATCGGTTTCGTCTGTTGAACGAATGGGGCCAGTGGTAAAAGACACAAGCCGATAAGTAAGGAGAGAAGTTATTTCGTGTTGTTTGTCCTCCAGAGCCAAGATACGAGCGGGCGCAAGTGTATTGATGCGTTAGGCAGATGTCAAGCGGCGTATATCAACTTACTCAGAAAGATTGCTGAGGTTATCTGAGAGCGGGTTTTGAAATGAGTGCCGTAGGCACGTAATTTTTATAGAATGCCAGTCGCATAGTTTCAACAAGCTGCGTAGGAGCGCAATGTCGACATTGCGCTCCTACGCAGCTTGCACTCAATCACTCATCCCTATCTATAAACATTGCGCTCCTACGGAGCTTGGAATTTCAAAACACACTCTGAGAGAATTCTGCAAAGGGTTTTGCCGCAGTGTCTTGAATAGAAGATTTGATTGATGCGCGGATTGTTTTATCGCTGCTCGTTACGTTACGCTCAATGGCGGACGTTTGTGGAGCAACTACGAAACGAGGACTCCCGACGTTGAGCAAGATTCGCGGCGTTATCCTTGACGTTGACGGTACGCTGGTCGACAGCAACGACGCGCACGCCAGAGCGTGGGTCGAAGCGCTCGCCGAGCATGGTATAAACATTTCCTTTGAACAAGTGCGCCGGCTCATCGGCATGGGCGGCGACAAGCTGCTGCCCAAGGTGGCGGGCATCGCGGAAGACACGCCCAAGGGCAAAGCTATCAGCCGGCGGCGCGGCGAGATTTTCAAAACCCGCTACCTTCCCCACATCAAAGCCTTCCCCCGGACAAGAGAACTTCTGCGGCGCATGCATGACGATGGCTTGAAGCTGGTCGTCGCCAGTTCGGCCAAAGAAGATGAATTGAAACCACTGCTGGAGATCGCCGGCGCGGCAGACTTGATCGAAGAGAAGACTTCGTCCGACGACGCAGATAATTCCAAACCCGACCCCGACATCGTCAAAGCGGCGCTCGACGGCGCAGGCTTTGCCGCAAACGAAGCGGTGATGCTCGGCGATACGCCTTATGACATCGAAGCGGCTACGAGAGCCGGTGTCCGCGTGATCGCCTTTCGCTCGGGCGGCTGGGACGACGCCCAGCTTGCAGGGGCGATTGCGATATACGATGGCCCTGCGGACTTGCTGGCGCATTACGATGAGTCGTCGTTGAAACAACAGTAGGCAGGAAGCAGGAGGCAGTAGATTAGTTGTCAGTCCCGTTAGGGATGCAATGTTTATAGTTGGCAACGTCATAAAGCACGCAAGCCCCGTAGGGGCGTAATGTTGACATTGCGCCCCTACGGGGCTTGCGAAACAAATCAGCGCGGTTACTATAAACATTGCGCTCCTAACGGAGCCAGCCTTTAACTGCCTCTTGCTTCCTGCCTACTGCCTACTGAATTACTCTCTCCCACAGCGGCGCGGTTTGCTATACTGTCCAGCAGCAATGGCAACCTGCGCAAAATGCGATCAAGCGTCAAAGATACTGCGGCTGCACAAGTGCGCCGTATGCTTCAAGCTCGTCTGCGACAAGTGCGCCGTGCGACGCTACGCGCAGATGTTCTGCTCGGAACCTTGCGTCAAGATCTTCTTCTTCACTGACGAAGAGTGAGCGGGTTGCAAAGTTCATCAAGGAGCTTAGTTCATGACTCTCATCCAACGCCCGCGCCGTCTGCGCCGCAACGACACCATCCGCGCGCTGGTGCGCGAAACCCATCTGACGCCGAACGATTTTGTTTACCCACTCTTCGTCTGCGAAGGCGAAGGCGTGCGGCGCGAAATCAGCGCGATGCCCGGCTGCTTCAATCTATCGATTGACGAACTCGTCAAGGAAGTCGCGTCGGCGGTGCGCGTCGGCGTCCGCTCGGTCATCCTTTTCGGCGTGCCCGATGAAAAAGACTCTGTCGGCTCGCAGGCTTATGCCGAAGACGGCATCACGCAGCGCGCCATACGGGCCATCAAGCGCGAAGTCAAAGAGGCGTTCGTGATTGCCGACAACTGCCTTTGCGAATACACAGACCACGGCCACTGCGGCGTCATCCGCGATGGCGAAGTGTTGAACGATCCGACGCTCGATTTGCTGGCGCGCACCGCCGTGTCGCAGGCCGAAGCCGGCGCTGACCTGATCGCCCCGTCGAATATGATGGACGGTTTCGTGGCGGCGATTCGCGCGGCGCTCGATGAGGCGGGATTCGAGCACTTGCCGATTATGTCTTATGCGGTGAAGTACGCGTCGGGCTTTTACGGCCCGTTCCGCGAAGCCGCCGGCTCAACGCCGCAGTTCGGCGACCGGCGCGGCTATCAGATGGATCCGGCCAACGCCCGCGAGGCGTTGCGCGAAGCCGCGCTCGACGTTGAGCAGGGCGCGGATATGTTGATGGTCAAGCCGGCGCTGGCTTACCTGGACATCATACGCGCCGTGCATGAGCGTTTCGACCTGCCGCTGGCGGCTTATCAGGTGTCGGGCGAATATTCGATGATCAAGGCCGCCGCGCAATTGGGCTGGATCGACGAAGAGCGCATCGTGATGGAGACGCTGACGGCCATCAAGCGGGCCGGCGCTGACATCATCCTGACCTACTTTGCGCGCGATGCGGCGGCGCGAATGGCTTAGAGCAGTTTTGTAGCGCAAACTATAACTTGCGCCCGGCAATGCAGAGGCGTAATGACAGGCGTAAGCTAACCGCCTTGCGCTACATACATGAGTCAACGGCGCGACCTCTCAGGCCGCGCCGTTTGTTCATGCTGCCGCTGCGCGCTTACGGAATCGATTGAACGCGGTTTAGATTATAATTCCTTGCCGACGATGGTGTGCTCCACTTTCCAACTGTACGTGGTGACCAACAGGTCGACCGAGCGCGTGTAGTTGACGGCAATCACCACGTTTGACCCGTCGCGTCGGAGGAAGCTGATGCTGCCTTCCGGCAACTCATATGTGCCGCAAAGCTTGCCCAGTTCCGGCGCGATCCTCTCTTCTTTGTAGTTGCGTACCGCCGCGATGCGCGCCACCTCTTCAACATCGTAGATCACTTTGCGCTGTTCGATGTAAAGCGGCGCGAGCTTCATCACCAGAAAAGCGGCGCACAGGAGAAAGAAGACCACGACGATGGTTTTAATGCTTACTGCGCCGCGCTCACCCGCGCGTGTTGCTCTGCTATTCATTGCGTTACTCTCCATGAGCGCGAAAGCCGCCGGCGCGCAAGCGGCGTGAGGCGGGTGAGCGTTGGATTTGCCATTGTCGCAAATCAGCAAGGGAATCCTTCACCCGACCTGACGGCCAAGCGGCCTTCGCAAAATTAAATCGGCTGCTCGAAAAGAGCATCCTTGAGGGCTGAACGAATGATTTGCAGGGGCACGTCCGTTCGCACCACGACGCGGCCAATCGCCGTCGGCAGCACAAAGGCCGTGTGTCCGGCCTCTGCCTTCTTGTCGTGTGCCATTGCTGAGATTATATCATCGAGCGCAAGAGTCTTCGCTGATGGCAGAGGCCCAACCCGCCGCACTGCCTCATCAATCAACTGGCGCTCGGCGCTCGACAGCAACGCGAGGCGCTCGGCAATGCCTGCGGCGGCGCGCATGCCGTGGCCAACCGCCTCGCCATGCAGGAAGCGGCGATAGCGCGTCACCGCTTCGAGGGCGTGGCCGACGGTGTGGCCAAAATTGAGAATCTTGCGCAAGCCGCCTTCGCGCTCGTCGCGCGCCACCACGTCGGCTTTGATCTGACACGAGCGCGCGATGAGGTGTGTAAGCTCGGCTACATCGAGTTGCTTGAGGCGGTCCATCTCGCGGTTGATGCGCTGAAACAAGCGGCGGTCGCGGATGACGCCGTACTTGACGGCTTCGCAGAGGCCGGCGCGCAGTTCGCGTTCAGGCAGGCTCGCCAGTGCCGTCGGATCAATGACAACAAGCGCCGGCTGGTGAAACGCGCCGATGAGGTTTTTGCCGAGCGGATGATTGACGCCCGTCTTGCCGCCGACCGAACTATCTATCTGCGCCAGCAAAGTCGTCGGCACCTGCGCGAAGCGAATGCCGCGTTGATAAGTCGCCGCTGCAAAGCCGCTGAGGTCGCCGACCACGCCGCCGCCCAGGGCGACGATCACATCCGAACGCTCAATGCGCTGCGCGATCAAAAACGTATAGAGTTTTTCCGCCGTGCCGAGCGTCTTGAAGCGTTCGCCGTCGCCGATCAAAAAACGCTCCATTTTGAAGCCCGCGCGCCTCAGCCCGCCCTCAAGCCGGCGACCATAGAGATGATCAACCGTAGGATTGCTTACCAGAACAGCGCGCCGCGCCGTCGCGCCGACGGCGGCGCGCAGCAGGTCGCCCACTTCATCAAGCAACCCTGCCTCGACGTGAATCCCGTAACTGCGCTCTTTGAGTTTGACCGTAATGGTTTTCATAGGTGTTGGGGGCCAGGGGCCAAGGGCCAGGGGCCGGAAAATTGGAAGACGGGAGTACAATCCCATCTTCCATCACCGGCCCCCGGCCCCTAGCCCTTCAGGGCTTGATTGAATTCGTCAATCAACAGGTCGAAGGCAATGGGGCCGATGCCGATCTGCGCGGCCATCTCGTCGGCAGTGTAACGGTCGCCGGTCTCCCAGATTTCTTTGAGAAAATTGCCGGCACGCGGCGAGGCCCACCAGCGATGGCCAAAGCGCGATTGCAGATAATCGCGCAACTGCGACGCGAAGGCCCAGGCGCGCACGTAATTCGCCACATACAACCCCTCGTCGGTGTCGGAGAGATATTCCGTCTTCGACGTCTTGAACTTCGTCGCTTCGCTGAGCGATTCAGCATAATCGTCCGCCGCACGCGCGAAGTCCTCGCCCGCATGGAGGCGCGCTTCGTAACCGAGCTTGGCAATCGTCCGCCGCGCCCTCATCAGCCCGACCAGCATAAACGATTGAATGAATTCATGGCTGCTTGCAAAGCCGAGAAACTCCGTCAGCCAGGCGCGATCCGCGAGCAGGTTATGGAACAGAAATGCGTAAGCTTCGGTCAGCGCATAATCGCCTGTGTACTTGAATTCAGGGCGCAGGCCCGCCGCCGTCCAGCCGTAATGCTGCGCGTGGCCGGCTTCATGTAGCAATGCCTTGTAATCCGCTTGCCCGCCCGCCGGGCGAATCATCAGCTTGATTTCATCCGGCACGACGATGGGTATGCAGTAGGCGCGCGGCTTTTTGCGCGGGCGTATGGCGCTATCAATTTCGATGTTGCGCTGCGCATCCACATTGATGCCCAGCCCGGCCATCGTCTGGCGATAGACATCGAGCAAGCGCGACGCCGGGAAGCTGGCGTCATAGCGCGTCAGGCGGATCAGATGCAGGTAGTCGCTGCGCCGGGCTTCCTCGACGCGAACCCCTATGTCGCGCTGCAAGGTTTCGCTGAGCCGCGCGACGTAAAGCGCTTCGGTGCTGCCGAGCAGCGGCGCGGCGACGCGCCAAACCTTCTCGTAATCGAGCTGGCGCAACTCCTCCAATAGCTTTGTGTAGCTTTCATAACCAAGCGACCACGCGGCCTCATGAAGCTTCCGTAGTCGTTCGGCGCGCAGGTCGTTGGCCGCATCGATGACCGCCAGCCGCTGGTGGTCAATCGCCTGTCGCGTGGCGCGGTCGGGCGCGGTGGCAAGGGCGACGATTGCCTCAGAAAAGGTCATCACGCGGCCCGCGAATTCGATTGTTGCCGCCGCTTCGTGGGCGCTGATCTCTTCTGTCAAGGTGTTAACGGCATCTTCGAGAAATTGCTCGACGGCAAAGCTGAGCAAGTGACGCAGCGAGACGCGCTCGCTCTCGAAGTGGGCCGGCGTTTCGTCGAGTTGCTGCTTGAGTTTTTCGATGCGGTCAGGCGCGAATAGATCGCTGAAGCGCTCGTAGATGCGTGCCAACTCAAGCGTCGCTTTCTGGCCAGAGCCGAACAGGTAATGCTCGCGCAACACGGCAGCGTTGAACTCTGTATAATTGCGGCGGTACTGTTCGAGCATCGACTCCTCAGAAGTGTGGGATGCTTGAACATAAGGGCGTGGCGCGTGGTGTGTCAAGATGGCGAGAATCAGAAGGGAATCGCTCGCCAGGCAAAAAAATAGGCGATGCAGCGTGGGAAGACTGCATCGCCTTGTGTCCGGTTACTGTCCTCACCACAGTAACCGAGAATCGAGAACAGGAAGTGATGTTGTCATCACCCGTATCTCTTGCCCC
>JBBWZK010000020.1:0-6524 GCA_039648975.1 Blastocatellia bacterium
CGGTTAGCTTGCGCAGCGACTCGCGCAAGCTAACCGCCTTGCGCTACATGGCAAACGCATTTGAAAATCGCTCTAGAACTTCAGAACACGCGCTCAAAGAAGATAAGCGAATGCATGATCATTCAACCAACTACACGGGCGTGCGACAACGATTCCGCCATCACTTCACCTTCTTTATTGCGCGATGCCTGCTGCTATGCCTGTGCCTTGCGCCGCCGGTTACGCTCGCCCAGTCAAAGCAATCGTTGGCGGCGACCATGACGATTGATGCGGCGAAAGTCGAGGGGCCGATCAGCCCGGCACTCTACGGTCAGTTTCTGGAGTTCATGTTTGGAGGCATCAAAGAGGGCCTGACGGCTGAATTGATTCGCAATCGCAGTTTTGAAGAAGCCGCAAACATCATCGGCTTATCGCGCTACTGGGAACGCTATCCCGATGATCGCAATGACGACTATGCGCTGAACTTTCGTTGGGACGACAGCCATTCGTATCCCGTCAAACAGAAAGCGGTGAACGAGCCAGTCGAACATTCACTGCGCGTCGACGTTGATCGCGGCGTCGTCGAATCGCATGGCATCTTCCAGAGCCGCATTCCTGTGCGCGAGACGGTCGCTTATCGCGGTTATGTGTGGATCAAGACAGAAGCATTTGATGGCCACATCACGTTGACGCTCGAAGCGGATGTGCTCGGCGGTGAACGCTACGCAGCGGCAGAGATCAGCAACATCGCGGGCGATTGGCGGCAATACGAATTCACGCTCAAGCCGAACAGGAGCGATAAGCTGGCACGACTGGCGCTGCTCATCAATGGCAAAGGGCGATTGTGGATCGATCAAGTCTCGCTGCTGCCCGGCGATGCAGTGGCCGGCGTGCGCGCTGATGTGTTTGCCAGGGTCAAAGCCTTGCAGCCTGCCTTCGCGCGCTGGCCGGGTGGCAACGTCGCGCAGGATTATCACTGGCTGTGGGGCATAGGGCCGCGCGATGAGCGCAAGACGTGGAGCAACCTCTCATGGAAAAACGAATCGGAACCAGGCGATTTCGGCACAGATGAGTTCATGCAGTTCTGCCGCAACATCGGTGCTGAACCTTCGCTGACCGTCAACGTCGAAGGCGGCGGCGCGACCGTCGAAGAAGCGGCTGCGTGGGTCGAATACTGCAACGGTCCTGCCACCTCGAAGTACGGCGCGATGCGTGCGCGCAACGGCCACACGCAGCCTTACGGCGTCAAGTTCTGGGAAGTCGGCAACGAAATCTGGGGCAACTGGGTGCGCGGCCATTCGGATGCCGAAACCTACGGGAAAAACTTCAACCGCTATGCTGAAGCCATGCGCGCCGTCGATCCGTCGATCAAGTTGATCGCGGTCGGCGACAACGACATGAAATGGAACCGCGTGGTCTTGCGAATGGCCGGCGAGCGCATGGATTATCTGGCGATTCATCATTATTACGGCAGAAAAGAGATGGCCGGCGATGCGCTCAATCTGATGGCCCGCCCGCTTTTCTATGAGCGATTCTACAGTCAGGTTGCCGACTTGATTCGCCAGCTTGCGCCCGGTCGCGACATACGGCTGGCCATCAACGAGTGGGGGCTTGATCTGGTGGAAGGTCAGCAGTATTCGATGATGTCGGCGCTTTACGGGGCGCGGCTGATGAATGTATTTGAACGCACAAACGGACTGGTGGCGATGAGCGCCGTCTCCGATCTGGTCAACGGCTGGCCGGGCGGCATCATTCAGGCGAGCCGTCACGCGGTCTTCGTCTCGCCGCTTTATCACGCCAATGCGCTCTATCGCACGCATCTCGGCGTCGAGCGGTTGGCCGCCATCATCAACAGCCCTGGATTTGACAGCAGCCGCGAAGGCAAAGGCGTGCCTTACCTCGATGTGGTCGTCAGCCGTTCGGCAGACCGTAAACAGATTTTTATCAAGGCTGTGAACACGCATCAGACGAAGCCGATCAGCATCAAGGTCAACTTAATCGGCGCTCAGGTGAAGGCCGTTGCGGAGGTGTGGACGTTGGCGGCGGACTCGCTCAACGAGGCGAACAGCTTTGCGACCCCGGATGCCGTAGCGGTCAAGCGTTCGACCATTCAAGCCGCGCCGAGCTTCGATGTGGTATTGCCAAAACATTCGGTTTCGGTCATCACGCTCAATGTTCAACAATGAAATACCTACGGAGAAGGGAATGACCTGGAAATGCCTTTTGGATTGGTTCTCATTTTCGTGTATACGAAATGAGATGCGGCACGATTTGGAGTGCTGCGACAAGTCGCAGCTTTCTGCAATGCTTGAGACGCAAAGCGGTGACCAGTCACCGCGCTCCACATGCTATCGCCTGCCGTACTCCCATTTGCAAACTAATCTAATCAGAGCGATGGTCGCTTTGCTTGTAACCTGGGCTACGTTTTCTGCGGCAACCGTCTCGGCACAGCCGCGCGCCACTTATACCAACCCTGTGATGGCGGGCGACTATCCTGATCCATCGATCATTCGCGTCGGCCAGGATTACTGGGCGACGGCGACCACCTCGCAGTGGTCGCCGCTGTTTCCCATCCTGCATTCGCGCGATCTGGTCAACTGGCAGATCGTTGGCGCGGCTCTCAGTCAGCGGCCCGACTGGTCGGACGGCAATTACTGGGCGCCGGAGATTTCTTTCTATCGTGGCCGATATTACATTTACTACACCGGCCACAAAAAAGACGGCTCGCTCTGCGTCGCGGTCATGACGGCAGCGAATCCGCGAGGGCCGTACATTGATCACGGGCCGCTGATCTGCCAGGACGCCGGTTCGATTGACGCGATGGCCGTTACGGATGAAAAAGGCGAACGCTATCTGGTGTGGAAAGAAGACGGCAACAGCCGCAATCAACCAACGCCGATCTGGGCGCAGAAGCTTTCAAGCGAGGGCACCAGGCTGGTCGGCGAAAAGCGGGAATTGATTCGCAATACGGCGGCCTGGGAGAGCAATCTGGTCGAAGGGCCATTCATTCTGCGGCACGCCGGTTATTTTTATATGTTCTATTCCGGCAATGCCTGTTGCGGTCGCGGCTGCAACTACGCGATGGGCGTGGCGCGGTCGCGAGCCTTGCTCGGCCCCTGGGAGAAGAATCCTGCGAACCCCATTCTGAAAGGCAATGACGATTGGAAATGTCCCGGTCACGGCAGCATCGCGAGCGATGCGCGAGGCCGCGACTACTTGCTCTATCACGCCTATCATCCGAAAGATTTTGTCTACGCCGGGCGGCAGGCTTTGCTGGATGAAGTGAAGTGGGGAGGCGACGGCTGGCCGACGATCAACAACGGCAAAGGGCCAAGCGCGCGAGCCGCTTCGCCGTTTGGAGTGCGTGAGGACAACGCGGAATATGAAGTTTATGATGACTTCACGTTACCGCTTTTAAGACCCGGCTGGCAGTGGCCGCAGGCGAACGAACCTGTGGTAGCCGCCGAAGGCGGACAACTTGTGCTTGCGCCGGCAGCCGCACACGCTCGAGATATGCTCGGCGCGGTTGTCGCGCGGACGACGACGACGGGTGATTACACGGCGACGACGGCGATTGATCTGAGCGGCTTGAAACAGGGAACGCTGGCCGGGCTGGCGGCTTATGGCGATGAGCAGAACGCGCTCGGCATCGCGGTCGGCGACGGCAAGGCGACGGTGTGGCGTAGAGAGAAGGGCAAGCAACAAACGCTTGCGACAGACGATGCGCCGCGTACGCCAATGGTTTATCTGCGAATGACGGCGACCGGCGGCGACCGCTTCCGCTTTGCCGTGAGCCGCGACGGGCGCAGATGGATGGCAGTCGGCGAGCAAGTGAAGGGCGAATACCTGCCGCCCTGGGACAGGGCCGTGCGCGTGGCGCTGACGGCTGGCGGCGCGAGCGGCGCGGCTGCTAAATTCGAGTGGTTCCGCATCGCGCCAGCCAAAGCGCCGCGCGATGCTCGGTAAGAAATGTTATAAAGCGAACCGTTATTTGATCGTGCTTCGCTGACGAAGCCAAAGGAGAAAGAACCATCATGATGCGGACCTTGAACATTTGCATGGCAGTGACACTGAGTATCGTCTGGTTGGCGATTGGTGCTCAGGCCAGGGAGACGAAGCAAAAAATGAAGACTGAAAAGCAAGCATTCGGGAAGCTGCCGGACGGCACGCCGGTCGATCTTTACACGCTGACGAACGCCAACGGCATCGAAATGAAAGTCATGACTTATGGCGGCATCGTCATCTCGTTGAAGACGCCGGATCGCAACGGCAAGCTCGAAGACATCGTGCTCGGCTACGACAATCTGCAAGGCTACCTCGATAAGACGCCTTACTTCGGTGCGCTCATCGGGCGTTACGGCAACCGCATAGGCAAGGCGCGGTTCACGCTGAACGGCAAAACTTATCAATTGCCGAAGAACGACGGCGAGAATACGTTGCACGGCGGCCTCAAGGGATTCGATAAAGTCGTCTGGACGGCGAAGCCCGTCAAGGCCAAAGACGGCGCGGCGCTCGAATTGACTTATGTGAGCAAAGACGGCGAAGAAGGCTTTCCCGGCAACCTGTCTGTGCGCGTCGTCTATACGCTGAACAACAAGAACGAATGGCGAATTGACTACACCGCGACGACCGACAAAGACACGGTAGTCAACCTTACACAACATTCTTACTTCAATCTGGCGGCAGGCGGCGCGGCCAACAACCTGGGCCACGAAATCTACCTCAATGCAGATCGCTTCACGCCAGTGGACAAAGGCTTGATCCCGACCGGCGAACTGCGTGCGGTCAAAGGCACGCCGATGGACTTCACCAAGCCGATGACTATCGGCGCGCACATCGATGATAATTATGATCAGTTGCAACTGGCCGGCGGTTACGATCACAACTGGGTGTTAAACAAAAAGGGCAACTCGCTCTCGCTTGCGGCGCGCGTCTATGAACCGACGACCGGGCGCGTGCTGGAAGTCTCGACCACCGAGCCGGGCATACAGTTTTACGCGGGCAATTTCCTCGACGGCACGATCACCGGCAAAGGCGGCAAGGTATACGTCAAGCGTTACGGCTTCTGCCTGGAGACGCAGCATTTCCCGGATTCGCCGAACCAGCCGAGCTTTCCATCGACCACGCTGAAGCCTGGCCAGAAGTACGCGACGACGACGGTCTATAAGTTCTCGGCGAAGTAGCCATCTCATCGCCTGTAACAAGGTAAGGCGAGGCTATGAGTCTTGAATAGCCGATCAGAGGTGAACGGAAGGATGATCAAGCGACCGTTATTCATTTATATGTTCGCGCTCCTTTGTCTTGCTCTGTGTCCCATCGGCATCTTTGCGCAGACTGGCAAGTCGAAGGTCATTCTCGATACGGACATTGGCGATGACATTGATGATGCGTGGGCGCTGGGCTTCGTGATTTCGTATCAAGGCTTCGCGCCGCTCGGCATCACGATCACGCACGGCAACACACCGGCGCGGGCGAAGATCGCTTGCAAGCTGCTGCACATCACTCGACGCGACGACATTCCGGTCTTCATTGGGCGCAAGACCAACAACAAAGTCTTTCAGCAATATTCCTGGGCCGAAGACTTCACCGCCAGGCGACCAGAGAAGAAATCCGCCGCCGACTTCATCGTCGAAACCGTCAAACGCTATCCCGGCGAAGTGACCTTGCTCGCCGTCGGCCCTTTGCAGAATATCGCCGATGCCTTGCGCAAAGAGCCAAACCTGGGCAAGTACGTCAAGCGCGTCGTCTTGATGAGCGGCTGCGTCTACGGAACCTCGTACAGTCCCGGCAAGCCCATACGCGAATGGAATGTTTATCAGGCGACTGAAGATGCACAACTGGTCTACGGCGCGGGGTTGCCGCTGACCATCGTGCCGCTCGATTCGACGACGCACGTGCAGTTGAACGACGAAGAACGCCAGCGTATTGCGGATACCAACTCGCCGCTCACCTACGCGCTCGAATGTCTTTATCGTTTGTGGCTCACCGGGCCAACCCAGCGCATGACGCTGCACGATCAACTCGCCATCGCCGAAACCGCCAGCCCCGGCGTCTTCTTCGGCAAGCAAGAGACCCTGCCGCTCCTGGTTGACGAACAGGGTTACACGCGCATTGACCGCCAGCATGGCAAACCCGTCACCGTTTGCCTGGAGCCTAAACGCCATGCGTTTATGAAGTATTACCTCGACGAATTGACAAGCCAGCGGCTCGGACAGTAGCCGCGTGATTGCGGCCTGTTTGCGCTATTCTATTTTTTCTTGACACAAGTATCGCCGCGCTTCAAAGAGGCTCGCTTCTCCTTTCTATATCGATAAGGTGGTTTCCGAAATGGCAAATGAAGAGCAGAAAGATGACTCGCAGAAACCGACGCGCTATCAACGCGTCAAAGATATTTTGAACAAGGCGCAGGGCGCTGCCAGTCCAAGTTATCAGGGCTATCACAGGTTCTGGGATCTGACGTTGAATGAATTTCTCGAGGTCGAGATCTACGGCATACGCATGATTGCGCCGGACGGTGAAGGGGATTTTTGCGAGCAGAATATGCC
>JBBWZK010000035.1:0-14844 GCA_039648975.1 Blastocatellia bacterium
ATCCAGCCCCAGTTTATCGGCGGCGGCGCTGATGATGCGCAGGTTCGCCTGATGCGCGATGAACAGGTCGACGTCGCTGCCCTTCATGCCGTTGCGTTCGAGCACCGTGCGGCTGATTTCGCCCATCTTGCGTACGGCGTACTTGAAGACCGGCTGGCCTTCCTGATGGACGTAGTGCATCTTCTTGTCTACGGTTTCATGCGATGGCGGATTGAGGCTGCCGCCGCCGGGCATATAAAGAAACTGGCCGCCCGACCCATCAATTTCATGAGCGTAATCGAGAATACCGAGGTTTTCGTCATCGCTTGGCTCAAGCAGCACCGCGCCCGCGCCGTCGCCGAACAACACGCAGGTCGAGCGGTCATCAAAGTTGATGATGCTCGACATCACATCCGCGCCGATGACGACGACTTTATCGTGCGCGCCGCTTTCGATGAATTGCGCGCCGACGGTCAGCGCATAGAGAAAGCCTGAACAAGCGCCGGAAAGGTCGAAGCCCCAGGCGTGCGTCGCGCGAATCTTGTCTTGCACGCGGCAGGCGGTCGCAGGGAAGAACATATCCGGCGTCACGGTGGCGACGATGATCAACTCAATCTCGTCTGCTTCGATGCCGCGCTGCTTGAGCAGATCGCCGACGGCCTGCGCCGCCAGCTCCGAAGTCGGCGTGCCCGGCTCGACCATGTGGCGTTCGAGGATGCCTGTGCGCTCGACGATCCAGTCGTGATTGGTGTCTACACGTTTTGCCAGATCGTGATTGGTGACGACTTTCGGCGGCACATAGCGCCCAAGCGCGGTGATCTTCGCCCTGCGTTTCGCATTCATTAATCCGTATCCTCCAAATGACTCAATCCGATGAAGCCTGATGGCCCTGCGAAAGTAAAAGCGAGTGTAGCACCCGCCAGTTTCGCGGCGCAAGCAATCGCTTTTGCCCGCAAATGGCTTCATGTGATGAGAGACAAAGCCGGCAAAGCGGTTTCAGCGCGATTGTTTACGGCTCGCGGTTGTGATATAGCATGAATCGCAGATAATCAATTGCCTTTCAATTCCGCTGAACCATCGCTGTTGCGCTTCGCAATGGAGGAGCTTATGGAAGAGATGAGTGCGCCGAGTCGCGCCCCTTTGGCGCGGCTGATTTTGATTCCCAGCATCATTGCGCTCGCCGTCACGCTGTTGCGCTTGATCGGCGAGTTGCGGCACTGGTCGCCGCGCTGGTTCGACAGCGAAGCCGGCGGCGTCACTCCGAACGGCGTCAGTTGGGTGATCGGCATTACATGGCTGGCCGTGCCGTTCGGCGTTTACTTTGCGAGGCAGTTGCTTGCGGCAGGGCAGGGGCCGGCGAGCGCCACACGCGCCATCACTTACGCGGTCGTCGGCGTGCTGCTGCTCGCCCTCGGCTTGCTGGTTATCCTGCCGCGCTTCGATCTCGGCACGCGCTCCAGATTGCTGTTGATCTGGGCCTTCAGCGTCGTGCCTGCGGTCCTCGAAATCAAGGCATGGCCGGCGTTGTGGCGCGTCTTGCTGGCTTATGGCCTGGCGTCGAGAATTCCGGTTGCGGTGATTATGTTTGTCGCTTTGTATGGCCGTTGGGGAACGCATTATGATTACGGCGGACAGATTCCGCCTGAGCTATTCGGGTTCGCCTACATCTGGTTTGCGCTGGTGCCGCAACTCGTCTTCTGGGTCGGCTTCACGATACTGCTGGGAATGCTGGCCGGGGCGCTCACCGCCGCTCTTTATCGCAAACGGCAGACGCGCGCCCAGAATTCGCCGCTCAACGCGACAGGCTGATCATTTAACTTGCGCCGCGCGTTGCCTGATCCCAGCGCGCGGTGCTCATCGCCAAAGCAAAGGAGAGATTCATGTCAAAGACCCCCTCGATAAGCATCGCTAAGTTAATTCTCATGCCAGCGATCATCACGCTGGCCGTGACGATTCTGCGATTAGTCGGTGAGTTGCAACACTGGCCGCGCGCCCTGTTCAATCCGGATCCGGGCGGCCCCGGCGCGCTCATTGGCATCAGCTGGCTGCCACTGGTTTTCGGCATCTACTTCGCCTTGAAACTGATCAAAGCCGGCGACGGCCCGGCGAGTCCGTTGCGCGCCTTTCTGCACGTCATTGTCGGAGCCGTTGTCGGCATCGGCGGCGGCATTCTATGGGGCAAGTTCAGCCCGGGCTTCTACGGGCAATTATTAGGCGTGTGCGTAATGTTTCCGATAGCCGCAGCGATTCAATACCCGGCGTGGCCGGCGCTATGCAAAACCTTGTTCGCTTATGCACTCGCGGCGCGCATTCCTGTGGCGATCCTGATGTACTTTGCCATGCGCGGCAACTGGGGCACACATTACGATGCCATACCGCCTAATTCGCCAGCGGAGTTGAATCAGTTCTGGCCGAAGTATCTCTGGCTCGCCCTGCTGCCGCAGCTCACCGTGTGGATCGGCATGGCGGTGCTCTCCGGTTCATTGACCGGCAGCATCACTGCCTTGATCAAGCGGCGCAAGCCCGCCGAGCGGACGGCTAACGCCTGATGAAGAAGGCCGCCGGTTGAACTCATCGGCGGCCTTAACCCTGGCACTTGAATCGCTGATCAATCCGGCGGTCGGCTGGCTTTATCTTGAAGTCTTGATGGCAACACTCTACTGCGATGTCTCATTTCCTTAGCCGAGCGCTTACCCTTTTGCTACTTCCATTGCTGCTTATGCAAGGACTATGGGTACGCTTGTTCACGCCGCGCCTGCCCGACGCATCCGGCCCGTGCTCAGGCACAGTGGGATCAGGAGATCAGCCGTTTGACTTAATCGTGCTCGGCGAATCCCCTGTGGCGGGGATTGGCGCTGCAACCCATGAATCGGCGCTGACGGGCCAGATCGCTTCAGCCCTGGCCGCTTGCACAGGCAGACGCATTCGATGGCAGGCAGCGGGACTTTCAGGCGCAACGGCTCGTCGAGCATTGCAGGAATTAGTTCCACAGATGGCCGGCAGACACGCCGATGCGGTGATCATCGTCCTCGGTGTCAATGACCTGCTCGAATGGCAAGGCGACGTTCGATGGGCGAGTAACCTTGAAGAACTGATTTCAGGTGTGCGGCAGCAGGTCGGCAATGCGCTGATTATTCTCACGGGCGTTCCGCCAATGGAATATGTTCCGGCCTTTCCGCGCCCGCTGAAAACGATTTTGGGGAAGCGGGCGAAGTTGCTTGATAAGGCATCCAGCCATATCGCCGGGGCAATTCCCAGAGTCATCCATGTATCCTCGCAGTTCGAGTTGAATAGAGATTTTTTTTGCGAAGACGGATTTCATCCGAGCGAATCCGGTTATGCGCAGTGGGGCAAGCTTCTGGCTGAAGTCATTGCCTCGGTTGATGCATAAACCCGACAGCCGGCTGCCTGACAACTCCCTGTCCCGGAATCGCGGGGTAGAGCGATTTTCAAATGCGTTTGCCATGTAGCGCAAGCTAACAGCTTGCGCTACATCCGATTGAAAACCGCTCTAGTGCCGCAAATCAGTGTTGCACGAAAAGAGGCAGGTTTATTTCGATCTGCCTTTTGTTCTATGGATGATTGGTGACGTGGCCTTCGACAATACGAATCAGAGCGTTGATTCTCTCATCTTGCTCTTTCCCTTGTTCCCGCAATGCGGCGATTTGTTCACCGCTCTCTTTCCCCTGCTCAACCAACGCGGCGATCTGTTTAGCATTCTCTTCGGTTAGCTTCTCAATTCGGTCAAGCCGTTCATCCTGAATGCGCGCCACCTGGACTAGCCCGGCTATCGCCTCTTGCAAGTTCGCTTGCTTCTCAAGAATCGTCTCTATCTTGTTGTTAATACGCTTCTCAAATTCGTCGCTGCTCATATCGCGAATTATGATTCGGTCATGCGCGGGCCGTCAAAAAAATAGGCGTCACTCGGAACGGCCCAAAGTAAAAACGAAAAAGAGTTTGCAACGCAACCCCGTTTGTGATAAATACTGCCGCAGCACTTCATCCGTAATTTAGATCGCAGAATCTCGGCCCGAGGTTTTAACGATGAAAAAAATATGCTCCCGACTCGCCTTTGCAGCTTTTTTAGTTGCCATGATCCTGACGACGTTCAGTTGCGACGGTTGTAAGCGTAAAGATCGTTCACTGGCAGATGATGCGGGTGGCCGCAAACCGGAAGATTTCCCGGAACTGGCGGTCGATGTATTTAAGCCGATGGATGGCGGCATCGAGCTATCGCCTGAAGAGATCAAGGGCCGCAATACCTGGAATCTCTGGTGCGCCGGCGATGAGCAGTTCTGGGATCGCATAGCGCGCGAGGGGTACGGCATGTTCGACCTCCTCAAGACGATTGATTCCAGAAATCGCGGTCTGCGCTTCAAGGACATGGGACTGATCAATCAGCCGGGCTATAAGCAGGCCGCACAGCCCGATCAATATGGCCTCTGGATTGACGAAGCGGTCGAGCCTGAGCCCGACGCCATTGACCCGAAGGTCTATGGCCACGCGACCGGCGTCATGGGCTTACGGCTGTTCGAGAATCCCGATTTTAAGGGCGAGGCGGTGAAGAAATGGGATGCTGATCGCTTTTACACTGATGCGGATTATGCTGCCGACCCGAACCTCATACGCCCATACCGCGTCGGCGTCTCATGCGGGTCTTGCCACATCGCCTTCAATCCGGTCAACCCGCCGAGCGACCCCGAAAACCCCAGGTGGGAGAACCTTGCCTCGGCGATTGGCAACCAATACATCCGCGAAGGCCGCGTGTTTGGCAACAGCGTCAAACCGGGCGGCTTTTTCTGGGAGATGTTGCAGACACAGCCTGCCGGCACGTCCGACACGTCCCGCATTGCGACCGATCACATCAACAATCCCAACGCCATCAATCCCATCTTCCTGCTCGGCGCGCGCCTGCGTGTGGCGCAGGAAGAGACCCTCGCAGGCGATACGCTGCATCTACCAACCGTCACGGCGTCGATGAAGGTGCCGCACGTCCTTAAGGACGGCGCTGACTCTGTGGGTGTGCCCGGCGCGACCTTGCGCGTCTTTATCAATATCGGTAGCTACTCGCAGCACTGGTTGCAGCAGCATAACGCGCTGATTGGCTTGACTTCGCAGAAGCCGTTTTCCGTCGAGACGGCGCAGCAGAATTCGGTGTATTGGCTGGCGACGCAGCAGAAGTTCACCAATGTGGCGAACTTTTTTATGCGGCTGAAATCGTTTCGGCTCGAAGACGCTCCGGGTGGCAAAGATTACATTACCAAGGATCGGGCCGTGCTCGACCGTGGGAAAGTGGTCTTCGCCGAAAACTGTGCCACCTGCCATTCGAGCAAGCGCCCGCCCGCCGGCGCAGACGAGACGCAGTGGTTTCGTCAGGAGGCGCTAAAGCCCGACTTCCGTGATGACAATTTCTTCTCCAGCGACGCGCGCTATCCGGTCACTTATATCGGCACCAATGCGGCGCGCACCTGCGGCACCAATGCCATGCGCGGCCACGTCTGGGATTCTTTCTCCTCCGAGACCTATAAGAATTTGCCCTCGGTCGGCGATATAGACGTTTGGAATCCCTATACCGAGCAGACCGAAAAATTCCACATGCAAGGCGGCGGGCCGGGCTATTACCGCGTCCCATCGCTCGTCAGTGTCTGGTCTTCCGCGCCGTTGCTGCACAATAATGCGCTGGGCATCTTCAACGGCGATCCTTCGGTCAAAGGCCGCGTCGAGGCGTTTACCGATGCCATCACCAAGCTGCTCTGGCCACAGAAGCGGCTCGGCAAGGACTCCATCTGGCGCACGGCGCAGGAGTGTAACATACAGCTTCAGCTTGCGGTCATTCCCGAACCCTTGCGCGGGCTTCTCAGGCCGCATGCGGATTCGGACGGCTATCTACGCATCGGCCCCATCCCCGAAGGCACGCCGGTCAGTCTGCTGGCCAACATCGGCCCGGACATGGAGCCGGGCGAGTTTGTCGATCTCTGCCTGAAAGTGAAAAAAGCGATGCTCGACATTAAGCTGAACCACCTTGATGCCGCCGCCGCGAAAGCCTTATTGAAAAGGGATGTCGCCCCGGCTCTCTTCAAGGCGAGCACCTGCCCAGACCTGATCGAGGATCGCGGCCACGAGTTCGGCGCCAACCTGCCCGACGCAGATAAGCTGGCGTTGATTGAATTTCTCAAGACCCTCTAACCCGTTTATCACAGGAGCAAACCATGGCCATTACCGTTGCTGATTTGCTGAAGAAGTCGCAAGCCGAGCTTGACGAACTTTTTACGAATAGCCCGCCCGGCGACATTCCCGATGGCCCGGCCAAAGGAACGGCCATCGTCGCCCCGGGCACCACCTATACCGAAGAGATCGCCGGATTCATCAACCACTTCGCCTGGCAAGGCAAAACCTTTGACTCAAAGAAAGGCGTGTTGCGCAATCGCATACTGGCCTTCGGCCTCAATGCCATCATTGCCAAGGTCTATAAAGCGCCGAGCTGGTTAGACGGCAAGGAGTGCATCGTGCTTGACTATTCCGAGACCTCGCTGGTCGCCCATTGGGTTCGCGATGAAATCCGCCAGATCGCTCCCGACCTGTATCTGGGAAAGGTTTATTTGGGCAAGAAGCGGCTGATCGACTTCGCCGTCGATTTTTCCAAATAGTCAAAGACCGCCGCGCCGTCCCTGCGTTCTCGGCAGGAACCAGCCGTCAAGCCTTACCGTTCATCTGGGTCGCGCCGCCCGGCGCAGAGATGAGGAAGAACGCCTATGGAGAAGCAAGCCAAAACGCCGCTGAATCGCTCACAATTGTTAAAGATGTCCAGTGAGCAACTCGACGAGTTGTTCAGGCAAAGCACGTCCGGCAACATACCGAACGGCGAAGGCGCGGGCACTGCCGTCGTCTTTCCCGGAACCTGGTGGGCGAAGTGCTTCGCCTGGCTGGCGCGCTGGTTTTTTTGGCAGGGCAAAACCTTTAATGCCAGAGAGGGCAATCTGCGCAACCGCATCACGCCCTTTGGCCTGTCTGCCATCAAAGCGAAGGTTTACAAGGAAGCGAGCTGGCTCGACCAACAGGAGGCCATCGTCCTTGATTATTCGAAAACTTCATGGCTGGCGCACAAGATTCGCGATGAGATACGCGAGGTCGCGCCCGGTCTTTATCTCGGCAAGGTATGGTGGGGCCGCAAGCGGCTCATCGATTTCATCGTCAGCTTTCAATATCAACCGGCCAGCAAGTTTTGGCGGCGCGTCATTGCGACCCTGTGTCTGCTCTTGCTGGTCGCCGCCATCTGGGGCATTGCCCGATTTCGAACCGACCGCCCGGTCACTTACGACGATAACGTCGCCAATTTCAAGTATGGCTCGACGGGCGGCGAACGCGGCTCAGGTCTGCCGTATTCGGTCTTCAAGGTGTTGCCGCGCGTCTTTGACAAGTATCTTCCCGGCGGCTACAAGTCGCTCGGCTTCATCTATGAGAAGGACGCTAACGGCAACTTCAAAGATTTGCCCGTCGGCTTCTCGAAGCGCAACGTCCAGGGCGTCGACAGGGTCTTCGTCAACTGCGCCATCTGTCACGTCGGCTCGGTGCGCGCCACGCCCGATAGCGAGCGACAGATTATCGCCGGCATGCCGAGCAATACGGTTGACCTGGAGGGCTTCACGCGCTTCTTAATCGCTTGCGTGAGAGATGAGAACTTTACCGCGCAGCGCCTCATGCCAGAGATAGAGAAGGACGGCACAGAGGACATGGTCAATCGCCTCGCCCTGCGTCTGCTCGGCATCAGTCTCATGCGCGAGCGTTTGTTGATGATCGGCCAGAGGTTCAAGTTCTTAGACATGGAGCCGGACTGCGGCCCTGGCCGTTTCGATACCTTCAACCCGCCCAAGGTGCTGTTGAATTTTCCTATGGAAAAGTTGCGTGATGAAGAGAAGGTTGGCCTCTGCGATTTTCCATCCATCTGGAATCAAGGCAAGCGTGAAGGCATGTGGCTCCATTGGGACGGCAACAATAATTCCGTGCAGGAGCGCAATCGCAGCGCCGCCTTTGGCACGGGCGCGACACCGCCAACCCTTGACCGCGACAATATCAAAAAGCTCGAAGCCTGGCTGCACGACGCCACGCCACCGCCTTATCCCTATCCGATTGATGAGACGCTCGCCGCCAAAGGCGAGCCGCTTTATGCCCGATATTGCGCCAGTTGTCATGGCAAGAGCGGTTCGGATTTCAGTGGCTCGTGTGTGGGTGTAGTCACGCTGATCGACAACATCAAAACAGATCGCCATCGACTCGACTCTTACACCTACGATCTTTGCGCCAATCAGAATCTGCTCTACGCAGGCTATGGCGAAGAGCGTTTCCATCACTTCCGCAAGACCTTCGGTTATGCCAACTCGCCGCTGGACGGCATCTGGCTGCGCGCCCCTTATCTTCATAACGGCTCTGTGCCAACGTTGCGCGATCTGCTTGAGCCAGCCGATAAGCGCCCGAAAGAGTTTTATCGAGGCTATGACGTTTATGATCCGAAGCGCGTCGGCTTTATCAGCAACGTCGCTGAAGAAAACGGCCACAAATTTTTTCCCTACAAAACAGAGCTTCTAGGCAACGGCAACTTCGGCCACGAAGGCCCCGAATACGGCACGTTGCTCAGCCCCGAAGAAAAAGACGCTCTCGTCGAGTACTTGAAAAAGTTCTGATGCCGCGCTGCTGACCTGACGGTGCGATCTGCATGCGCCGGACTCAAGTCAGGAGCGCAGCACAATAGGAGGAAGCCGAACATGAGTCTGACTCCGAAAAAGAAACGCACCCTTCTCATCATTCTCGTTTTGCTGGTCATCATCGGCGCAATCGGGGCCTGGTTCAGTTGGTACAAGTTCTTCCGCGAAGAACCCGAGCAGAATTTCGCCAGTGAGGAAGAGCGCTTCAAATACGGTTCCATCGGCGCGGAGGCCAATCGAGGGATACCTTATTGGATATGGGTCGTGCTGCCGCGCGTCTTCCCGGATAAGCTGCCTGGGCCGGGCGGCTACAAATCGTTCGGGCTGGTCTGGGAGGAAGGCAAAGAGATGCCTGTGGGCTTCACCAAGCGGGTGATAGGCTTCCCGCGCGTCGCCAATAACTGTGCGATCTGCCACACAGGCACGTGGCGTAGCAAGCCCGACGAGGTGCCGCATGTGGTCACTACCGCACCCTCGCACACCACAGACATACAGGGGCTTTTGCGATTTCTCACCGAAGCCGCCAACGACCCGCGCTTCAACGCTGATACGCTCATGGGCGAGATCGATCAGATGACCAAGCTCTCCTTCGTTGACCGGCAGATTTACCGCTATCTGCTCATCCCCTTTACGCGTAAGGCGCTTGGCGAGCAGCAGGATCAGTTGGCGTGGATGAATCGCCCGACTCAGCCTCCCTGGGGCAAAGGCCGCGACGATCCGATGAATCTCACCAAGTATTTTATGACCTCGATGAAGGTCGATGACAGCACAGGGCAGGCTGACTTCCCGTCTGTGTGGAACTTGAAGGTGCGCAAAGGCGATGGCCTCTTCCTCAACTGGAGTTGTGACACGCCGGCGGTGCGCTCTGTGATCATCGACTCGGCGCTTGGCTTAGGCGCGCAACCCAACAACTGGTTCCTCAATCGCATGGAGCAGGTAGACAACTTTTTGAGCGAATGGCCTGCGCCGAAGTATCCCTTCCACATTGATGAAGGTCTGGCGAAGACGGGCGCGCCGATCTACGCGCGCCTGTGCGCCGAGTGCCACGAGCCGGGCGCGGCGCGAACCAATCGGCCTATCCCGATTAATGAAATCGGCACAGACCGCGACCGCATGGACACCTGGACGCAAGCGGCGGCTGATGAAGCCAACCGGCGTGTGAAAGAGATGGGCATCAACCGCCCCAACATGGTGAAACAGGAAGGCTACCAGGCCGTGCCGCTGGATGGCATCTGGATGCGCGCGCCGTATTTGCATAACGGCTCTGTGCCGACGCTGCATGATTTGCTGGAGCCGGAAGCGCAGCGCCCGAAATTTTTCTATCGCGGCTATGACGTATACGATCAGGAAAATGTCGGATTCATCTCCAACGGGCCTGAAGCCGAGCGATACGGCTGGAAGCTAGAGGTCGTGGTTGATCCTGATCATCCGCTTAATCGCGGCAACGGCAACCAGGGACATCGCTACGGCACCGATCTGCCGGCAGCCGATAAACGCGCCTTGCTCGAATATCTGAAGACGCTATGAGCGGCAATTTCGACATCGCTCAGCGACCTTGGAATGGTTTGCAAATCAGTGTGCCCATGTAGCGCAAGCTGTTAGCTTGCGCCTGGATCCGCGCTTGTGCATTACCGGGCGCAAGCTAACAGCTTGCGCTACATCCGATTGGAAACTGCTCTAAGGATCGCCAAAGGCAAAGCGCACAGGAAGGATGAAGCGGACGGTGCGGGCGTGAGTGAGCGTAGCGCAGGGCGTTGTAGTGCAGGCCGATGTCAGGCGCGGTTTGGATTGTAGCAGGCAAGCTAAACGATCACTTCGACCTGCGACCTGTCATAGAGTTTCAGCCAATCGCGGCGCAAAATGGCATAACGGCACTCGTCTTCAAATTCGCCCTGCTCATTCAGGCCATGCTGGCGCAAGACGCCTTCGAACTGAAAGCCTGCGGTCTTCTCTATGGATCGCTTCGATGCGAGGTTGGAGACGAAGCAGCCGGTTTCGATGCGGTTCAGTCCTAAAATTTCAAAGGCCAGATAAAACAGATGCGGCTTGCTGCGCGGCGCAACGCCTCTGCCGCGCATGTGCGGGAGCATATCGGCTCCCGTGTAACCACGCCGATCCTTCCAACTGCTGATGCCGAGAAGCGTCAAACCAGCAAGCTCGTTTCCAAGCAGCGCGTAGAAGCCATACTTCGTTCTTATCCCTTCTTCTTTATATTGCGGGACGTAGCTCTTTTCTAATTCATTGAGCAGGTACTCTGAATCAGCAAAGCCCTGAAACAGAGAACGGACATCGGCAAGATTCTCTTCGTTGATAAGATGAAGCGTAATCGAATCCGCGTGAAGTGCTTTGAACATGCCGTTTATTTTAGCTTGAACGAGGCGACTGACACACGTTCAACCGGGGCGTGAACGGCAATGAAAGTATGCCTGAGTCCTGTGCTGCCCGCGCTGAATGTGTTGTTAGATTCCGGGTAAGCTGCCAACCTCTAACCAACTCAAAAAACTGCTCACGGCTTCTCTATTTTCTAGCGGCCTCAAAAGTCCCTTGATTTATCGCACCTGCAAAACCGCTGTATCTCCATGTCCCATGACATCGTCTGCCTTCAATCTTGCCTTGTAGAATTACATTGTTGTCATTCATATTGGGATTAAGATTGATGTAGATCTCTCCTTTATCGATTGAGCCAAACAGATTCCCGCTACCAACCTGCGGTCCGATCTTCTCTGGATTACCGATTTGATTTAGCTGCCAATGCCCTTTGATCTCGTATGACTCTTCATGTTGGTTGCGATTCGGCTCAACTGAAGTAATCGATAATCGCCCTTCAACGATTTTGCTGCCTTCCTTATCATAGCCGGTATATTGGTAGTCGCCGGTAGCAAATGGCTTTGCCTGATCCATAACCTTCGGCATTGAACAGGCTAAGACGTAACCCCCCAATGTCAACATGATCAAATAGAGACTTGCGATCTTCATAGCCTAGCTCCAAATATGAGAGAAGAACCTAACGCCCGGCATCAGTGGGCGCGGCGCAGGACACTGAAGAAACCATGCGAGACTCGCTCGCCGCGCTCCACTGCATACGCTTGTTAGGTGCGATTGGGCATCCAGATCATCTCCTTAGCCGTATATTCTCATTCAACTCATCTTACTACTGGGTTAATGAAAGCGATTCTTATTCACATGCCTGAATCCGCATCTACCAATCCATTTTTCTCTTTTCATCTCGCTACTACATCTTGGGCAGGAATAAGGAGTAGACCATCTTTCTACACTTGTCCCATTACACTGTGGACAGTGCCCTGGCGCATTGTCTTTATAAGTTTTTGAATACGGCTCTTTCGTAAAGATATAGCCGTTATCATTAAATAACCTTTGACAGTCCTTGCATTTGTTTATCGTGCCATCTTTCGATTCGACTCCTCCGCCAAATACTGCTCTATAGCCGCAGTTACTGCAGGTGAGTGTTTCGTTCAGGCCAAATCCCATAAGTACCTCCTATTCTAAAGTATTGTATTGTCGGATCAAGTCATCAAAAATTATATAGGATTGAACTGACGACATAAGCAAGCGCCTAACGCTCAGCATCGGCGGGGCCGCGAACGGCATTGATGAATACATACGAAACTGGCTTCGCGGCCTCCGCTGGATGCGTTTGTTAGGCGGCTTGGGGATTGATGCAAATCCAATGTCAGTTTGCGAAATCTTTCCAATCTTCACATCCTGATTTAGTGCACTCATGTGGGTAAGCTTCTTGTACAAGGCCATCGCCTATGTATTGAGCCTTCTCTAGTGTTTGGCATTCACAATCTCTGCGGAATCGGTTCCCGCCGTCTGGCTCAGATATGTCAACCCGATAGCGTCCGTTTGGTTGCGCTATTGCTCTTAAATTAATGGACTTGCCCTGAACGTAATGAGAACGCAGACGAGAAATTGGCCTTCCTCCATCTATGACGTTATTGTACAAATTCAGCAGTTTTCTTACCCGCTCTAAATTTGCACGATGATCGGGGCAAGGGCCGGATTCCAATAACCGAGACTTACATAACAGGGAATCGTCCCGCTCTTGAGAGAACTTGCCATCAGCTATTATTTCAGCGCGCATTAACTCAAGTTTTTCATTAAGCATCTCTTGCTCATATCGCTTCTGTGGTTCCGGCACGTGCCTTTCTTCAAGGCGTATATTTCTTTGAGTAGGTTTCACCCTTGCTTTGCGCGTGTCAGTTGACGGGTTTGCAAACTCCCATAAACCATTCCAATAATCCGTAATGAAGCTTGCGATGGAAGGCTGATCATCAATCCAGAGTCCAAATTCCTCGTTGTAAGAGGGATAGGCATTATCTGATCCTATGTAGCAAACAGAATCATCCACTATAACCATCTTTGAATGGTTAGCGTGATCTCCATTGTTGTTATTATCAATCCTCTTCAGCGCGAGGAATTTATTTATTGTATTCTCGATACTGCCCGCTGGGTTTATATAACCTAGGAATAGCATCCCCTGCATAACATCTGTCAGCATCGCCTTGAAATCCGCCGCTGTGGCAAGGTCATAATAGCCACCATTAGCTGTACTCATGGTGGAAGTTACGATTTCGACTCCAGTAACCGCAGGTGCGCTGTTATTGCTAATATTAGATAAAGCAGATCCCAGGGCCATAAAAGTATCGTAAGGCCATATATATCCGTCCCAGTTAATTTTGAGAACCGTGTTTATTTCATTTACTAGATTCACGTACTCGCTACTGAATAAAGCATAAGGATCAACAAATGATTGCTGGCTGAACCTGATGGACTGCTCGGCGCGGCTCACAGCGTAATTTCTGGCGTAACGACTTGCCCATGCAGCGGGGTTGATACCCGCTTCGTTCAAAATAGATCTGAAGGCGGGATTATCGTCGCTTAGTAATTTATTGATATAGACGATTAGGGGGGTGAAATCATATATATGCGTTTCTACAACAACAGCGACTACGTTCAATATGAGATCTCTTATGGCATCAAAAATCTGCACAGGAACCCCGATAGGAGATAAAGGCCAGTTGCCATTCCTGCCAACGGATAGCGCCGAGATATTCCCTGTGTTTATCGGAGAGTCGATGTAAAGTGGCGCAGTGGCATTAGCAAAGGCATCAATCGGATTTACAAGAAGATTACTCTGGCACCATGATCTTTGATCCCAGGGCGGAATGAGGGCCAAGTATTCCCAGAAATAGTTGGCAAACACCTGGGCATCAACAGCCGCGTCTCCAACTATTGACATTGACATATCAAATAACCATTGATTACCGGTTGAGTATATCGGCCAGTAATTAGCTCCTCCCGTCACCAGGTGTTTGCCATTAACCGCAAATAACTTGGCGTGATTCCAACTCAATGGGACGGTAAAATGAACGTGCCGCAATATCCACCCGATAATCTCTCCTTCGACCTTCTCAAGTTCCTGATAAAGCGCGGCGCTAACTTTCTTGATTTCTGCTGTGAACCATTGCCATAGTTTTTCAAGTACTTCTTCGAGTCGTTGCCATATACTATTAACTATGCCTTCTGGATGTGGTGTGGTTGCCAACTGCCCGGCAGCCGGATCTGGAAAGCTTGGCCCGAAGTTGCCGCAGTAGAGCACCGCGTTTGGGTTTGTGAAATTGACCAGAGTTCTGTCGTACAAAGCCTTAACAAAAGTATCATTTGAAGGGGAATTAGTTGAGCTTTGGCTAAATCCCACAAGATATCTGATCACGGGTGTTACGTTGGAGGGCAGAGAATTAATGAACCCGGCCAGTTTGTTTATGATCGTTCCTGATTGGGCGTTTGAATCAGCAAAAAAAGCCCTATCTGAATCGAATAAATCCAAGATATCAATAAAACATTGGTTTCGAGGTGCATTCGGGATCGCCTGCAAAATAGCGCTTTCAAAAGGACTAGTTGAGGGAGGAAGATTATTGGTCCATTGGCCATAGGGAATAAAGACCCACCACGCATCAGGGGCAAGTGTATTATTCGTGGTCAGGTTGTAAGAGAGTTTTTTGAATGCCTCCTGAGCTCGACTTTATCCAATTTGGTCTTTGAAAAATAAACGACAGGCTGAGTAAGCTACAGGTCTTTCCTCCAAGAAAGGACTGTCATGCAAACTCTGCCTGTCGAATTGATGAGCCTGATTTTAGCCTTC
>JBBWZK010000039.1:0-10878 GCA_039648975.1 Blastocatellia bacterium
ATCCATGCTGGCGGTGATCGAGCGGTCGACCGGCGTCAAGCTCGAAAGAGAACGGCTGCATGGCTTTACGGATGGCCGCTCGGACGAGCAGATTCGTCTGGCGAGCGAGATCGCCAAACTGCGCTCCTATTCGCGCCGCTCGTTCAGGTCGGGCCGCGCCGCGCGCCGGTCAGGTAGGTTTAAAGTGTTAAGCGAATCTCGTCACAGCGATTCGCTTACGCCTTGTTGGTTTGAAGCTGTATAACCGCGCGACTCTTTCAACGAGCCGCGCTGAAAGAGAGAGCACATGCCAAGAGAAGACATGATCGCAGTCGACGGCACGGTCGTCGAATGCAAAGGCAATGCGACTTTCAAAGTGAAAGTCGCGCAGGGCCACGAAGTGCTGGCGCACCTGGCCGGCAAGATGCGTAAGCATTACATCAAGGTGCTGGCCGGCGACCGCGTCACCGTTGAGTTGTCGCCTTACGATCTGACCAAGGGCCGCATCACCTACAGGCATCGCAGCTAGTCGCGTTGCCGCCTTGTACGCGAGCGGTCACTCGCCGAGTGACGGCTGCATTGCAGGTGAGCGCGACCTCGCCACGGCATCGTTACAGGCGAAGTTTCCTGGTGCCGGCGCGAGTGGTTCGCCTGAACGACCTCAGCAAACACGCGCGGCGATTGCCAGCGCGCCTGCTTTCGCCGCAGGGGAGTTTGCTGAAGAATGGTCATCATATGAACGGCGGGATAGGTATTGAAGAGATCAATGAGCAAGACAGCAACGAAGAAGACAACATCACTCAAAGAAGAGCATCCCTGGACGCGCCCGTGGTGGCAATACTCCGAAGGGAACGGCGCGGTCTTATTCTACATTGTTATGGTTCACGTGCTGGCCGTGGTCGGCGTGATTTTATTTCCACTGCCGAGCTGGCGCGTGCTGCTGGTGGCGCTGGCGGTAGCCTCAATGGGCGGCGTCGGCACGTCTGTCTGTTATCACCGCAGCCTGTCGCATCGAGCGTTGCGATTGCACCCCATCGTTGAGAACGTGCTGATCTTCTTCACGATCTTCAATGCGTCGGGCGAGCCGATGTCTTGGGTGGCGAATCATCGACATCACCATGCCAAATCCGACACCGCCGAAGACGTCTCAAGCCCGCGACATGGCGGCTTCTGGTGGGCGCATATCCGCTGGATCTATCAGTGGTCGGGCAGCGAGGTACGTCGCTGGTGTCCCGATCTGGATAAGCCGCGCTATCGCGTATGGCAGCGCTTGCAGATTCCCATCATCGCCTTGTCGGTCTGCGGCTGGCTGGCATTCGGCTGGCAGGCCTTCTTCTGGATCGGCGCCATACGGCTGGTCTACTCGCTGCACTTTCAGATGTTCGTCAACAGCCTGCTGCACATGACGCCGGACTTGCCCGAAGGGATCGACTCAAGCCGCAACATCTGGTGGCTCGGCCCGCTGCAACTTGGTGCATGGGGCGAGAACTGGCATCGCAATCATCACTCGGACGCCAACGCCGCGCGCTTCGGTCGCCGCTGGTGGCAGATTGATCTGGGCTGGTACGTGATCTGGGGACTGACGAAGTTGCGGCTGGCGAGCGAGGTCAGGCAAACGAAAGAGTTGCGCCGCAAGACGGCGCAACATGCGGCCTAGCCGCGCGCCGTTCAGCAAGCGATGCGGCGTTCGTTTCCTATCGCGGCTGAGGTTGGCGCATCGGCGCAGGCGGCGATCCGTCTGGTATTAAAGGAAAGCAACGGCCATGAGCACGCTCGATCAAAAAACCATTCACGCCATTTTGCAGGAGATAGACGCGCGCCTGAGCAAGGGACTTTTGCCCGTCCATAACGAGCATCTGCAACATCTCGCGGAAGGCGATGTGCTCGAACACCTGCTCTACTTGAAGAGTCTCGGCTTGATCAGCGGCGACCTCGTGACCAGAGGCGCGGACAGCACACCGCATCGCATGACGAACATCCGCCTGACCTTTGTCGGCATACGAACGCTGCGATCCCGTTAAACGATTGTGGCGACTTTGATGATAGGAGACCTTTTGACCAACAACAGCCCTGTAGCAGCGGACGAAGGCGACCGCCTGACCGTCGCGCAAATTGTCCCTGAGACGTACCGCTTGCCTGCCGACACAAGCTGGCCAGCGCCGCTCGATGTGACGACTCCGCCTTTGCCGGTTCAGCGAGAGACGGGCGATCAGGTGAACCGCTTTCTGCTATGCGCGCTGGTCAGTGAGTCGGCCAAGCGGATCAAAACGCGGGCCGCACAGACCGGCGAGTCTCTGCCGATGGCCGCCATCGTCAGAGGCGTCCTGCGGGCTTATCGCGTCGCCGCCAAAGACCAGTACGGGCCGTTGTCGCACGCGACGCCGGACTACGCCGGCCTTGAAGGATTGAATAGGAAAGTGCTGCGCGATGAGATCACGCGCCACGCGCGCGACCGCGTGAAAAACAGCGAAGCCTCGCTGGCTCGCGCCAGACGGTTTGGTGACGATACGAAAGTCAAAGCGGAAGCCGACAAGCTGGAGCACGCTATTGCGCTGCGCGACCGCCTGGTGGAAGAATTCTGTTAAACCATCCGAAGCGATTCGGTTGAACGCGCCAAGCGATTGCCGAATGGGAGAAGCCATGAAATTGAAGACGGACGATGTGCTGATCTATAAAAACACCCAACTTTCCAGCCGTTACGGCACGGGAGTTGTGACCTTGATTACGGCGGATGAATACGCCATTCTCTGGTCGGGGCGCGGCTTGACGCGCTATAAGCGCGCCATATTGGACAGGAAGCTGGACGAGGTTTTTCAGCGGGCCGAAAAAGATACAGGGCTTCCGAAAGAGCGACATCTGCATCTTGGCGCGGCCAAGACCGGCATCCCGTTCAATGAAAATTATGATCGCGCGAAGATTGCTTCGCTGTGCGAGGGGCTCAAGAATTCCGGGTCGCGAAAAGTGAAGGATGTCGCCGACCTGTTGGCGGCGGAACTGATCACCAAGAAGCTGACGGCGCGCGGCGCGGCCAAAGGGGTTTTACTGCAACTCGCCGATCTTTGTCATTCGCGCAGTTCCGCCAGCGATGAAGCGCAGAACATCAGCCGCGAACTGTTCTTCGGCTACGTGTTGCAGAAGTCGGATTTCAAGGAGCTTGAGAGCAGCAAGTAGAACGTCCGGCCTGGTGCCTTGGTCTATGATTGGCTGATGGCGAGCGCGTCGGTTTCCGTATGCGACACGCTGGCGCGTCTCTTTTCTTCCTGCGCCGCCATCAGCTTAACCTTCTTCATCTCCATCCCACGAATGCCGAAATAGGCAGCCATCTGCACAATCTGATTGGCGCTGACGAAATCGTTGGGATTGCCGCAGAACTTGTCCACTCCCGGCTCAAAGTCGCGGCAGCCCATGCGCTTGGGCAGGTTGAGCCCAAGTTCGCATGCGCCATCGGCGCGATAGTGTGTGCAGAACTCACAGATGGTCATTATGTACCTCTGCCACAACCCTATGGTAGCGGCAAGGCTTTGTCAATCGGCGCGACTGAACATACGAGTATTTAACTGGCCAATGCGGCTCGACATTGTGAATAGCGCGCGTAAAGGTAAGAAGCCGAGCAAACGGTGATCGCCTATCGCCTGCAACCCTGCGGAAGCGATGCAGCCGCATTGCGAACAATCGGGAGTGCCGCCAAACTGGCAAGGCGTGATTTGGCTCTGCAAGTCGGCGGTCAGATTCAACGTCGTGCGCGAGAAGATACACTCGGCAGGCGTTTGCGGCGGCTTGAGATACCCTTTGATCACCGCATCGGGCAGGTAGAGCTTCGGGAAGACTTGGCGCAGTTCGGCAAGCTCCTGCAAGACAGCCTGACGCTGCGCTAGCGTGAGGATTTCTTCATCGTCAGCGCCGACCTGCGGCGTGAACAGACTGAACCACATCTGTTTGACCTCCTCTCTCGCCGACCAGAAGGAGACGAACGCTTCAAGATACTTCGGACGCCCGGCCATCTGCCCTGTGATCGTGCAATGCACGGTGATCTGGTGGCCGGCGATGCTCTTGAGAATTCGTTCATAGGTAGCAGGCGTTCTTCTGACATCGTGCTCCGGTTGCAAGCCGTCAATCGACACGACCAGGTGCAGATTGGCGATGTCGCTCCATGCCTTCGGGATTTCGCGGACGGCGCTAGTCACCAACTGCACACTGATGCCCATCTGGCTCAACTGGGGCAGCAGCAGATTCAACTCGCGAAAGCGCACCAGCGGCTCGCCGCCGACGATGGAAAGATGCAGCGGGCGATAGCGGCGCACCAGCGCCAGGACGCCGTCAACCAGTTGCTCGCCCTTGTAATCCGAGAGCTTTCTGAGCGGCCCTAGCTGGTGCAGATGCTCAGGTTCATAGGCATAGCAACCCGGACAGCGCAGCGGACACTCGCGGGTGATTTCGATAGACAGAGATGGATACTGGCCACTAAGGATGCGGCCCCATGCGCGCACAACGTCATTCTTTCTCAGGAGAGCCTCTTTCTACCCGATCAGAAATTAAATTTGGTTGTCGCCGTCCACGCCATACAACTTAGCATCAGCGGCGCGATACGTTCAAATGATAAAATGAAAGAGGCAGGTCAACCGACCTGCCTCTTGTGATTGAAGCCGAAGTGCGCCCGGCACGACTCGAACGTGCGACCTTTTGGTTCGTAGCCAAACGCTCTATCCAACTGAGCTACGGGCGCGGATGTTGTACTGCTGCGACTCAGTGCGAAATTGTCAAAGCAGGATTATCGCAAACCGGCGCGCGCAGTGTCAACCACAGCGAATTTCAATCAACCGCTCGCCGCATACTTTATGCGACGTTGCGCACTTTGCGCCGCTTTGTTAGAACTTGAGGAATGAACAAGCAAGCGGTTAATCAAGCCCCGGAAAGTCTTGCCTACGTGTTTCAAAATCTCAAAGCCGTCTACGGCGTGCCGGAATCTGAGCGCGGCCTTGACCCGCTCGACGTGCTGATTGAAACGATTCTCTCGCAATCTACCACTAACGCCAACAGCCATCGCGCCTTTGCCAGTCTCAAGCAGAAATTTCCAACCTGGGATGAAGCGCGGCGGGCGCGCGTCACCTCGATTGAAGCCGCGATTCGCTCCGGCGGGCTGGCGAAACAGAAATCCGTGCGCATCAAGCAACTGCTCAATGAAATCTATGAGCGGCGCGGCTCGCTTGATCTTGCCTTCCTGCATACTGCGCCGCTCGAAGAAGCCGTCGCCTTCCTTTCAAGCTTCAAGGGCGTCGGCCCCAAGACAGTCGCCTGCACCTTGTTGTTCGCCTGCAATCGCCCGATCTTTCCTATAGACACACACATCTTTCGCATCGCACGGCGGCTGGCGCTGATCCCTGAGCGTTGCTCGGATGAAGAGGCGCACCGCTTGATGACCGCGATGATTCCCGCAGGCCGCTACTACGAAGTGCATGTCAATCTGATCCGTCACGGTCGCCGCGTCTGCCGCCCGCAGCAGCCCGCCTGCGAGCAGTGCTGCCTGGTTGAGTATTGCCGTTACTATGAAGGAATGATGAAGGATGCGTGATGAATAATAAATGGAGGAAACCATTCTACCCATTCAAGACTCCCCATATTCCCTCAGTTCATCATTCATCATTCTGCATTCATCATTTTGATTTGGTTTTGTGCTAAACTTTTCGCTTATGAGTGCGACGGGAAAGTTCAACATAGGCAACATTGAGATCAAACCGAACCTGGTGCTCGCGCCCATGGCCGGCGTCACCGATTCGTCATTTCGCCGCTTGATTAAAGAACTCGGCGGCGTCGGCTTGATCGTCACCGAGTTCATTTCGGTCGAAGGGCTGACGCGCGGCAACATGCGCACGCATCGCATGATGAGATTCCTGCCCGAGGAGCGCCCTCTATCCATTCAAATCTTCGGCCACGACGAAGAACGCATGGCGATGGCCGCCGAGATCATCGAAGAGAGCGGCGCTGACATCGTTGATATCAACTGCGGCTGCCCTGCAAGAAAGGTCACCAACGGCGGCGGCGGTTCGTCGCTGCTGCGCGACCTGCCGCAGCTTGAAAAGATTCTGCGCCGCGTGCGCCGCGCCGTCACGATTCCTCTGACGATGAAGATTCGCACCGGCTGGGATGACACCTCGATCAACGCTGTTGAAGTGGCGCGGCTGGTCGAAGATTGCGGCTGCCAGATGCTGGCGATTCACGGGCGCACGCGCACACAGGGGTACAGCGGTCGTGCTAACTGGGAGATCATCGCGGCGGTCAAGCGCGCCGTCTCAATACCGGTTGTTGGTTGTGGCGACGTGGTGACGGCAGAGCAGGCCATCGCGCGGCTCGCTGAAAGCGGCGTCGATGCGGTGATGATCGGACGCGGGGCGATTGCCAATCCGTGGATCTTTCGGCAAACCGCCGAACTGATGCGCAATGAGCAGCCGCATCAACCGTCGCTTGCCGAAAAGCAGCAGGTGCTGCATCGCTATTATGAGTTACTGAAAGATGAACTGCACGAACGCGCGCTGGGCGGCAAGCTCAAGCAGATGTGCGGCTACTTCACGCACGGGCTGGCAGGCGGCGCGCGGCTGCGCGAGCGCGTCTTTCATTCGCAAACCATAGATGAAATCTTTAATCAGATCGATGAGTATTTCGCGGCCATGATCGACCACGGTTTGCCGCCGGATCATCACGCTTTTAGAGATGGAGCGGAGTTCGTTGATCGCGGCCCGCGCGATCCGAAGTGCGCTGAGTTCACCAACGCCGCCCCGGTCGCGGCGCGCTAAATCGCCGAACGAAACAGATGTCGTTTACACGATCATCAAGCGTTGCGCTTGATGATCATCAGCGTCATATCATCGACGGGCGCCATGGTGCCGACGAAGCGCGACAACGCTTCGTCAATGCGGTCGCGGATGCCAGAGGCCGAGCGGTTCAGATTATGGCGCACGACTTCGATCAAGCGTTCCTCTTGAAACTCTTCGTCTTTTTCATTTACCGATTCCGTGATGCCGTCGCTGTAGATCACCAGCACGTCGCCTAGATTAAAAGAAACCGAGGCTTCCTGATAGGGCATGCCTTTCATCATGCCAATCGGCAGGCCGCCTTTGTCCAGCAGCAGCACTTCGCCGGTCGTGCGCATCAGCATCGGCGGATTGTGGCCGCCGTTCGAGTACTTCAACTCGCCGGTCTGTGGGTTGATGGTGCCGTAGAACAGCGTCAGGAATTTATTCGACGGCGAGTTCTCAAAGATATACTCGTTGATCTCGCCCATCACTTCGCTGATCGAGCGCCGCGTCTGCGCCTGCGCGCGCACCGCCGCGTGCAGCGACGACATCAGCAGCGCCGCGCCCGTACCTTTGCCCGACACGTCGCCGACCGCAATCGTCAGACAGGGATCGTTCTTGCACTGGATGAAATCGTAATAATCACCACCAATCTCGCGACACGGGAACGACACGCCGGTCATATCCCAGCCGTCGATCTTCGGCGGCGCGACCGGCTGCAAGCGCATCTGGATTTCAGAGGCGACCTTCAACTCTTCTTCCATGCGCCGCTTCTCCAGGCGCTCTTCGAGCAAGCGTTCGTGTTCGATCTTGATCGAAGCGACCGAGGCAATAGTCGTCAGCACCTTAAGGTCTTCTTCGCGGAAGCGGTTGTGGAACGGATTATCGACGTAGATCATGCCGAAGATCTCTTCGCCCGAAGCCAGCGGCACAGCCATGACCGAGCGTATCTGAGAAAGCACCACCGACTGCTGCGCTTGAAAACGCGGATCGTGCATGGCGTCTGAGGTCAGCACCGATGCGCCTTCGCCGATGACTTTGCTGGTGATCGAGCGACTGATCTGTATCTGCGAGGCCGTCGGCAATGCGCCGGCGTGCGCGCCGCGCGCGATCTTGCAGACGATGTCATTGTCTTCTTTCAGGAAGAGAAAGCCGCGCTCCGCCGGAATCGCCTGAAAGACCAGATCGACGGTCAGCTTCAATGTGTCTTCGAGCGTAGTGCGCGGCAGCAAAGCGATGCCGACCTGCGAAACGATGCTCAACAGGTCGCGCCCCTGTGTGGCCGCTTCGGGCGCAAGCTGTGTGCGCATATTGGCGCGCGGTCGCATATCTTCGGCAATCTGGCCCGACTTGATCGAGGAGATCAAATCACTGGTCGAGCGCGAGGCAATAGGCGAAGTGATGGTATCCGCCGGCAGGGCTCCCACAGGGCCGGACAAAAACACGGTCGCGCCCGACATCATGTCCTGCTCTTCAGTCTTGTATTCGATCTCCGTTTCGCCGATGCGAATCAAGTCGCCCGGCTCAAGGCGTATCGTGCCGCTGACGCGCTGGCCGTTGAGGAAGGTGCCGTTGGCGCTGCCGTTATCGACCAGCAAGACGTGATCGCCTTCGCGGCGCAGTTCCGCATGCAGACGCGACGCGAACGGATCGCCGATGCAGATGTCGGTGCGCGACGAACGGCCAATCGTCAGCTTCATGCGATCCATCTTGATCGATGACGCTTCATAATCTTTGGGGCGAATGATAAACGTAGACATAGAACACCAGGAGTCAGGGATCAGGGGCTAGGGGCTGGTAATCAGGAGTGGTTCTTCTCCCCCTGATCCCTAGCCCCTAGTCCCTAGTCCCTATTATTTCGACATCACGACAATCGTGTGCGCAAGCTTGTCGTGCCAGCCCTGCTGGCGCGGATCCCAGAGCATCCAGAGAAAGCCAAGAAAGAAGACCGCCATCGACAACGGATAGCCAAGCAGATGGCGCACCGCCGCCTGTTTGATGGTGAATGGCTTGCCGCTCTCGCGCACGATGTAGATGCCGAGAATGCGCATGCCGGCGGTCTGCCCGGTGATCCCGGCCAGCACGACGAAGTTCAAAAGAAATAACAACAATGTAAGCCCGGCTACAATAAACAAATCTCGATTCGAGCCGACGACCGATTGCTTGCTCACCGCCGTGATGATGAAGGTGAAGACCATGATGGCGATGAGCGAAATCAGAAAATCGAACATCCAGGCGCCATAGCGCAGTCCGAAACCGGCGCTTTCAAGCGAACCGATAAAAGCATAAGTCGGCGGCGCGAACCGCCGGCGCTGGCCGTCTGTCACGGGGCTGGCCGGACGGGCCACCACGGGGCGCGGTCGCGCTCTGTCCGTAAGCGGCGGCGCTGGCGGCGCGTTGCCGGGCGAAGCGGCCCGCTCATCCACAGCGACCGTTGCCGACGGTTGGCGGGCCGGCGTCGCCTTGCCGCATGAAGGGCAGAACTTCGAGCGCTCGCTCAACGGTTTGCCACAGTATGGACAGAATTTCTGCATAAGACAGTGATCAGTGGTCAGTAGTCAGTGGTCAGTCGGCTGCAACAACACAACTGGCAACTGACCACTGATCACTGATCACTGATTAAATTACCCTAGCTGACCGTGAATTTCAAAACGGTTCCGCCGAGCCGCAGTTCGTCGTCCGGCGAGAGTACGCGCGGGGACTTGTGGTTGAGGCGAATCGAGCCGCCGTTGATCGAATTGATGATCGTGCCATTAACCGATCCCAGATCCTCAATCAGGAATTGTTCGCCCTGCCGGTAGATGCGCGCGTGGCGGCGCGACACTTTGGTTTCGGGGTCATGCATCGTGAGGTCGACTTCAGGAAAGATGCCGGTGTGCGGGTCTGTGCGCCCGATCAGCACGCTCTCTTTGTTGATCAAAAACAGCGGCTTGATGATTTCGCTGGTGCTGACGACCACCAGTTGTGCGGTGATGCGCGGCTCAACGGCGATGCCTGCGCTGTTCGCCGCCGCCGCGTCCGCCGCCGGCTGGCGATTGCCGCAATGCGCACAGTACACATCGTCTGCGCCGATCTTCTCGCCGCAATGGCCGCAGAAGACCCAATCCTGGCCGGTCGCCGAGGCGGTGCCGCCAGATGAAGAGGCCGGCGTCGAGGAATAATTCGGCTTCGATTCGCGCGGCACGGCGACAACCGGATTTGACGAGCGCGCGTGATTGCTCGACATACGCGGCGGATCCGGTCGCGGGCGGTTGTCGAGGCGCGTGCTGTGTTCTTCGAGTGTGCGCATGAAATCGAGCGCCGAAGCGTGCCGGTCTTCGGGCTTGTGCGCCACCGAGCGCATCAGAATGGCTTCCATCTCCGGCGAGATGTTCGGATTGATCTGGCGCGGGCGCGGGTTCTTGCTGAAGTCGAAAATCAGCAGCGGGTTGTCCTGCGGGTCCGAACCCGTCAGCATGTGAAACATGGTCGCGCCGAGGCTGTAGATGTCCGAGCGCGGCTCGACCTTGCCGGCAAACAATTCCGGCGGCGCGTAGCCCATCGTGCCGATGGCGGTGACGCCTTTTTCCGTAGGCCGGACGATGCGCGCAATGCCGAAATCGACCAGCATCACGCGGCTCGATTTGTCGTCGATCATGAGGTTGGCCGGCTTCAAATCGCGGTAGATGATCGGCGGCTTCTGCGTGTGGATATAGTGAAGCACATCGCTAATCTGTATGGCCCACTTGGTAACGGCGGCTTCTTCGACGAGGCCGCCGCGCACGCGCATCTGCTCGGCCAGGTCGCCGCCGCCGATCCAGCGCATCACCAGATAATAACGCCCGCCTTCGATGAAGTAATCGAAGACCGTCGGGATCGACGGGTGATCAAGCTGCGCCAGGACTTCGGCCTCGCGCTTGAAATCTTCGACGGCTTTGGCGCGCTGATTCTGATCGGCGAACAGCTCGATCATCTCCTTGACGGCGCAGAGGCGGTCAGCCAGGCGCTTGTCTTTCGCCTGATAGACCGAGCCCATGCCGCCGCCGCCGACGCGCTGCACGATGATGTAACGGTCGAGCAGGAGCGTGCCAGGCTCTAGCTGGTGTGTGGGCGCCTGTTTAGGTTTTTTGGA
>JBBWZK010000055.1:0-16740 GCA_039648975.1 Blastocatellia bacterium
GCCGCCAACTGCTGGTTCGATCAAGTTGTTTAGAGCAGATTTCAAATGGGTTTGCCCATGTAGCGCAAGCGGTTAGCATGCGCCCGTCACTGCGCAAGCAAACCGCGTGCGCTATATACAAATGAAAACCGCTATAGGCAGGCCACGCTTTATTCCTGAATGACAGGCACATTGAAGATGACGCTCTTGCAGGTGACGCCGCCTTCGGCCTTCTGAAACTCCGACACATCAACCGGACGAACCTTGAAGCCGCGCCCTTCAAGCAAACTTATAGTCTGCGGAAAGGCGCTCGGCATGATGACCTTCTCGCCAATCAGCAAAGCGTTGGCGGCCCCCGGTTCGCTTGCCGGCACATCTATAAAATCGAATCCCGCAAACGCCGCCGCATCTACCCAGGCGCGATTGATGAGCAGCGTGTCATTGCCAACATAAGTGCAGGCGCTCTTGAGATGCAGGCAGCCGGTGACTTCGACCGCTTGCACATCATAACCAAACGGCGCGAGATGCCCGCCGAGTTGCGCGATGCCCGCTTGATTGGTGCGGCTCGATAAGCCGATAAACAACCTGCGCCCGACGCGCAGCACGTCGCCGCCATCGAGCGTTGCCGGCGGTTCCATATAACGCAACGGGCGATAAGCTTTGAGTGCAACGGCAAGGCTAAAGATTTCCGGTCGGCGGCTGGCTGCGCCCATCAACGGAATGACCGCGACTTCGTCAACCACGATGGCCGCGTCTTCGACAAAGACGGCATCGGGCAAATCCGGCTCAAGCGGCAGGCTGATGACTTCAGCACCCAGGCTTCGCAGGCAATCTTCATAAGCGCGATGCTGTTCTGTGGCTTTGGCTACATCAATCGGCTGTTGATCATGAAAAGTCAACTCGCACGCATTGATGCTCGGACTCACAGGGCGCGTCAGGGCAATCAGACTCAATGATGAATGATGAATGATGAATGATGAACGACGGCCAGATACTGAAGACACTTTTGTGCGTGATACAGGTCGTTGTTGCTTCATCTCTCTCCCTATTCATCACTCATCATTCATCATTCATCATTTCTCATTCTTGCGGCAGGCATCTATCGGCTTGCCGTCGAGCAGCGCCGCCGCCGTGCAGGCCCAGAGGGGCGCAAGCCAGGAACTCGCCGAGTTGGTTTCGTGATAATGATCCGGCACGCCTTTCGCCTTGCAAGGGTCTTTCGCTTCGGTCGCCCCTGCGAAGCCGAACGCCGGCGACAGGAAATCATAGCCCGGCACGATGTAGCCGAATTCGTCCGGGCAGAGGCCGATGACGAATTTATACTTTTTCGTCATATGCTCACGCACGCTCGGCTCCGCCGGTCGCCGAGTGTCGGCTTCAACGCAGTCTTTCCTTTTGTAACGTTCAACACCATAGAAGACTTCGGGGAATAACTCGCCCGGCGTCGTGATGATCTGCGCATCGCCGAGCGTGATCGCATAAACCGTCGTTTCAATATCGACTTTCGCGCCCGCCTGCGGCGCGGGCAGAGTATCGAGGACGCTTTTGCCCGCCAGAAATAGATAGCCTTGATTGTCCATCGGCGCGCGCAAGGTCGCTTTGCGCACATCGAGGTTTGTGACCGCACTCATCTCGCCGCGCTCTAAGGCCTCAAAGACGGCTTTCGCCACGTCGCGCCCGATGGCTTCGGTGCGCTCAAAGGTATATGCCGGGCGATTGTTGTCGCTCTTGAGCGGATAGTCCTTGCCGTCAAACATCGTGCGGTCGCCGTGCCGGTTGTTCGAGTCGCCAATGATTTCCACCGCGCCAATGTCGCCGCTGATGTAAACCGCCGTGCCGCCATATTGCTTCTCGACCGCTTCGCGCACGGCGTGCGGGAAGTCTGAGGTGAGCACGGTGTTCTGGTTTTCCATGCTTTCGGGATGCGTGTTCCAGTTGATGACCGTGGCCATACAGCGGTCGAGCGCGCTGCGCGTCGCGTCGAAGAACTGCATCACGCGCAGCTCTTCGTCGTAAAAGGCCGGCGGGCGTCCATGTGTGCGCGTCTGCATGCCGGCTATCGAGGGCGACGCTTGCGCCGTCGTCTGTCCGAGCTTCATCACGGTGAGCTTAGTTGATTGCGCCGCTTGATTGACGGCTTTGGCAATCTGGCGGTCAACGAAGCGCAGGTACTTGGGATACTTGCCGTCGCTCAAGCCGCTCGCGCCCCACGCGCCGATGGTGTCCGGCGCTTCGTGATTGTGCGTGCTGGTGATGAGAATGTCGTTGACGCCAAATCTAGGGTCTACGAGTTTTTGAATCTCGCCGAGGCCGTAATAATTCGCCTTCGCGTAGTAACCGATCAGGTCAATCGACACGATAGCAATTTTCGTTGCGCCCTGCTCCAGCACGATGGCGCGCGCCCACAGATCGTCGTGTTTGCCTGTGGCCATGCGATTGTTGCCGAAGCCTGCCAGATAGATGCCGTCGTACTTGTCCTTTGATGAAGCATCGAGCGCCGTATTGTCTGGATCGTCTGTAAACGGCTCGCCCGCGTCCCATCGGCCATTATGATTCGTGTCACTGAAGCGTTCGCCCCAGACGCCTGATTTGGTGACGTTGCCGTCCCAATCCGGGTTCGCTCCGAAGGGCGTGATGCGCAGCGCTGCGACGCCGACTTTTAAGGTGGCTTTCACGGCGCGCGCGGTGCGAGCCTCGGGCAGCGACGGCAACCCGACGAGCAAGATCAGCACAGCGATAATCAGTCGTTTTTGCATGACGTTTCTCAAGAATGCGTGTAGAGCAGGCGGCAGCTTATGGAATGCGGCGACAGGTCGCCGCATTCCATAGAGCCAGCGCATTGCAAAGACGCACGCTTCTTCTACCTCTCTCATTGCGGCTTGCGAATGTAGATGTCATAGCCGACGACCGGCAGCTTCTCATAATGCTCGGCTACCCATTGCTCCAACTCGGCTGCTTGCGGAATATGCTTCAGACGTGAAAGCGCGACCAGCTTCGGGCTGGCCGCTTCAATCTCATCGATCATGGCTTTCATTGAGCCGCCATACTGCTTCGCCGCGATGTAGTCGGCTTTGCCATGATCCCACAGGATGTACGGGTTGAGATTCGGCCTGTTCGTCAGCACCAGGATTTCGACCGTGCCGTGGACGTAGAGCTTATCGTCCGGCCCGATGAGATCGGTTGCGGGTTTCAATAATCGATCCTGATACCATAACGTCCAGTCTTCCATCCTGTAGGTTGCGGCGCGAGTTACGGTAATCATCAACGCCAGCAGCAACGCCACCGCCGGCAGCCGCTCGATCCATTGATGCAATGTCGGCTTCGCCTGCGCCACGCGGCTGGAGGTCAGCCGCCGCGCGATCTCTGTAATCAACCACCCGGCAAAGATGCCGATAAACGGAAACAGCGACAGGAAGTCCGGCCCGGATTGAAAGTTGATCAAGCAGAACGCCAGGTAGACGAGCGGCGCGATGATCAGGGCGTCTCTGAACAAGTCAGGCGATCTGAGCGCCACCTTGAACTGGCGCTTGGCGCGCAATCGTTCGACGCCAAACATCAACAGACCGGCCAGCGCCAGAACCAGCCAGATCACATCCACTTTGAAGACGCGCAGGGCGACCATCCACAAATGCGCCAGCATATCGCTGACGCTGCGTATGCCGTCCGGCGCATAGACGTTGAAGTTATAAGCGACTGTCCAGACCCAAAAATCTGTCAGGGCTCTGACCGAATAGAAATAAGCTACGACGACGGCCAGCGGCAGCAGCGCCCCGGCGATCACCTTCAGCGCACGACCATCGCGCCAACTCGTCAAGTAGCGCGAAAAGATCAGCAAGGCGACGCCTGCGAACAACAATCCCGGCTGCCAGCACAGGCACGACCACATCGAAGCGAAACCTGCCCAGAACGGTCTGTCTCTGGCAATCATCAGCAGCGCCAGCAGGCCAAAGAAAATCATGGTCAGCTTCGGTTGGGTGCCGCCCTCAACCCAACTGACGAAGTGCTCGGACATCAGCGGGAATAAGACGGCGATCAACGCGGCGATGCGCCGGCGCAGGTAGAGTTCGGCTACCAGATAGGTGACAACCGATAGGGCGCTCGCCAGCCCCATCTGCAGAAAGCGCACCGCCAGCACGTCGCGCAAGCCTACACACTTGCCAAGCCACATCGCCAGGGCGCTCAGGTAAGCGCTCCCCGGCCCTTTGATCTCAACCACGTCGCGATAAGGAATCTGGCCGCGCAGTATAGCTTGTGCTACATAATCCCAGATGGCCGAATCGCCGATCTCTAATTGAGTGAACAAGCGCCACGCCAGCAGAATGATCAGGCTGGCCAGAAAGACGGCGACGCTCAGGGTGCGCGCCTCAGCCGTCTCGGTGAGTTGCGACCATAAGGCTTGCAACCGCCCGTTGAAGCCCGGCGCGGCAGTCAATTCCGCAGTCTTCTCTAACATCTAGTTCGCACCTTAGAGAGACTAGAGGCTAGGGACTAGGGGCTAGGGACTAGAGGGAAGAGGAGAAACAAATCAACGCTTCTTTCTTACTAGCCTCTAGCCCCTAGTCCCTAGCCTCTAGTCTCTAGTCCCTGAATCATCTGCTGTATAACCACGCTGCTCGCCGTTGAAGCGATACTGTTTCGGTTTGAGCGCCAGGTAGCGCGGGTCAGTCCCGGTGTAGTAAATCACCAGGTTGCCATAAGCAGTATTACTCAAGACGGCAAGCAAGTGGTATCCGTCGCCGGCTTCCTCGGCTGACTCGGCGCCGCGCTTGGCGCGTTTCACCAAAGCGTAGTCGTTGCCGTCCAGATCATTCTGCATGCGTTTCTCCAGGGTGGCAAAGCAGCGATCTGATTCTGGAAATGCCAGCCAGATACTTGGGTTTTGCACGGCGACAGGGCATAGCTCAGGGGGAATCGTGCTTCGAAGCACAGTCGTCAACTCGGCAAATGAAGCCAGATTGGGATTGCGTACTTCGGCGACGAATCGACTGTGCTGTCTGGCGAGTTGAACAGCGTAACCGGCGATCAGCAGCCCTAGAAGGATGACCGCCGCTTGATAGGCGAGCCTGGCGTGCGGCCATTGCGCTCTGCGCAGCCGGCCAAGCTGATTGATCCCGTCGCGCAACAGGATGCCGACCGAGAGCGCAAACCAAGGGGCCAGATGCGCGAGGTAGTAAATCCGCTTGTGGCTGACAATGATGGCGTGAAATAAGACGACCACCAGCGTCACCAACAGCACGCGCAGGCGCGCGTCTTCCAGCAGGTTGCGGCGTTTGATTTGCCGCGCGCCGACGATCACCAGATAGATCAACGCGGCGACGGTGAGCGCCTGAAATATGCGCAGCGTCACTTGCGGCACATTCGAAAACATTAAGCCGCCGACGTACCACTTCTGGTATCGCAAGCGCTCTTCGAGGATATTCTGCCACCATCCCGCCGGTTCAAAGATGCGGAAGTGTAAATCATCGCCGCGATTTTGCAGGCGAAAGTTGCTCAGATCGATCACGTCATAGATGATCTCGTAGGCCATGACGGCGAAGGCGCTCGCCGCGAATATGTAGAGCTTCTTTGAGCGGAGCGCGCGCCAGCCGTCTCTGAGCAAAATCAACAGGCCGATGGCCGCCAGCATATAGAGAATATTGGTGTGGCACATGACGCCACAGCCAGCGGCGAGCCCCGAAGCGATGTAAAACCGCGCGCTCTTGCGCTGCTCGGCGATTTCGTAGAAGTAGAAGGCCAGCAGGGCAAAGGTCGCCGCCGCGTAATCGTTTCTGAGCAGGCGGCTGCGCTCAAGGAAGGTTTGATCGCCGACCAGCATCAGCACCGCAATCAGGCCGGCTCGCCAATCGAACAGCCGGCGGCCTATCAGGTAGATCATCAACAGCGTGGTTATGGCGGTGATCAGATTGAATATACGCCCCTGTTCGAGTCCAAAGCCGAAGAGTTTGAGAAAGCCGCTCATCAGCAGAAAGCAGACCGGCGTGAAGGAGTGCCAGACATTTTCGATATTGCCGCCCAGATAACGCAGCATCGGCAAGGCCAGCTTGCCGCGAAAGAGCATCTCGTAGGGAACCTGCAGGGTGAACGCTTCATCGCCTTCAGGGACAGGCACTGTGCCGATGCGCTGCGCCGCGACGGTTGCGAATGCCGCGATGATCAGGGCCAGAATCGCCAGGTCAAAATGACGCCTAAAAGCTTGCCGCATAGTTGAAGATCAAGCGGCAAATTCTACTATAGCCTTTTACCGAATGTCGAGCTTGCCGCAAAGATGGATTCGCCTCATTCGTCGGCTGGCGGCGCTCGCCCAACCATTCGCGCGCTTTGTCAAAAACCGCTTGACAAGTTTGCGCGAAAACAACAATGATATGCGCGTCTACGGCTCTCTAAGTGTTTAATCAAGTTTATTTTTACCGGGCAGCATTGATGATCTGCCCACCGTTGGTGTCGCAATACTAGGCCTAATATCGCGAGGCTGGTCTTGAGCAATGCACCGTCGAATCTTCGCTTGATGGATAAATGCATATCCCAAGCCGTGTGCCCCTTGCCGCATCGGCCCGGTCTGAAATAGGCTACCTTACCCGCTCACAGGAATTGAAAGGAGACGAAGTATGCGAATTAAGTATAAACGCTTGCTGCTGGCGATCACCATGATGGCGCTGGTGGCAAACCTGGCGTTACCAGTCCTGGCGCAAAATCCGACTGGCGCAATTCGCGGCACCGTGACCGATCCGCAGGGCGCTATCGTGCCTAATGCGACGATCACGGTCACCAACAAGGCGACTGGCGAGACGAGAAACATCAATACAGGCAATGACGGCATCTACGCCGTTGAGAACATGCTGCCCGGCGCGTACGAAATCAAGATCGAAGCGCAGGGGTTCTCCACGCAGGTCATCTCAGCGATGGTGCAGGTCGGCAGCACGACCAATGGCGACGCCGCTCTGCGCGTCGGCACCAAGGAAGAAATCGTCGAGATTCAGGCCGATGCGCCACAGATAGACAAAACCAACTACAAGATTGACGGCGTCATCGGGCGGCAGAAGATTGATGCGCTGCCGCTCAACGGGCGCAACTTCCTGCAGCTTGCCGCCCTGGAACCGGGCGTCGGCGTGAGCACGAAGAACCCCGGCTCGCAAAACAATCTCTTCAATGTGTCGATTGGCGGCGCACCCGCGGCGCTGACCCGTTTGACCGTCGATGGCGGCAGCATCCTCGATCCGGTCTGCGGCGGTGCGGCGCAGAACTTTTCGACCGAGACGATTCAGGAATTCCAGATCTCCACCTTCAACTTCGATCTGTCGACCGGGGTGACGTCGGTGGGCGCGATCAACATCGTATCGCGCACCGGAAGCAATGATCTGCATGGCAGCGGCTTCCTCTATTTCCGCGATCACAGCCTGTCGGCGCTGCCGACCTTCTTCCGCCCGAACAAGGATTTCGATCCCTTCTTCCGCCGCTATCAATACGGCGGCAGCCTGGGCGGGCCGATCAAGAAAGACCGCGCCTTCTTCTTCGCCAACTACGAGCGGCTTGATCAGAATTCGGCCATCGCCAATTTCGTCACCGCGACGATCCCCAGCATTCAGGAGAAGCTGGGCGCATCGTTCAACAGCGTGCTGACCAGCCCTTACAAAGGCAATCTCGCCAACCTGCGCACCGATTTCAAGGTCAACAACAAGAATAACGCCTTCGTGCGCTACAGCCACGACGACAACAATGTATTCGCGCCCGATGCCGATAACACCTTGCCGTCGAACTGGCGCGTCAATTCGAGCAAAGATGAGAACTTGCAGGGCACGCTGACGACCATCTTCACGCAGAACCTGGTCAACGATGTGCGCTTCAACTTCCAGCGCATCGTCAACGAAGAGGGCATCCCGACCGCTTCGGAATGTCCGCCCTCGAACCCCGGCTGCATCGGGCTTGGCGGCCCACAGATTCGCATTGCCGGCAGCAACATTCGCATCGGCAATACGGTCAACGCGCCGCAGTCGCGCTTTCTCAACCGCTATCAGACGACAGACAACCTCAACTGGGTGAAGGGCTCGCACCGCGTGCGCTTCGGCGGCGAATGGGAACACAATTACGGCTACGGCCTGTGGGCCTTCCTCGACCCGGCCTTGATCGTGTTGCATGACCCGCGCACGATCATCGGCCTCAACGCACAGAATGCCGCGACCCTCGCGCCAGTCTTGCCGCTGCTGCCAGCGCCTTTGCGGGCTCTGGTGCAGGCAGCCGCAACCCTGCCGTTGCCGGCGGCCTTCACGACGCCGGGCGCGACGATCACCTACAACGATCTGCTCGGCCTGCCCATCGTCGCAGGCCCTGCGGCTGGCACGATTCTGCCGCTGGTCGGCATAGGCGATCCGTCACAGCCGCCGCCATTCCAGACCGACATCGCGCGGCAGAGCAATCGTTATCGTTTCTACGCGCAGGATTCGTGGCTGCTTAAGCCTGGCCTGACCTTGAGCTATGGCGCGGCCTATTCGCTTGAAACCAACCTGCAGAATCATGACCTGGCCAAGCCTGCGCTGCTCCAGCCGCTGCTCGGCGCGCTCGGCAAACCAGGCAAGGACACCAACAACCTCGCGCCCTCTGTCGGCTTCGCGTGGGATATAAAGAACGACAGCAAGACGGTGATACGCGGCGGCGCTGGCCTCTACTATGACACCGTGCTGTTCGTCACGCGACTGCGCGAGCGCGCCGCCATCGGGCCGGCAGGCAATGGCCGCTCACAGGTGCCGGGCGCTTTCTTCCGCAACACGCTCACCTTCCCGCGGATTCCGGCTCTGCCGCCGCCGCTCACTGGACTGGCGGGCTTCAACGTCTTCAATCCGGTAGTCGGCGCGGCGATCTTCTTCCCGACGCCGGCGGGGCCGCTGCCGACCAAGATCACCGGGCAGGATTTCATCAATATACGCAATGCCCAGGTGCCTGTGATTTTGGCGCAGCTACAGACCGCAGGCCAGGCGGGACTTTCGGGCATCGATGTGTTCAAGACCGGCACGGACGTGCTCGACCCTGATCTACAGGTGCCTTATTCGGAGCAGTTCAGCCTCGGCTTCCAGCGCCAGTTGCCGAATAACATGACGATTTCGGCAGACTTCGTGCTGCGCAAGCGCGTCCACACGCTCGTGCAATACGACGCCAATTACTTCGCCCGCGCGACGGCGCGCGGCGGCGCGATCATACGCCAATGCGCCTCGGTTGCCGAAGCCGGCAATCCGGCTGTGCAATGCTCGAACGGGCCGATTGGCGTGATTAAGAGCATCGGGCGCGATCAGTACAAAGCGCTGCTGGTGAAACTCGACAAGCGTTTCGCGAATCGCTTCCAGTTCACCGCCAGTTATGCGCTGGCGAGCCTGACGGGCTACTTCTTCAGACCCGACGGCACGCCCGAAGACACCACAGACATCTTCGCTGTGAGCAACAACCTGAACGACGATGTGCGTCATCGCTTCACCTTCAGCGGTGTCGTCGATCTGCCCTGGGGCATTCAGGCGTCGCTGATCGCGTTTTACAATACCCGCCCGCCGTTCAACGCGCGCGTCCCGGACACGGTGGACACCAACCAGGACGGCACGACCAATGACACGCTGCCGGGCCTCAAGCCGAACTCGCTCAATCGCGGTACGGGCCGCGCCGAGTTCCTGCAACTGGTCAATAAGGCCGGCTTAACTGTGCCGACCAACTTCGAATTCGGCGACGACTTCCAGTCGGAAGATATTCGCATCACCAAGACCTTCAAGATCCACGAACGCTACAACATTCAAGGCATCTTCGAGGTTTTCAACATCTTCAACATCGCGAACCTGACCTTCGATTCAAGCACACAGAATCTGGGCGGCAGCTTTGGCAGGCCGACAGGTCGCGCTGGGCAGAACTTTGGCACCGGCGGGCCGCGCGCCATGCAACTCGGTGCGCGCTTCACCTTCTAAGTTTAGTGAAGCGAAAACCATTAGCGCGCGTGAAGCGGTTCAAGCTTCGCGCGCGCTTTTTATTTTGTAAACCGACTATCACAGCCTGAAACAGAGGATTGGCCACCGCGTCGCCGCCGGCGCAAAGTAGCTCATTGTGGATGAAGAGGAAGGCGGAAGGGCGCGGCTTGAAGGATCACTCCGCGCCGGCGATGGCTTGAATCTGTACCTGCAAGCGCCGCAGGTTGGCCTGCTCTTCGGGAAGCAGCGATTGTTCGCCGAGCGACCTTGCCGTAAAGGCGGCGGCTTCCTGCCGCAAGCGTTCGAGCTTGACGTAGAGCGTATACAGATAGCGCCGCGCCGATTCGATCTGCCGCGCGGTATCGGCTTCGCGGGTTTTGAGTTCGTTGATGGCTTTGTCCATGGCGTAGATGCGCGATTGCAGCTTCACCAGTTTGTTGATGTCGCCGGTGTCGTGGATCTTCTGTTCCATCGCCTGAATCTGCTGGCGCTCGCGCTGGCGATCTTCAAGAATGGCGCGCATATGCTCAAGCTTCGCCTCCAGTTCCTGCACCGTGGCTTCGGCTTTCGCCAACTGGCTCTTATGATGGCCATTGACTGGCAACATAACGATCTCTTGCCCGTATCACCTTTGCTCGTTGAATGGGGCTATCTGGTTTGGGTGCGCAACACAGGGGCAGGCTTTCAAGAGAGTAGAGCGAAGCGGCGAATGATGCAAGAGTATTTGCGCGTTGGGTTAGTGATTGATGGGGAAGCTGGCGCGAAGGCTGGCAAAACTTCAAGAAGCCGCGCGCCAGTCTCTGAATTCAAGCCGCAGGTCGTAAAGCTCTGAGGCGAACTTGTGCAGGTCGCGCGCCATCACGTCGAGCTGGCGCGCCTGCCGATCCTGTTCCACTTTGATGACCGCCACATTGTCTTCGATTTTGACGACTCGCGTTTGCACGTCGCTAACCTCAGTCCGTAACTCGCCGACCTCAGTTCGTAGCTCGCCAACCTGAGTCTGTATGTCGCCAACCTGAACCTGGAGCGCTTTCAGCATCTCCACGATGGTTTCAAGCGTTGGCTGAGTTTTGCTTTCATCCATTGCGGAATTCTATGCTCGCCTGGCAAAGTCGTCAATGACTTATAAGTCGTTTTATAATCTCATTCGCAAAACTTTGGCCAATCGCTAAACTGCAAACGCACCGGCCAAGGCGCGGGCTTCGAGTTGTTGTGCGCGTTCGATCATGGTGGCGAGTCGCGGCCCGCCATGCGCCACCGGCACGCCGAGTTCGCGCTCCAGGTCTGCGAGCGTCAGATCATCGAGAAAGATGTGCCCGGATTTCAAGCAAGCCTGTTCCGGCACAATGACGAAACGGCCGTCGATCCGGTCGCGCGCGCGCAGCACGTCGCCGCCGCCGAGCAGGCCGGCCACCGTCACTTCTTCGCCGAAGAATTGATTCTTTACCGCAATCGTTTTGAGCCGTGTGCCGAAACGATCATTCATCTCTCCGATGTAGCGCGCCAGAATCGGTTGAAACAATTGCCCGGTCACCACCGTGCCGTCGAGCGCGCCAGGGACGATGTGTTTCAGCGCCGGCAGATCGCGTTTGAGCGTCGCTTTCGCATCGATCACGAAGCGGCGCACCATGCCGACGCCGTCTTCGATCTGCGGGTAATCGCCATAATGCGCGCGGCCCGGCAGCGGCAAGCCTGCACGCAGATAAAACTCGTCGGCCAAAAAGACGAACGTCGAGCCGAGCCTGGCGCGGAAGGCGCGCTGCACAGGACGCATCTCCCGTATGAGGTCACGCGCGAAGCTGGGCGTCACGGCGGTCATGCGATCCTTGTAGTTGTGCAAGTCTGTGAAGACCACCGGCACGACAGCAACCGACGACAGGCTCGGATACAACTCGGCGAGATCGTCAATCGTGCGACGCAGCACCGCGCCGTCGTTGATCGTCGGACACAGGACGATCTGCGCGTGCAACTCGATGCCATGCGCCGCCAGGTAACCCATCTTGCCAAGCACATCATCAGGCCGTTTGCGTCCGAGCAAATACTTGCGCACCTCCGGATCGGTCGCATGAACCGAGACGTACTGCGGCGACAATCGCTGTTCGACGATGCGATCTAGTTCCATCTTCGAGATCGACGACATCGTCGTGTAGTTGCCGTGCAGAAACGACAGGCGGATGTCTTCGTCTTTGAAGAAGAGCGATTCGCGCGCCCCGGCGGGGTTTTGATTACAGAAGCAGAAGATGCAATCGTTGGCGCACTGGCGCGGCGAGAAGTACTCGAAGTCGAGTCCCCAGATGTTGCCCTCGGCGATGTCGACGTCGATTTGGATGGTCTCGCCCGACGCCTTGATGACTTCGAGCCGCACCTGATCTTCGCTGCCGGTGTAATACTGCCAGTCGAGGAAATCGCGCAGCGCCTGGCCGTTGACCTTCATCACGCGGTCGCCGGCCTGCAGGCCGATCTCCTCGCCCAACCCGAAGGCATCGACGCCGCTGACCACGACGCCTTTCTCTTTTTTGATATTGATCGGATAGATCGTCTCGAATAATTCCGTGTACATACAAACCCTTATCTCATGCAGATTCATGATTTAGCGAAACATTAACCCTTTTTCACCCGGATAGTAAGGAGGGGGTATGGAGAAGCTATTCAATGATTTCTTGCTGGAAAAAGAATAGGTCAATGGATTATCAAAAGTCACCCTTAAAGAATACCGAGTAACCCTGCGAACGTTCAAGCGAATTGTTAAAGAGCCATCTATTAACCGTGCAGTGTTCTTTGAATTTGTGAAGGAAAGGATGTATGAAGGCTTGCAGAAAAAGACCATTAGATCGGCTTGCGATGGGATGTAGGGCAAGCGGTGCAATTTGGAGTGCGGTGACTGGTCACCGCTGTGCGTCTTGGCAAAGGCTAAAAGCGGCGAGCAGTCTCAGCACTCCAAAACAGGCCGCTTCTCCTATGCCCTACACCGATGTGAAAACCGATCTAATACCTACATCACTACGCTTGACGTGGGCCGAGGAAGCGCATAAAAGCAAAAGCCCACGGAAAACCGCAGGCTTTGCATGCTCAACTGTTCGACTGTTTTACTGGTGTGATTGGTCGTGCTGTCTGTGCATTTTCCGGTAATGGCTCCGGTGATGCCGTCTGTGGCGACGCATATGATCACCCTGTCTGTGAACACCGGACCGTACTTCCGGCCTGTTTCTTTCTTGTGGCCTTTCCTGACCGGCAAACGCAGCACCCGTTAAAACAGCCAAAGACATTACTGCTGTAGCGATGAGCTTCTTCATCCTTGCCCTCCTATACTCGTCCACCTACTTACTGAGACTCTTTCTTTAATGAGTCGGTTACAAATTACTGGAGGAATAGAGAAGCGCGTCCGGTTTGACTGGCCCGCGCAATAGATCCAAATCTGCGTGCCTTTTCTTTTGTCAGATAGAGCAATTATCCGGCGGTCGATGATATACTTGCCAGTCAGAGGTCAAAGATGAAACGTAAAACTCCTTTGGGCGCTTCTTATTATGAAATCGTCAAATACAACTTGAGAACTCGTGAAGACCTTAAAGTATTGCCAGAGCGGTTCCAGGTATTGTCCGAGGCGAATCATAAGATAGACACTCTCAATGCCATGTTAAAAACTTCCAAAGAAGATGAGGGCGGAGATGTAATTTATTTCAGGCGCAAGGTGCGAGCCTAGTTCCCTGTGAATCGCTTCGCCAAGGAGAAGAAGATGAGTCTGCAAAAGGAGATGACAACCGAAAAGGAAGAGACGTTTAAGACTTTAGCCCAGGTCATGGAATGGCAATGCAAGCAATGTCAGGAACCCATCGCCTTTGACGGAAGAGAGAGCTATAATCTCACGGGCTATTGTCCTGGTTGCGCGCAGATGATGATTAATCAAGAGTAGTCCCAAAGGAAAAATCAATGGCAGATAAAACAATTCAATGTTCAGACTGCGGCCAGCAGTTCAATTTTTCACAAGGCGAGCAGGAGTTCTTCCAAAAGAAGGGGATGAGCGAGCCGAAGCGCTGTAAGGATTGCCGCGCCGCCAAGAAAGCCGAGAGAGGCGGCGGTGGCCGTGGTAATCGAGAAGGCGGCGGCGGTCGGGGCGGCTCACAAGACCGCTGGTAGTTATCCAATCGTTCTCCACCAGACAGTCCTTGATAAGCTTCAGAAAGATAAGCTTCAGAAAATGGTTGTGCCGATCATCCTTGCATCATCGGATGCGGGAAGTCATTCAACCCGCATCAAGCAAGTGGATGACGGTATTCGTAGACTATGCCATTCCGACTTAAGCGGTAAGTGGCGAGGATGAAGAAAGCTCAAGGCTATTCTCCAGATACTAAAACACGTACTTTGTGCTCCGGGTGGTTCTTGAGGTGATTGTCCTTCTCTTTTTTGGGGTTGCTATTTTCTCTGGACCTCTCACCAGTCCAATTGCAGGTTTGGCAATGGGCTATCCACTGTTTCATGATTCACCACCTTTCGGTAAACGACTATATCAGTATTTGGGAATAACCGCCATTGACCTGTGGTGAGCCCGGCTGTGCATGAGCAGCGGGGCAATTTCTGAGAAAGGCCAAAGCGCAAAGGATGCGGCGCGGCGTCCAAAGCATTAGATAGAATGGCAAGCATGGCAGATCAGGCATTAACCGCAAGGCGACTGCTGAACCAACAGAGCATGGGCGTCCTTTCGACCCACTCAGTAGATGTTGAAGGCTACCCGTTTGGCTCAATCGCTCCCTATGTCCTTAACTATGAGGGTGAGCCGACGTTGCTCATCAGTGACATTGCCCAGCATACTCGCAATATTAAACAGAACCCCAAGGTATCGCTCACGGTCTTTGAGCGAGGCGCAGATGATCCGCAGGCCGGCAGCCGCCTGACCTGGATAGGCGATGCTGAGTTGATCGATCCATCTGATACAGAAATACGCCTTCGCTATTTACGCTATTTTCCTTCAGCCGCATCGTATTTTGAGACGCACGATTTTTCGTTCTATCGAATCGGTTTGCAGAGAGCGCGCTTCATCGGCGGATTTGGGCAGATATACTGGATCGAACCCGGTGCGATGCTTAACCGAAATCCTTTCCGTCAAGCCGAGGGCCGTATAGTCGAGCATATGAACCAGGATCACCAGCAAGCCTTATTTCATTATTGTGAAGTGTTGTGCGGCGTCAAAGCGAATGCGGTAACCATGACGGGGATTGATGGTGAAGGATTCGATATGTTGGCCGACCAGCGGAAACTGCGAATCGATTTCGACTCGGCGATCCATACAGTTGAAGAAGCACGAGCCATTTTGGTGAGCTTAGCGAAGCGCCAGTAAAGTAAGGATAATCTCATAGTACAAAACCATCTCTCCGCTCAACGAGGCGCTAAAGACAAGGCGGTCTTTGATGATATAATCGCCGCTTGCTGTGCATCCGAATCCCTGCTCTTGCGAGAGGTTTACTATATGCAGCAAATCTTTTGCCCGTCATGCGGTACGAGCCTGGCCCCGACAGCCAGGTTTTGCGGAAACTGTGGGACCACCGTAGAGGCCGAGAAGCCGACGCCGAAAACCTCGACTACCGAACCGGTTACTTCTAAGCCCGTCAGCCATACGCAACCCGTCACCGAACCCATCGTTAAAGAAGCGGCCATTTCGACGCTGAATCTCAAGGCGACATCTACGGAGAAACTCGATCCCTCGTCGTCTGAGGTCGCAGCAGTGATGAAACGCTATCAAGGCGCTTATCGAATCGCCCGGCTGACGGATATAGCCGGACACCTGTTGAAGGCGATGGCGTTCTTTATGGGCATCGGCGCGCTGGTGATTTTCGGTTTCGGGATGAAGACGGATTATTTAGAGAAAGGCTTTGCCGCCGTCATCGCGCTGTTGGTTGCGGGCATCGTATTCCTCGTCTTCTTCGCGGTTGGCGTGATCGTCTCTGCACAGGGCCAGAACCTCAAAGCGAATCTCGATAGCGCGGTCAATTGCTCGCCGTTCCTGACCAACGAACAGCGAGCCAAGGTCATGTCGCTTTAGCGGATCGGGGTTCTACTCGTCTTCCGGGAACAGATCATTCACAGGCATCGTCCAGCCCGGCACGGCATCATCGGCGTCCGCGACATCGCCGCGGCGAAAGATGATGGGATTTTCCGGGTCGTCGTGATGATAGGCTTTGACCACATCAGGACTGAGCATATCAACATCCCATGCGCACAGCGTTCCGGCTGCGAAATAATCGCGGCGCTTTGCCGCCATCGTGCGTTCGGCCTGCGGGCCGTAATCGCCCTCGCTGCGGACTTCGACGGCAAAGACTGGAGCGCCATCGAGAAACTTCATGCCGGTCAGCTTACCTATGTGCCACGCCGCATCAGGGCTGAAGGAACGGCGATTCGGCAAGCTCACAATGAAGCCTACGTTATCACCAATCGCATAGCCTGATTTCGTGCGGCGTTGATGTCCGCGCAAGCTGACCAAAATTTCGCTTGCCGCGTAGCCGGGCAGAAATCCAGTAGGAGCTAGGAAAACAAGTTCTCCGTTGACGATTTCGGCTTTGCCATTTTCGGGGATGTCGTAAAGGTCTTCGATTGTCGCTTGCGTTCTGGTCGTCATCGCGAAACCTCACGCTGAGATGGTAGCACAGAATTTCATCGATGGATTGATTTGCTTGAAACCGTCAGAAGATAAACGCAGCGCGAAGCCGCTTACAGGGTCGTGATCTTATTCACGCTGGTAAGCGGCTTCGCGCTGCGGTGCGGTAGACGACTAAACGCGCGGCGCTAGATCAACTGATCAATCGGCGTGTACGGCAGGCCCTGATCTTCAGCGACC
>JBBWZK010000124.1:0-22486 GCA_039648975.1 Blastocatellia bacterium
CGGCGGTCTGGTTATATCAAGTCATCGCTTGGAACAACTATCAGCAAGGCAAACCGATTGCGGAAGTCAAAGAAACGGTAGATTTGGCGCGTTGGCGTGTAGCCATCTGAATTACGCGCACGCTTCATATTAACTACTTCTTATGATGCTAATATGTAAATTGGTCGCACCACCCTGAGTAGACAAGGTACCCGCTCTTGAAATCAAGGCCAATTTTAATTCTCTTATTAACCAATTTTCCATTTGAGCAGAGAGGCACATTTTATCAGGGCCTAACACTCACGTTCAGCGGGGCCGTGAGCGGCCATCAAAGAAACCGCTCGAACTGCGCTGCGGCGGCTCCGGTGTAGATGATTGCAAGACCACCTGCCTGTGCTGTTAAGAATCAGCCCGCCTGACACTAGTTACTGCTTCGCTTTTGTTTCAACTCTATCCCCAGCCTTAATAGCTTCCTCTCAAATCCCTCTGCCGTGTTCAGCGTATGTAGATATGTCCCATCTGCCCGTTTGTAGGAAATTAGGCCACCATCGCCCAAGTCAGCCATGACCACGGCATCCCTCGCCGCTGCAACTTGAAATGTACTTACCTCCATGTCGAGCCCAAGCAAATCCTCCGGTGATAGGTCAGCGGGCGGCTCAAACATTATGTACCTACCCGGACAATTGCGGATCGGCTTCCAACGCCAATTTGCCATCAACTCATTGAACGTCATCACCTCTTACCGTCCGCCGCCCCGATTAGTTTAGATAAGCTCATTCTTCATTCTATCGCTTTCCTTCGACTTCCCGCCAAGCAGGTGAGTTGCTTTGTGCGACACGTCCAGAGCGCCAATCGCTGCACAGGGCTTGAAGGGGCTTCACGGTGATGTGCGGTAGCTGAGATTTTATGTGGCTGCTGAGATGGTTGATTGTTAAAACCATCAGCGAAGGGGCAACCTTTCATATACTAGTTAGATGCCGTTCGTCGCACAGCAGACGCTCTAATAAATTCAAGGCGCAATGAGACCGCATTCCAGCTAAACACTGTCCGTACACATCCGTCATATGAAGACGCTAGATGGTACTGTCTAATGAATTTGCCCATACAGGATGCGATGAGGGATTGATATGACTGATGAAGAGGAGAGGTTCTAATTCTCTCTCCAACTTACATTAACCATGTTAGGCAAGTGAATGAAAGATCAACTTGCAACGGCTCTCCGTCTATACGGATAAGCGGCGTCTCTAAAAACTGAAGGTATAGCCCACCATAAGCCTTGCCCGTTTCCCTTCCACTTACCTCCCTCTCTGTCATCTGGACTTAAAGAAGAATATAAGAATTCAATTCTAGATCTCGCGTTAAAATCTTGTAGTCGGCGTGGAGGTGCTTCTATCCAAACTCGTTTGTCGCGATCCCAGGTTTTGCCTACGAAACTAAGGGCACCAGTATTTACATTCGTAATTTCCACCCACAATCTTTCATGCGCAGTATACATTTCTATCAACTTAGAGTAAGTTGGGCGTTCCTTTACAAGCTGCTCTGGTGAAATGTCAGGGAAAATCCATACTTTCAATAATGCCCTGATCTTGGGGCCTATGCTTTCGGTTCTAATTACTGACACTTCCTTAATATCACTGAAACTGATCACAATCGGTGAACCATCTTTTGTTACACCATTCAACTCGCGTTTAATTTGTCCGATAGTCCTGCCATTCTTAACGTAAGCAATACCTACCTCACTTATATTCTCTTTAGTACCGTCGGTTTGGTAGTTTACAACCATCGAAGTGAGCGCAATCTCTCGCTGCTTCTTTACTTTTTCCAAAGTTATCTCTTCTCGATCAGAATATGGAGATATGGCCCATTTGCCAGTGTCAGATGCGCCAATACCTGATATAGAAAAGGAGAAAAAGAAAAACATATGTAGACTTACTAATCTACTAAAATCTTGTGTTAGCATATTCATCCTCTTTTATTCTGATCTCTTTAAGCATATTAAGCGAGACCTCATTGAACTTCTGAACTAAGCTGCTAGTGTCGTCTATCTCCTGTAGCAAGGCCCTAAGTTCGCTCAAGTCTCCCTCTCTGCCACTGTTGGTTCTTTCCGATAGATGATACTTCAAGAATAAGAATCTGTTTATATCATTGTTCAGGTAATCAGTTACCGCTCTAGTATATTCATTAAACATACGTGAAAAAATGCTATAGTCCGAATAGTATATTAATAAACCTATAACTTTAGCATTTTGTTTGAATCTCTCGCTCTGTATTTCACGTAACTTCTTGTCCAATTCTTCATAGTCTTTTTTCGAGATTGGTTTTTCATTCATGTAAGGCTGAACTAGTTCAATGAATTGTGATAGGAATGCTCCGATGAGCATGAATTCTTTCAAACATTCCCGCCTCATTTCCAGATCGTATTTAACATTCTCATATCTAACTTGTCTCTCCCATTCCAATGTTTTTTGACGATTCTGAAAAATCGGTACAAGAACTCCAGTAATGATTGACCCTAGAATTAGCAGACCGAGGCCGCTACTTGCTTTATTCCAAATAGACTCTTTCCACGAGGGCTCTTTTGTAGACAGAGCCTCTCTCAATTCGTCCTCAAACTGGATTCTTTCTCTGATTTTTTCCTTTTCTTCAGGAGATAGCATCAACTCTCTTCCGAATAACAAACACCTTATATATCTAAGAGCGAGTTTGTAAATTTTTAATAGACAGTAGAACTCGATATAACTCGTTAGCTACTTCTGTTTTGCCCTTCCTACTGCCATTGGCTTGTCAGGACGCAAGATATATCACAATTGAATTCGCAAATAAAGACAGAAGGGCCACGCCTCGCGCAGCCCTGCGGTTAATCAACTACTTGTGTCCTGATCGTAATGCGCTCACCGATGCGCTTCGCCAGCCATACCGGGATGAGTGCTTGTCTGCGGTGGTCGCGCGTGAACTCGATTTTTGATTTCGGAATCCACGCCAGGTAGGTGCGGTGGCTGCGCCAGTACCCGACGCGACAGTGATACGCCTTTTCGGTTTCGGCTCTGATGCTGTCGATATAGATTTCGACGCGCTTGTTGTCGAGGTGGCTGGTATCGGCAGCAAAGATGGCGGCTTCTTCTTCCTCAATGCGGCGCTGCGCGTCGCTGTAGCAATCGGCGCATGTTAGTGGCCTCATAGTTTGTCCTTTCTTTGAAGTGAGGGCCGCGTGACGTGCGGCCCGGTTTGTCATTGCACGGCGCGGCCAGCCTTCAAAATGCGATCTGCTGCGCCGAATATCTTTTGCGCGCTCGCTTTGGGGATGGTGTCGCCGGTTAGCCAGTTCTGAATGTAGCCTCTGCAAAACTCGCCGCCATCGAGGTTCAAGGCGTCGAGGCAAAGTAATGCGACGGCTTCGGCTTCGACTTCGCGCAGGTTCCTTGGCGTCTGCTCGCTGTCGTTGAATTCAAGCTCTGCCGTGTGGCCAATCTCGATGTGTGCGAGTTCGTGAAACAAGGTTTTATGCGGCATCGCGGCCACAGGTGAGATTGCAACCTCTCGCTTGCGGGCGTAGCCTTGCACGTTGCCGTCCGTGTGCGTGAAGGCGTTTTCGGTGATGGCCAGCGCAGTCAAGGCTCGCGCTTTGCTCCATTCCGGCGTCGTCTGCATCAGGATTGGCTCACCGTCCGTCTGCGCCAAAACAAACCATCGTGGCTTGTAGACGAAGGCGGTGATGAATGCTTGCTTCTCGCCGCTGTCGTCTTTCTTCTTGGCAACAAACGGCATACAAAGGGTTAATGCCTTTTCGCCTTTCTTCACCTGTCGGCCAAGCTGTTGCCAGCCGGGGTAGGTGTTGATCGGCCCTGGCTCAATGCCGCGCATCTGGCATTGAATCATCGCCAACACTTGATTGCCTAAGCTATAAGAGTGAGGCTTTCATTAGAATGCCCGGTTGCGTCACTGCCATATTCAAAAGCTCTGTCCATTTCGTGTGGTCGGTGTTCATGGTATCTCCTCATCAAGCAAGCAGGGAGAAGCCTTAGCCTCTCCCCTCGCGGTTAGATCAACCCTTCACTCCATCCGGCTTGGCCGTAGGCCATCAGGTAGGTTTGGCGGTGAGTCGCATAGCGTGGATGCTGCGAGACATTCTTGAGATTCCAAGACCATCGCAGGGTCAACGCCGCTTTCTGCCCGCCTTGCCTGCCCCAGAGTTTGACGCTCGTCATTGGGACACAAAAAGCTATCGGCGTTGCGACCGCTTAATGTGCAGGCGCTTTACACGAAAATGCAAGGACGCGGCCTATCGGCGCGCACTGTGCGTTATACACATGTGGTCATCAACAGCGCATTCAAGCAAGCGGTCAAGTGGAGGATGCTTTCACGCAACCCGTCTGCCTTTGTTGACCTTCCTCGACAAGCCCGCAAAGAGATGCAGGCGCTTTCGCCAGAAGAAGCCGGACGATTTCTTGAGGCCGCAGCCGAAGATCGCTATGGCGTGCTCTTCACGCTCGCTCTGATTACGGGATTGCGGTCAGAGGAATATTTCGGCTTGCAGTGGAAAGATGTAGAGTTAGTAAAAGGTGTCGTCACTGTTCAGCGCACGCTTGTTTGGAGAACTAAAGGCGGAGGCTGGTATTTTGGCGAGCCTAAAACCACCAAAAGTCGAAGGAATATCCCTTTACCTCAAATGCTTGTTCGCCGTCTGACAGAACACAAGGTAAGGCAAGCTGAAGAGAAATTAAAGGCTGGCCCTGAGTATCAGAAACTTGATCTTGTCTTTGCAACGAAGAAGGGCGGGCCGCTAATGCACAGAAACCTTCTGCGCAACCACTTCAGCCCGATTGTTAAACGGGCAGGACTCCCCGATTCAATCAGGCTTTATGACTTGCGCCATTCCTGCGCAACACTACTGCTTGCGGCGGGAGAACACCCAAAAGTGGTGAGCGAACGCCTGGGCCACGCTAGCATCACCCTGACACTGGACACCTACTCTCACGTGTTGCCTTCAATGCAGAAAGCCGCGTCAGAAAAACTGGAATCCCTTCTGGTTGCAAATCTGACACACCACTGACACACCAAAATAGAAAAGCAGCCTTTCGGCTGCTCGTAAGTTGTTGAATTGATTATGAGCCGGGTAGGAATCGAACCTACAACCCACAGATTAAGAGTCTGTTGCTCTGCCAATTGAGCTACCGGCCCTCTGTAAGTGAATCGCCTAAAACAGTTACGCGGCGTAAGACCAAACCACCTTGGGGGTTTGAGCCTAAGAGTTGAGGAGGTCATATGCTCGATGAACTGTTCAAACGCTTCACCAGGGAGAAGCTTCTTTTGGAAAACGTCTCCCTCCGAACCGTGAAATTCTATCAGCAATGCTATAAGGCATTCAAGGTGACTATAGGGACTGATCTGCCTGACCGCTTTGCCTTGAATGAATTTATCATCAAGCTACGGGAAAAGGGCTGTAGTGCTGGCGGGATTAACGTTTGTATCCGGGGATGAACTCGTTTTTGTCTTGGCTCTGGAAAAATAACCACCTCTCCGAAAAGCTACGGATAAAGGAACTACGCACAGAGCAGAAGATTATTCCCACCTACAGTACTACCGACTTAAAGCATTTCTTTCTTTTAAGCCTAAGAAACCCTCAGAGCACCGAATCTATGCGCTTGTCTGCCTGCTCATAGACACCGGGACGAGAATTGACGAATGCCTGACGCTTACCAGGGAGAATGTTGACTTTGAAAACCTGCTCATCAAAGTGACAGGGAAGGGCAGCAAGGAACGGCTCATCCCGATTTCGCTTGAGTGCCGCAAGGTGCTTTTTAAGTACCTCCAAAGGCACCCGCATGAATTGGTCTTTTGTACTAGCACCGGAACCAGGCGCTCTTTATAGGCTGGCTCGGTTCTTTGGTAACGTGCCTTACCAAATCGGGACTGACAGAATTTATAGGCTGTTTGTAGGCCATCTTTTCTTGATGTGTTCTTAGCAAACTCTGATACAAGTTTGTCTTGATTACAAGACACGCAATACTTAATCTTTGGCATTGCCTTGTTGATTAATTCAGCAATGCTCACAGCCTTCAATATGACAGGGACAATCGTGGTTTATGAATTTATGAACTTCGCCTTCTTTAACGATGATTAGTTTGCTCATAGGACGGCTTCAACATCTTTAAGGCCATAGGCCAATATATAAATGCAGTTGTCATCAATCATTGACTGAGCGAATTGCTCTTGTAGCGGTATGCGCTTATTGCGGCCCACCTTGCACTCAATCCCAATAAACTTCCCCGTCCCTTTCTGCCAGCCGATTATGTCAGGGCAGCCCGGAGGAGCAAGCTGTATATGGTAACGGTTATCTGGGCCAGTATGCATCGCACCAGCGTTCATCCTGAAAACTTTGTGGCCTTTGAGTCTGAGATAGGCGAGGACTTGTTAGACTAATGCGGATTCTTTCAGATGCGTAGAGAGTTAATAATCATTCAATGACTTCAATCGAAAGTGTTATTGATGAACTCGATAACTCACTGTATCGTATGGTCTCAGAGAGGTAAAAATGTATTGTTCAAAATGTGGTTCGGCAGTCTCACCAAACTTGACCTATTGCAATCACTGCGGAGCCAAGTTGAGTGGGGCAAAAGGCGATGACATCACCAAATCATCAGAGGTGAAGCCTGAAAAACTCCTGTTTTTTATAACAGCAGTCTTCGTCTTCGGCCTCGGAGCTATCATCTTCTTGATGATGGCATTGAAAATGGTGTTCCCCGAACGTGAGAATTTGGGGCTGATTATTGCATTCACCTTGCTAAGTTTTCTGATAATGCTTGGGGTCGAAAGCGTGTTCGTCTGGATGTTATTGAGTCGCAAGAAGAGTGCTAAAGAAGCGGCGAAAGAGCTTGGTGAGGCAAAGGCGCGTTTGCTTTCAGAGCCAGCGTTCAGCGTCACTGACCATACTACCCGCACGTTAGAGACGGTAGACAGAGAGCGCCAAACAGAATGAAGATGGCTTTTCTCCATTTTAGTTGAGATTAATTGTCTTAAACTTGAAAACGAATGATTGACTCAGGAACACGTCTTTTTTGACCAGGGCGCAAGGTTGCTTGAATTCCCCTAAAAGTCTCTTTACTGGCCAATTTCTTGCGAATGGCGCCAGGCCCGAATCTGGGACTTTTGCGAAGTTTATTTTAAGCGACCCCTCTGAATTAGCAACACAAGATTAGGACACTACCTTTACCAGAAAAGATTGACCCAGCAAAATCCTCAGACTACGCGAGGTTTACTGGGCCAAATTCGGTGAATAGGAAAGGGCTTACTCACCAACAGTAATATTCAATCTCATAGTATGCTGTCCGACAACCATCGCCAGTTGAATGGCCGCAGAAGGTATCGTTTATCACCTTCCAGCCACACTGTTCTGTGTGAGTTTCGTCAGTATAGTAGGTGTACCATATCTGACAGGGCGGACATGCGTAAGCGGGCGGAGTCATCGCAACCGTAAACGAACCCCAGCCGAGTATCACGGCAAGGAGAGTCAGTAGAATACGATTCTTTAGCATCCTTTTCAGCTTGGACATTGCCTACCTCCTAACTTCAGATTTGTAGTGCGTATACTACATCAGCCCGGACTTTCATTACAAATCACTTTTAAGCTGTCAATAGGCAAAGCCATCCCCACTCCAGGGCCGTTCAGTTCTTGCGGTTTGAGGCCGATCAACGCTAACGCCGCTTGTGGTTGTGCGGCAAACTTCCGACCGGCGACGATATGAAACGGTCGGCATTTATGCCCGGCTCACTCGTGCCGCAAAGCGATCATTGGATCCACTTTTGTCGCCCGTCGCGCCGGCAGATAGCAAGCCAACAATGCCACGCTCCCTAATAATCCGGCGACCAGGGTAAACGTCAGCGGGTCGGTCGCGCTCACGCCAAATAACAGGCTCCTCAGCAGTCCTGCCAGCGCGAACGCCCCTGACAGTCCAATGAAAACGCCAAGCAAAACCGGCATCATCCCCTGCCTGACCACCAGACGTAAGACTCCTCTGGTCGTCGCTCCTAAAGCCATGCGTATGCCAATCTCGCGTGTGCGCTGCGCCACCGCATACGAGACCACTCCGTAGACCCCGACGCCAGCCAGCCCCAGCGCCAGCATCCCGAACAGGCCGAGCAATAACATGCTGAAGCGACGCCGGGCCAAAGAGTCGGCCACCCAATCTTGTAGAGATGCCGTCAGGAAGACAGGCTGATCTTTGTCCACCGCCGCCACCTCCTCTCGCACCGCCCTTGCCAGATTTGCTGAGGGCAGCGCCGAGCGTACAAGCAGGAAGTTGGCCGGCGAAGGAAACTGCTCGACCGGCATATATAGGTGTGGCCGTTGCGGCTGGTCGAGTCCGGCGTTGCGCGTGCTCTGCACAATGCCGACCACTTGACGCCAGCCCCCTTGATCATCAGAGAGACCGATGCTCAACCGCTTGCCCAGCGCGTCTTCGCCGGGCCAGTAACTCTGCGCCGCCGCCTCGCTGATCACAACGATGGGCGGCGACTTGGCTGTGTCGTGTTCGTTGAAGAACCTGCCGCGCAATAGCGGGATGCCCAGAGTTTGCAGAAAATCAGTGGTGACCGCACTCATCTCAGCTTGCAGGCTGGCGTCGAGTGTCGCCACAGGCGGGCGGCCTTCGATGCGCACCTGGTCGCTCCCGCTTTGCCCGCTGAAAGGCAGCGAATCCGTCGCGGCGACCGACTCTACACCGGGCAACGCGCTGACGCGCTCAATCACGCGGCGAAAGAATTCGATCTTCGACGGCACATCCGTATAGCGCGATTTCGGCACCAGAACCACCGCCGCCAGCACCTGATCGGCGCGGAAGCCCGGATCCATATTGCTCAAGCGCAGGTAACTGTTCAGCAGCAAGCCTGCCGCCAAGGTCAGAATCAGCGCCAGCGCGACCTCCGTGACGATTAGCGCAGGGCCAAACGCGCCGCGTTTTCCGCTCGCTGTGCCGCAGGTTTGTTTCAGGTCTTCATTCAGGTTGCCGCGCGCCGCTCGCCAGGCCGGCGCTATGCTGCAAAGCAGGCCGGCAAATCCGCTGACTGCCAAGGCGAAGCCAAGGACGCCGACATCAAGGCGCGTTTCGATTAAGCGAGGAATCGCCTGTGGACTGAGGCTTAATAACAACGGCAGCGTCAGGTGTGCAAACAGCACCCCGATTACCCCGCCGGCGAGCGCCAGCAGCAGGCTCTCGGTCGCTGTCTGTTGAATAAGCCGCAGACGACTAGCGCCGAGCGACTGGCGAATGGCCATCTCGCGGCGGCGGCCATCGGCGCGCACGAGCAGCAGGTTGGCGATGTTGGCACAGGCGATCAAAACCACCGTCCCGACAGCGCCGAGCAAAATCAGCAGGGTGAGCCGCACGTCACCAACGACCTGGTCATTGAGCGAGACCAGCCGCACCTCACGATCCGTATTCGTCTGCGGATAGTCGCGTGCCAGCCGTCCAGCAATCTGACTCAGCTCGGCCTGCGCCTGCTCGATAGTGATGTCGGGTTTGAGCCGCGCGACCGCGCCATAACCGGCATCGTTGCGGTTCAATTTGTTGATATCCATGCCGAGCGGATACCAATAGCCCATCTGCTGTGATGGCAGCTTCGCCGTCGTCGGCATGTTGAGCGGAAAGTTGAAGCCGGGCGGCATGACGCCAACCACCGTGTACTTTTCCTGGCTCAGTTGCACGCTTCTGCCGATGATCTCCGGGTCTGCGGCGAAGCGACGACGCCACAAGTCGTCGCTCAGAATGATGACGTGATTGCGCCCCAGTTGGTCTTCCTCACTCGTAAAATAACGGCCCAGGGCCGGCGTCACGCCGAGCGTGGGCAACAACTCAGCCGAAACCCGCAAGCCATAGATCGCTTCAGGCAAACTGTCTTGGCTGAGATTGAGCATGGCATAGCCGTAGAGGCCGACGCCTGCGAAGCTCTGGCTCTGGGCCTGGAAATCCGCCACATCACGGGCGGCAATCCAGGTCTGCTCGTGATCGATAGACGGCGCATAGAAATGAAGTTGCAGCAAACGATCAGCCTGCGCGTAAGGCAGCGGTCGTAGCAACACCGATTTGACGACACTGAAAATCGCCGTGTTCGCCGCGATGCCGAGCGCCAGCGTGAAGACGGCGATGAACGTGAAGCCCGGATGCTTCAGCAGAATGCGTGCCCCGTAACCTATATCCTGTCTTATGCATTCAATGCCGTGCGCCATGCCAACCTCCCGGATCTTTTCTTTTGCCTGAGCATGAACCAGGCGCGAGTGTGGCGCAAGGCGATTCTGCTTCTGTAAGCTCATCAACGATGATGCGGTTTTCTGAAGGTCTGAAAATTCGCGGCTGGATTATGTGCGCTCAGAAGACGTAGAATGGGGCTTCGTTTATCCTTTAATAACCTAGAAATTATCGGCAGGAAAAAAATGCGTGTTGCTGTTTTGGGAGGCGGACTCCAGGGCGCCTGCATCGCCATGGAACTCGCGTCGGCTGGGATCAAGGTTGATCTCTATGACAAAAACAGTCGTTGTTTGACGCAAGCCTCCGCGCAGAACGAAGGTAAGATTCACCTGGGCTATGTCTATGCCAACGACCGCACGCTCAAGACGGCGCGCACCATGGTCAGAGGCGCTCTCGCCTTCTCACCCCTGTTGCGGCGCTGGCTTGGCCCTGATCTTGATTCACTCTCTATTTCAGCGCCTTTCCATTATGTCGTTCACCGCCAAAGCCTGCTCAGTGTCGTGGAAGTGGAAAACCACTTGCAGAGTTCACATACGATTGCTTTGGAGGAGGGCCGCGCCCTCCCACTCGATTATTTTGGCGCCGATTATCGTGTGCCACCCGCGCGAATGTCTGAGAGTGAATGCGAATCCGTATTCAATCGGCAAGTAGTTGCTGCGGCTTTCAAGACCTCCGAGGTCGGTATCGATCCAGAGACTTTGGCCCTGCTGGTACGCCGTCGCCTGGACACCGATCCGAATATTGAGTGTCTCCTGCAAACCTACATTCATGGGGTCGAACCGGATCATCAAGGGATCACGGTCGCCTTTGAGCGTGCCGGCCTACGGGCGCGGGAACGCTATGATCATGTGGTGAATACGCTATGGGAAGGCCGCCTTGCCATTGACCAGACCGCAGGCATAGCCCCGCCGCGCCCTTGGCTTTACCGAATCAAGTATTACTTGCGGCTGCGGGCTCCGCAGGTCGCCGCGACGCTGCCGTCGACCACCATCGTCCTTGGGCCATTCGGCGATATAGCGAGCTTTGATAATGGCGGCCTCTATCTCTCCTGGTATCCTGCCGGTATGCGAGGCGTATCCTCGGAGGTCAGTCCACCCGACTGGCCGCTGGTGCTTGACGCGGCGACCGCGATTGAAGTGCGGCAGGCGATTTTGAACGGCCTCGTCAACATCGTTCCGTCGGTCGCCAATCTGACGATGGCGGCGGTTGAATCGTGCGAGGTGAAGGCAGGGATTATCTTTGCCTGGGGACAGACCGATATCGATGACCATGCCAGCCTGCTCCACGAGCGACAGGCGATAGGCCCGCAATCGCGAGGCCGTTATCACACGGTTGATACAGGCAAGCTCACCATGGCGCCGCTGTTCGGTAAGCTGGTCGCCGACCGCATCATCCAGATAGGCTGAAGTTCAATGTCCAAGACTGACTGCGTTACCATAGGCGTCCCGGTCTACCGTGGCGAATCCTTTATCGAAGAGACGTTGCGGTCAATACAGCGCCAGACGCATCAGGGCATCGAAGTCATCATCTCACTCGACGGCCCTGAGCCGGCGTCGGAAGCGTTGTGCCAGCCCTTCCTGAAAGATTCTCGCTTCCGGCTCGTCGTTCAGCCGGAAAGGCTGGGCTGGGTCGGCAACATCAACTGGCTCATGGCACAGGTGGAAACCCCTTACTGGTATTATCACCAGCAGGATGATCTGGTTGATCCGCGTTATGTTGAACTGCTTCTCGATTATGCGCAACAGACGCCTGAAGCTGCCGTCGTCTATTGCGACATTCTCGCCTTTGGCAGCCTGAGCGGAAAATTTATCCAGCCGTCGGTTACCGGCACGGCATCCGCACGTCTGCTGGCCTTGCTTTATGAGCATCATCCGGCGGTGGCGTTTCGCGGCCTGACGCGCCTGGAAGCCCTGCATCATTCAGGCGGAATCCGCACCAACGAGGTCGAGAACGCCTCAGCCGACACCACCTGGATGGCCGCCGTTGCCCGCTGGGGCGAACTGCGACGCCTGCCGCTCGAACTCTACCGAAAGCGCTATCATGCCGACAACACCCATATGAAGTGGACGGTGTGGCCAGCCGATAAGCGCACCAGGGCCTGGATCGTTCATTGCGCTGACATGCTTGAACAGGCGATGCTGGTCGAGGCAAGCGTGCAAGAGCGGCGTTTGCTATGGCTGGCAGCGGTCGGACGACTGGTTTCGCCGCGAACCGCATTCGGTTACATCAATGCGGCCAACTTGACAGCAACCGAGCGCTTATTCCTGCTCGACGCCTTTATTGAAGAAATCGTGGCGGTCAGGGCCATGGAGATTCCTGAATGGCTTGAGGCCGATTGGCAGGACATCCAACAATGGAGCAGAGGATTTTACTGGCTTCCAGCGGCCCGTTAGAGATGGCCGTACTCTTTCATCTGAAGGACAGATTGTAGGCTATCAAGAGCAAACATTTTAATTGGCTGCGAACCCATCAGCAGAAAACGCTGCACGGCGAAGTTGGATTGCGCGCGCGGCGGCGATTTGAGTAAATTGTTATTCTGCTTGCGCCCCGGATTTCATCTGTCTTGCGAATCTGTTGGAGAAGGGAAGACACGCTATGATCGTGTGCCGCTATCGCCATGTTGCAATGCTTGCCTTTGCGCTGCTGTTCAGCTTTTCATTAAACGCCGCTGCCGCGCAAACCAAAGGCAAGCCGCAGAAGAATGCCAACGCTGCGCAGTCGAAGACCAAAGCGCCAACCTCTGCCGCAAAGCCTAAGCCGCAGCCGACTGCCGCGAAATCCAAAACGCCGTCACGAGCCGGCGCGACGCTCTTTGTCGTGGCGCAGGATCGCAACAGCAGCCAAATCGAACCGCACGTCGGCATCATCGAAGGCCGTTACCTTGAGCCGCCTTCCGCCGAATCCGAACAGTTCGCCGCCTTCGCTGCACGCTATTATCGCGCCGGCCAGAAATACCGCCTGCTGTTCGGCGGCGGCGATGCCGGCACGGCGACCGTCAAAGCCAGGCCCGACAAAGACAGCGAGTGCGCGCGCGCATTGGCAGGCGTTGAGTTGCAAACCGGCGCGCGCATCAACGGTCTGGTCAGGGGCCTGGCGACGAAGTCCGAAACCCTGGGCCGCCATGCTGCGGCGCGGCGTTTCCCGACGCCGGCTGAACGCACAACCGTGAATGACCTGGCCGGGCGCATCTTGCGCCAGAAGGGCGTCGCCGCTGCCGCCGTGCAGGACATGAAGACGATTAACATGACGGCGACAGACCTCAACGGCGACGGCAAATGGGAGATCGTCGCCAGCTTCATCGTCCGCACGCGGGCGCGCACAGAGGCCGTGCATCACCTGTTTCTCATCGCGGTTGCCGAAGACGACGGCTTCGACATAGACCTGATGCGCTATGCACGCACGACGAAAGGCGACCTGCCGGAAGGCGCCAGCCTGGACGACATCCAGGAAGCTTTGTTAAGTGAAGTGCTCGTCGACCACATCGATCTGGACGGCGACAAGACGAGCGAAGTCGTGACCATGACGACCAATTTTGAAGGCGCGACCTACAAGATTTATCGCAAGCAGAAAAATCAGTGGGCGAACATCTACGAATACTACAGCTACCGCTGCGCCTATTGAATGGACTACACGGGAAGGGGTTTTAGATGAAGCTCAGTTGCGCTTGAGAATTTTGGTGATCGGCGGATAGTATTTGCTTATAGGCTTCATAATCTGCTTCGCTGATGCGCCTTCGCGGTTCGTAGTTTCGATTCTGCAACTCGTTCACAATCTCACGAAAGGAAATGAGCGCGGCGGCTCGCGCCAGATCAATTCGCATCAGCGCCTCTTTCGTATACGGACGCTTCGCATCGGCAAAAACAATAGCTTGAAGCAAGTCTTTCACTATCGAACTGTTTAGCAGCGCCGTCGTAAACAATGCATCACGATAATTGTCAAAGCCGAGAAAATAACAGGTGTCATCCAGCATCGCCGGGCGATTATCCATCGGCAGCACTATCGAAAAACATGCTGATTTGTACAGCCCTGAAATCGCCACCTTGTACGGTTTGAATGAATACTCACCGATGCCGAAGATTGAAAAGCGCGGTTTGCCGCGATAGATGATTGATTTGCGCGCCGCGATAGCCGCTGCGTTCCGCATTAAGTACTGCCACAATGCCGGGGCCGCGCGTTCGAGCTTTGCCGTATCTTCGCCAAGTTGCTGCTGTGTGACGATCACGCGCTTTCTCGCGTCGCTGATCTCGAAGCTGCGCAAGTCGGAGCTTTTCAGCAAGGGGTAAACATACTCGCTTTCCACCTTCACGGCTTCGCCATTGCCGTTGATCCAAAGGTTGGCTTGGCGGCTGAGTTCCATGATGCGCGCGCAGTCATGCTTGATACCCTGTCGCCAAACGAGCGGCGACTGGCCGTCAAGCTCTGCATGCGCCATATACGATTCGATATTTGCCACGAAGCGGCCCTTTATCCACCCGAGTGATCTATCGAATTGCTGAGGCCGATTCAGTGTGCCGGCTTTGCAGGTGAGAGAGGTTTTAAGCGTGCCGGTTTCCAGTACAAGCAGCGAAGCATCGACTGCGGCGCCGAATTCGCGCTGCGCGTCAATTTCGAGGGCGCGTATATTGGCAACCTTGAAGCGGCGGCGCGGCAGCAGTTCGACGAAATTCTTGATGACCGAATTCTTGCACAGCAAAGCCAACGTGCCGTGCCTGCCGGCAAATGTTTCGAGAAGTCGCAGCAGAATGGACTCACCAAGATCGAAGTTGCTCTTGCCGGTCAGCGCATCCATGCCGTCAAGTGATTTCAGATTTACTTTTTTCGGCAGATTGCGCGACTGTAACCCGCTCAGTTCGGTATTCGTCACCCAGGGGGGGTTGCCGATGATGAGTAGGTTTTGCGTCTTCAGCAAGTCACCAGAAAAACGATGCGTGAAAATGTCATCGCGGTGTAACTCAATCTCTGTGGAAGCGCCCAAGCCATCAAATGATTTTAGTAACAAGGCCGTTTTCAAATTCCATTCGTATTTGTCCTGAATCTCAACGCCGTAGATGAGCTTTGTAGTTGGAAATGCTTTACGCGCGGCAAATATGAATCGCCCCAGTCCATAAGTCGGCTCGATGATGATTTGTGGTGACACGCCGCTGGCAATCAGGTATTCGCAAATCCGCGCGGCGAGCGATGATGGCGTTTGAAAGTCGCCCCACTCACGATGATTAGCGATAGTCGAAACGGCAATGGGCCGGCGCAGTTGTCGTTGAAATTCTGTGAATGATTGATCATCAGGGAAAAATCGTTGGATGCCAGTCAGCTGCGCCGCTTCGTTGTTGGCCTGCTCGAAGTTGGCATAAGTAGACAGGAATTCGAGCAGTTGATGACGATGCATTTCAGTGATGCTTGAAACTGCGTCGGCAATGTGTGGCGATGGCTGAATCATAAAATCTTAATTATTCCTGAAACTGTTTCTGTGAGATCAACGATTCGCTTGTATTGCAGCCGCCATTGCAGCGCATTGGAAATCGTCAAATAACCCAGCTCAGGTGGCGACGCAATAATCTCATCAACAAGAGCATTGTACACGATTTCATCGCCAGGCAGATTCCGGTCGCTCAGAAAGGCGATGATATCGTCGCGGTTGCCATCGCGATTGAGAATATCAATTATGCCGCGCGTCGTTTGATAATCCGCCGTGCGGTTCTTTTCAATGAAAGCGCAACTGACAAAGTTCAAAACCGCAGTTTTCTTCTGATGATTGTCCTGCTTGTCGTAAACAAACAGCAAGAGATTATAGCCCAGGCCATAAACCTTCTGTTTTGCAGAACGGAAAGGGCAGGACGATTGCGGCTGGCGAATGGAGGTTACTTTGATGTCCGTTTCTACCGATGGCAAGTCCAGCCCTAATGCCGAACTGCCGGTTTGCACATCGAAGAGTGCTTCAAGGCGATCTTGAATCTTGTGCTCAATAAATGTGCCAACTGCCTTCCCGTCAGTGATACCAAAAAGCTCCAGGTATTCATGGCGCGCCAAGCTGAAAGTTTTGGCTGTTGCGATAAGATCGGAATAGGTTAGAGGTTTCATGCAAAATTCACTCAAAAACTTTCTATGCTTTGAAGCCATCTTGCTTTAATTTCATATCTCAAAGCCGCCGATGCGACCGCCGCTCTTGGGCTGCGGTTTGACTAACACGGCGCGCTCTTCGTCGCGGCGGGCGCGGCTGTGATCGCTATGCCACTTTGCCCACTCCAGCGGCGCGTCTATGGTTTCGCCGCCGTGCCGCGTCAATCGTCTTCGCACCTGGCACATCACCGGCGTGTTGATGGCCACGCCTGAAACGATCACCTGACCCTTGGTCAGCGCCGGCAATTCATCCAGCATCTTGCGGCCCGCGCCTTCGACGGTCTTGGCTATGGTGTCCTGGTCTATGGGATTGACGATGCGCATGATGAACTGCGTCATGCACTGCGACAGGACATCGGCGTCAAGCTTGCCCGGTCGCTGTGTAATCAATCCTACGCCAACCCCGAATTTGCGGCCTTCCGATAGAATCTGTTTCAGCACGTTCGTCGACACGACCGTCTGACCGGCGGGCGCGAAGCGATGCGCTTCTTCGAGCAAGACGAAGAGCGGGACTGGCAAATAACGCTCGTTGGTCGGGTCGCTGACTTCGCTCTTGTGCGTCGCCATGCGCGCCAGGATCGCTCGGCGCAGCAAGGTCGCGACGATCACCTGCTGCTCGTTCTGCTCTATGTCGACCAGTTGCAGCACCGTGCACTGGCCGGGCTGGAACAACTCTGTCAGCAGGTTGTGCTCGTGGTCAGAAAAAATCTGGTGCAGACTGTAGCCGCGAAAGCGGCCCTCCAGTCGCCAGGTCAGGCCGTCAATCGTGCTGATGTTGCCGGAGCGGTTGCCCTCTTCGTCGCCATAGCGCTGCTCTTCAACGGCATCGAGCAGGTCTTGATAAGTGTAGTGGCCGTGCTTGCCCGCACGGTCGCGCATCGTGCGAAAGGCATTGCCCAGAAAATGCCGCATCTTGTCGGTCATCTCCGGCAGCAGGTAGCAGATGTCCGCGAATTCCAATGTATCGAATCTTACTTTTACTTTTTCAGGGCGCAGGATTCTGACCTCCGGCTCGTAGCCGTCTGCGGCAAACTGCGCCTTGAATTTTTCGTCTTTGATCTCCTGTAACGTATCATACTCGCCGTGCGGATCGACGATCAGTACCGCCGAGCGGTTCGCAGGGCGCATCAACTCTTCAATCAACACCGACGCCGTGTAGCTCTTGCCGGCGCCCGTCGACGCCAATACCGCCAGGTGCGTCGACACGACATCTTTCACCGACAGGACGACCGGCACTTCGCCGGTTTCGCGCGTCAGCAAGCTGCCAATGTGCGCCGCGCCGCGCTCGCCCTGTTGTTTGGGCGACAAGACTTTTGCCAGCATCGTCGACGGCGCGAGATAGACCGGCTGGCCGGGCATCGGCGGAATGCGCGGGTTGACGAAATCCTTCAATTCGTCGTCGTAGTAGCCAATCACCGAGACGACGATCTCGAACAACTCCGCGCCGTCGTCGTCAAAGCCGATCATCGCGGCAACCGATGAGGGCGGCGTTTCCGGATCGGCCAGAAAGCTATCGGGCAGCGAGCGCGCCAGGCGGCGTTCGGTCACGTTGCCGAGAATGTGCCGCTCGCTATGGGCCGCGCTGCGCACATAATAGATGAACTCGCCGACGCGCGTGTGATCGTTGTCTGTGGTGATGAAGATGAACTCGCTGGGCTTTTCGCCCGGCCCCTTGACTGTGCCTACCAGTGTATCGGACATTTCAAATTGCCTTTGCCTGTGATTTTGCTTTGACCCGCGAAGGACGTTCCGGCGCTGACTATATCACATCGCTATTACGCGGTGTAGCTGGGAGCGCGGGCGTCTCGCACGCAGAATTCGATGAGCGAGCGTTCAATGCAACAGGCCAGCTTGATGCTGAGGACACCAGTTCTGCGGGCGAGACGCCCGCGCTCTCAGGAATCGCAATGAGCCACGAACTTCTCATCACCAACGCGTCGCAACTCGTCACGCTTGCCGGGCCTGAGCGTCCGCGCACCGGCGCGGAGATGCGCGCGTTGGCGATTATCGCGAACGGTGCGCTGCACATCCGCGATGGCGCGATAGTGGCTTTGGGAGCCACTTCTGAGGTTGAGCCGCTGGCAAGCTCTGAAGCCGAACGTCTGGATGCAGCCGGGCGCGTCGTGATGCCCGGCTTTGTCGACGCGCACACGCACCCGGTCTTTGCCGGCACGCGCGAAGACGAATATGAGATGCGCGCTACAGGGGCGACCTCTCAGGAAATCGCCGCGCGCGGCGGCGGCATTCGCTCGACCATGCGACGGACGCGCGCCGCCAGCGAAGATGAACTGTTCCGCCTCGCCTTGCCGCGCGTTAGCTGGCTGCTTGAACACGGCACGACGACCATCGAAGCAAAAAGCGGCTACGGTCTGACGCTTGCAGACGAGTTGAAAATTCTGCGCGTCATCCGCCGCTTGAACCAGGAGACGCCGCTCACGCTGGTTCCTACATTTTTAGGCGCGCATGAAATCCCCGACGAGTATCGCGGCACAGCCGTGGGCGAGCGCCGCGCCGATTACATAGGCCTGCTGATCGACGAGATGCTGCCGCGCGTTGCTGCGGAGCGGCTGGCGCGCTTTGCCGACATCTTCTGCGAATCGCATGTCTTCACGGTAGCCGAAGCACGTCTCATCTTAGCGCGCGCCAAACAACTCGGCTTGGGCTTGCGCCTGCATGCCGACCAGTTGACGCTCGGCGGCGGCGGGCGGCTGGCGGCAGAGCTTGGCGCGGTCACTGCCGATCATCTCGAATGGATTGACGACGACGGCATCCGCCGGCTCGCCGAAACGGGGGTGGCGGCGGTCTTGTTGCCGGGCGCGGTCTTCAATCTAGGCCTTCAGCGCTATGCGCCGGCGCGGCGCATGATTGAGGCAGGCGTTTCTGTAGTCATCGCTACAGATTTCAATCCAGGCAGCTCGCCGACGCCGTCGATGCAGATGGCGCTCGCCATAGCCTGCACGCAGATGCGCCTGACGCCTGCCGAAGTCATCACCGCCGCCACCATCAATGCAGCGTACACGCTCGATCTAGGTCATCGCCTCGGTTCTCTGGAAGTCGGCAAGCAGGCAGACGTGGTTGTATTTGATGTAACAAACTACCGGCAGATTCCTTACTTCTTTGGCATCAATCACGCGCTGGTCACTATCAAAGCGGGCCACATCGTCGTAGACCGGCGCAGCCCTCACACTTAAAAAAGAGAATTGCGCAAGCTGTGCGCCCTCTGTATAATCCGCCTGCTGTATCGGCCTCAACAGAGTCTGAGAAGGCTCCTTAAACAATTCGAAAGACGCACAGATCGCCAGGGCAGAATCTGCGCGTCCGGTTCAACCGGCGCGTCGTGTTGAACGGCCAGAGCATTAGCTCTATCAGCCAGATTAATGGCGCTTCGGCTCAGGGGATTTTTCAGGGCGTATCGGATTGCAACGGCCTCTCCTTATTCGCCTGTCGGTTCGTATCAGCAATTCATGAAGTGAGGAGGAAGTGAGCATGTCATACGGAGGGAATCAACCACCCGGCTATCCGCCACCACAGGGTTATCCACCACCCGGTTATCCGCAACCCGGCGGCTATCAGCCCGGCGGTTACGGCTATGCGCCAGCGCCGCAGTATGCCAGCATCGGCAAGCGCTTCGTGGCGGCGATTCTCGATGGACTGGTGGTTTCCGTCGCCATGATCCCTGGCTGGATTCTTTATGGGCTGGCAATTGGCCTGGCTGTTTCTAACACTGATTCACGCGGGCAATTGAGTCAGAGCGACTCCCAGGCAATGGCTGGCATGATGATGCTTGCCATAGTTGCACTCTTTGGCGGCTGGTTGATCGCTTGGCTTTTTAACATCTACCTGCTGGGAAAGAATGGTGCGACGCTCGGTAAGCGCTGGATGAAGATCAAGGTGGTCGACCAGATAGGCCAGCCGTTAGGATTTGGCAAGGCGTTCCTGCGCGAATTGGTAAAACTGGTGCTTGGCAACATCTGTTTTATTCTCTACTTCTGGCCGTTATGGGATCAGGAAAAGCAGGGGCTGTACGACAAAATCTTCAGCACACATGTCTACGATGTGTGATTTGTAGTGTGAATTTCAAAGCGCCAGGCGGCGGCGGCGTGTATCCATGCCGTCGCCGGCGCGGCCTTGCGCTCCCGGCTGCCTCCGCCAATCCGCGCTCCGTTAGCGCGTCACTATCTTTTGCTTCGTGCGCAATCCACCATAGGAGAAAGAATGCATTTTAGATTTGCCAAACCACTTGGTCTGATGATCGCGTTGAGCCTGTTTGCACCGCTCGTGTCGGCGGCGCAAGAGCATGTGATGACTCACAAAGAAGGCGGCATTCAGTTCGCGCTGCCCGCCGGCTGGCAGTCGGATGCCGAAGGCGACCGCCTGCTCGTCCATTCGCCCGACAAGAGCGTGGCGATTGTTTTCTATGTGGCTACCGAAGCCAACTTTGAAGCCGCCGTTAACGCCATGACCGAAGAGGTCGACAAGATTATTGACAACGTCAAAGTCACCAACGACGGCAAAGAAGGCGAGCATAATGGCATGGCGATCTATTCGGTATCGGGCACCGGCACACTCGAAGACAAACCCATCGCATGGGACGTGACCCTGCTGGCGGCGAAGCGGCCCGTCATCGTCATGGGCTTTGCCGAGCCGGCAAGCTGGAAAAAGAACGAAGCGGCTTACAACAAGCTGATTGAAAGCATCCACAAAACCGAATAACCGCGCCCTTTTTCTGGATTGCAAGCGGCAGGCAAGCACCCCTTGCCCGCCGCTTGTCTCTTTGCCGCATCACACGCGCCGCCTTCGCCGCCTCTCATTTCGTCCCGCCATTCCCGCGCCGAACATGATTCGGCTTCTCTCTTGCAGCGAACGAAAAAAGATTTTCGCATCGGCATCGAAATGAGTTGCCATCGCTGCGGCAGGTGATATAATCCGGCCCGCTGCGGCAACCCCGCTCAACAACCGACCACCGCAGTCGCAATACCTGGCTTCCATCGCCGCGCACGATTATCGCTCCAGGGTTTTCATATCAATCGAGGCTTGATTCAAGGGTGCGCGCTCGAAATCTGAGTCGCGAGCTTGCCTGCGCACAGGCGGCTCGTCGTCTTATCTTGCAGTCAGCGAAAAAAACAGGAGAAAAGCTATGAGAAAAGAGTGGATGATTTTCTTTGCTCTCTGCGTGCTTGCTGCCTTAGCGCCGCAAGCTATCGCACAAACCCCGCCGCCGCCGAAAGTCCTTACCATCTTCCGCGAAGAGGTCAAGCCGGGACGCAGTTCGGCGCATGAGAAGCTCGAAGCCGGCTACACGGCGGCCATGCGCAAGGCGAAATGGACAACGTACTCGCTCGGCATGACAGCGGTGTCTGGCGTCGGCGATGCCTGGTTCCTGACCGGCTATCCCTCGCTTGAAGCCATGGAAACCGACCGTCACAACACAGCTAAGAACGCGGCGTTGATCGGCGAGTTCGACCGCCTCGACGAACAGGACGCGCAGTTTCGCACCAACCAGCGGCAGATCATTGCGCGTTTGCGTGAGGATTTAAGCTATCAGCAAAGCGTTGACATGGCGCATATGCGCTACTTCAACGTCATCACGTTTCGCATACGGCCCGGCCACGACGCGCAGTTTGAAGAAGCCGCCAAACTCATTCGCGGCGCTTACGAGAAGTCAAAGGTGGATAGGCATTGGGCCACTTATGCCGTAGTGAGTGGTGCGCCCAGCGGAACTTATATGGTCTTTTTGCCAATGAAATCGCTCAAGGATATGGACCCGAATCCAGACATGCAGAAAGCGATGATGGCGGCGATGGGCGAAGAGGGCGGCAAACAACTCGACAAGATTGCCAGCGAGGCGTTCATGAATGAGGAAAGCACGATCTACAGCTTCAGCCCGGGCATGAGCTATGTGCCCAAAGAATGGGAAGAGGCCGACGCGGCGTTTTGGAAGCCGAAACCGGCGACGGTGGCTAAGGCAGCGAAGAAAGCGCCCGCCAAGACCGCCAGCGTCAAGACGACCACCGAAGCCAAGCCACAATGAAGCCGTTATAGGTTATGGTGGCCAAGACCGCCGCTCGCTATACTGCGGGCGGCGGTCTTGGTTTATACGCCGCATCAACTTTTGGAACTTTTGCAGCCTCTCAGGCGAATCCTCAATGTCA
>JBBWZK010000127.1:0-5109 GCA_039648975.1 Blastocatellia bacterium
ACAATCGCCTTCACGTCGCGATTGTAGAGGTGAAAAAACGTATTAATCATCTGCCGCTGCAACTCGTCCGAGATGCGCCCGACCATGCCGAAGTCAAACACCGCCAGCCGTCCATCCTGCATCACCAGAAGATTCCCCGGATGTGGGTCGGCATGAAAAAAGCCGTCTTCGAGCAGTTGCTTGAAGTAAGCGCGATAAATCAATTCGTTGATGCGGCGCGGGCTGTGGCCGGCAGCGCGCAGCCGGTCAAGGTCTGTGACTTTGATTCCAGTAATGAACTCCATGACGATGACGCGGCTGGTCGACAATTGATGAAAGATGCGCGGCACGTAAATGCCTGGCCAGTCGCGGAAGTTGCGGCGGAACTCTTCGGCGCTCGCGGCCTCGCGGCAATAATCCATCTCTTCGTGAATGACGCGGTCAAACTCGTCAATCGCGCCGAGCCATTCCGCGCCCGGCAGCAGATTCGGATGGCGATCCAAGAAGCGGCCAATGGCGCGCAGCAAATCGAGATCAAAGCGAATCTGTTCTTCAAGCAGCGGGCGCTGAACTTTGACCGCCACGGCTTCGCCGGTCAGCAAGCGCCCGCGATAGACCTGCGCGAGACTCGCCGAAGCGACCGGCGGCTGGCTTAATTCGGCAAATACATTTTCGATTGGCCGGCCAAGCTCGGCTGCGAGAATGGCGCGCGCCTGGGGGTCGGGAAACGGCGGCACGCGGTCTTGCAACTCGCTCAATTCCTTAAGGTAGTCGAGCGGCAAAAGATCGGCGCGCGTCGCCAGCATCTGCCCCATTTTGATGAACGTCGGGCCGAGCTTGATCAAGCGCCCGCGCAACCGTATGGCCTGCTGCCGCAGCCGCGCCTCGCGCTTTATCTTTCTGCCAAACCAGCCTTTCGCCTCAAGCGCAACGTCCAGGGCAAACGTCAGCAACGTCCACAGCACGTAGACGGTGCGACGCCAGCGGCTAAATCTATGCATCTTCATCCCACTTCATTTTAACGGCTCTTGCCAATTCGCTCAAACTCGGTTATAAATACTCCAATGAGCGTTTTGCGCGGTTTACAGTGTTAAGAAACCCTAAAAGTTATAAGCCAACTCTAGCTTCGGGATTAGTTTTTTTAATTTCGCACGTTTTGAACGTTTTCGTATAATGGCACGTAGATAAAACTGAGGCACCCAGCAGCCAGAGCATAGGTGGTTAGACAGCGGCAGATGGAGGGCGGAATGATGATCAATGAAGAGATGGATAACGAATTTGAAGAGCAATATGCGGATGCCGAACCGAATGAGGAAGTCGACACCGAAACTGAAACAACAGACCTCGATATTGCTGGCGACCTGGATCATACGGATTTGTTGAAGATGTATTTGCGCGAAGCCAGCCGTGCGCCGATGCTCAACGCGGCAGGCGAAATCGCCGCCGCCAAACGCATCGAGCGGGCGCGCAACCGGCTGACCAAGATGATCTCGCGCTCGCCATTGATTGTGGAGTATTGCTTACATTTGCGCGAGGCGCTGTGGCGCGGCGACGAAACCGCCAGCGACCACATCGAGTTTGTTGCGGGATTTGATCCGAACAAATCAGCGGCGCTCGGCCAGTTTGCCGACAATGCATTCGCGCAGATCGAAGCGGCTTACCTGAATCTCACTTCGGCAAAGCCGAAGACTGCGAAGAAACTCGCTGTAAAGAAATCTACCCGCGCCGCCAAAAAATTTGCGCGCAGCGCGGCAGCGCGACAGCGCATTCAGTTGTCGCGGGCGGTCAGAGCCTTTGTCTTCACGCCGGCAACCGAGCGCCGCTTGATCGCCATGGTTCAGGAAGGCGCTGAAGCAGCACGTCTGTTTGTAGCTAAAAGCACAAAGGCGAAGGCATTAGCGGCGGCGGCAACTGCCAACGATTTCGACATCGCGGCGGTGACGGCGAAGCTGATCGACGGCGGCGCAGTTGCGGCGACAGAGATGATGCGGTTGTCGCGCCAGGTCAATGCGGCATTCGACGCTTTGAGCCATGCCAAGCAGAGCATGACGGAAGCCAATCTGCGATTGGTGATCTCTGTGGCGCGGCAGTTCACGCGGCGCGGCCTGCCCTTCCTCGATTTGATTCAGGAAGGCAACGTCGGCTTGATGCGCGCCGTAGAGAAGTTCGACTGGCGGCGCGGCTTCCGTTTCTCAACCTATGCCATGTGGTGGATTCGTCAGTCTATGGCGCGGGCGCTCGATACGCAGAGCCGCATCGTGCGATTGCCGGCGTCGGAACTGACGTTGATCAACAAAGTGGCGCGCGCGTCGCGTTCGATCAGCGGCGAAATTTCCGGCGCAGCGACCAGCGAATTGATCGCCGCGCGCCTCGACGTTGACGCGGAACGCATCAGCGAGGCGCTAGGGTTTGCGCAGCAGACGGTCACGCTCGACGCGCCGGCAAACGACAACGGCGAGACGGCGGTCAATTTCATAGACACAGGCAACACAGGCAATCCCTTCACGGCAGCGATTAGCTGGTCGCGGCGCACGGCGATTCAGCTGGCGCTCGCGCAACTGACGCCGCGCGAAGCGAAGATCTTGCGGATGCATTACGGACTGGACACCGACAGCGAGCCGCGCACGCTTGAAGAGATCGGCAATGATCTGGCCGTCACCCGCGAGCGCGTGCGCCAGATCGAAGCCGGCGCCTTTGCCAAGCTCCGCGAAATGGAAGCCGGCGACATGCTACGCGAATTTTTAGCCATAGCTTAAAGACCCTGTGACGCGCCGCAGCGCGACACCGAAACGGCGAGTGATGATAGACGCTGAGTGATGCAACACCAGCGATCTTGAATCACTCGCTTTATTTTTTGATGAGGTCAAGCAGGTCGTGGAGGGAGCCGGCGTAGTAGGATTCAGGAAAGCGTGCGCGCACCGCTGCGTCTGAGAGCGCCGCGCCGCCGAGGACAATTTTCGTATGCTGACGTTCGGCGGCGCGGCGCAGGTCTTCGTAATCGCGCCGCGCCCGTTCGATGTTATCCGCCATCGTAATCGAGATGCAGACAAGTTGCGGCTTGAAACGGTCTACGGCTTCGGCGAATGAAAAGAGCGGCGTCGGCGAACTGAAATAGATGACCTTCCAGGCTTCGCTTTCGAGCAGGTCGCGCACCAGAATCGCCGCCAGTTGATGCATCTCGCCTTCGGCGCAGCCGACCATTGCCAGGCGTTCCGTTTCGGTCTTCTTTTCAACGGTCGCGTGCAGCGCGGCAAGCGCCTCCATCGTGGCAACCATCGCCAGATGTTCATCAACTACGCAGATCTTGCCTGTGCGCCACAACTCGCCGACTTCGCGCATGGCCGGGCGAATGATCTCTTCGCTGATAGTCGCCAGCGACATCCCATGCGCTTGCAGTTTATCGAATAGCCTGACAACGAAATTGAATTGCCCGGCGAGCGCCGCTTGCCGGAAGCGTTCGGTGAGCGCCGGATAGTCTGCGGTTTCGAGCAGGTGCTTGAACTCGCAGGGGGATTCGCTACCGCCATTGACCCCGTGCGTCTGCGACTTGGCCAGTCCGCAGCGGCTTTGAAATTCGACGATGTCGTCCATCTCGAATTTGCGATGGCCGCCGACGGTTTTGCGGCAGCGGAGCGTACCCGCATCAGCCCACCGCTTGACGGTCGACTCGCTCACATCCCACATCTCGGCCAGTTCTTTGGTTGAAAACGACTGCTTCATATCTTCTTCTGGGAGGTATTTTAAGGATAACCAGCACGGTGCAAAAAGGCAAAAGGCCAGCGGCAGGCGCGACGCGGGGACACGGGGACGCGGCGAGTGGGATACGCGGCGACCAGGTTGTTAAGTGATCATCTCACCGCATCACCGTGTCCCCGCGTCGCCGTGTCGCTTTTGCCTTTTGCCTTCCAGGATAACTTGCGCCATAGCGATGTTGCGCGAGTGGGTGAGCGAGAGATGTGCGCGCCGAGCGCCGAGTTCATTCAGGCGTTCGAGCGCGCGGCCACGAAACTGCAACGAGGGGATGCCTGCCGGCGAGCGCAGCACTTCGATGTCGTGCCAGCCGACGCCGTCGCCCCAGCCCGTGCCGAGCGCCTTCATGGCCGCTTCCTTGGCGGCGAAGCGCGCGGCATAGCTTTCCATTTTCGCGGCGCGGCTTTCGCAGTAAGCAATCTCCGATTCGGTGAAGACGCGATTGCGGAAACGTTCGCCGCGCCGCGCGAAGATTTCCTCGATCCGCGCAATCTCTAAGATATCGATGCCGATGGCGACAATCATCGTGATAGGATCAAGCCACAAAAGGTTTTGTCATCAATCCTACAAATCGAATTCAATCCACAAGCTGAGGGCTGGCGCAACTATAGAGCCGGGTGTGGCGCTTGTTACACCTCGATTTCGATCAAGTCCTGCGCCGCCTGCGTCTCAGGAAACACGGCGCGCGCTTCTTCATAAAGCGGCCCGATGTCGGCATAACGCGTGCTGAAGTGGGTGATCAACAGGCGGCGCGCTTCGGCCTCGCAAGCAATCTGCGCCGCCTGCGCGGCAGTCGAGTGGCCGTAGTCGCGCGCTTCTGAGGCCATGTCGTCGGTGTAGGTGGCTTCGTGAATCATCAGATCGACGCCGCGCGCCAGTTCGACGGTTCCCGCAAACGGGCGCGTGTCGGTGCAGTAAGCGACCGCCTTGCCCGGTCGTGGCGGGCCAACCACTTCGTGCGAATGAATCACGCGCCCGTCGCCGAGCTGCACGTCTTCGCCCAATTGTAATTTCCGGTACAATGGCCCTTCAGGGATGCCAAGCTCGCGCGCCCGCTCAAGGTCGAAGCGACCGGGCCGGTCGCGCTCTTCGAGACGATAGCCGAGCGTAAAGATGCGATGATCGAGCGGGCGCGCGGCGACGAAATAATCGCTCGCTTCGTAAACCCGTGTCATCTCTTTCATCGCCCCGAACTCGCGTACATCGAGCGGGTAATTGACATAAAGAATCTTCAAGCGCGCCAGCGCGTCGAGGTATTCGCGGATGCCTGGAGGGCCGACGAGGATCAGTTCGCGCACGCGGCGGTCAAGTCCCATCGTTGAAAGCAGGCCCGCCAGTCCGTTGAAGTGATCGCCGTGCAGATGCGTGATGAAGATGGCG
>JBBWZK010000180.1:0-15240 GCA_039648975.1 Blastocatellia bacterium
GATGGTCAGCTACGTGCGCGTCGGCGGCCTGGCTTCGGACTTGCCGAAAGACTTCATCCCGCGCTGCCGCGAGGTACTTGGTCGCGTCCCCCAATACATAGGCGATCTGAACAAGCTGAATATGGGGAATATCATCTTCAAGGACCGCGCCGTTGGCATCACGCCGATCAGCGGCAAGGAGGCGATTGACTGGGGCTTTACGGGGCCGATGCTGCGCGCCGCTGGCGTCCCCTATGACATCCGTCAGAATCACCCTTATTCGAGCTATGAGGACTTCGACTTTGAAGTGCCGATTGGCAACACAGGCGATATGTACGACCGCTTCCTGGTGCGCTTTGAAGAGATGCGCCAGAGCTTGCGCATCGTTCAACAGGCGCTTGAGAACCTGCCCGAAGGGCCTTATCAGGTCGACGACCGCCGCATCACGCTGCCGCCGAAGAAGGGCGTCTACACGAACATCGAAGACCTGATGAATCATTTCAAGCTGCAAATGCATGGCATTCAAGTGCCGCCGGGCGAGGTCTATGGCTACACGGAAGGCGCCAACGGCGAGCTTGGTTTTTATATCGTTAGCGATGGCTCGATGCGCCCGTGGCGTGTGCATTCGCGCGGCCCATGCTTCCCATTATTCGCGGCCTACCCGAAGATGATCGAGAACCATCTGCTGGCCGACGCCGTCGCCGCCCTCGGCAGTTATAACATCGTCGCCGGCGAGCTTGACCGCTAGCCATGTAGGCGCAATGTAGCGCAATCGGTTAGATTGCGCCCTTTGAATTTCGCAGTCGTGATTGAAAAACATTCGCGAGGGGATGCGCAAGCCGTTAGCTTGCGCCACATCGCAGGAGTGCTTGACTGATGATTCAATTCAGCGAAGACGCGATGCGTGAGTATAAAAAAATACTCAGCCACTACCCGGAAAAGCGCGCGGCGGTGCTGGCGGTGCTGACGCTGGCGCAACAGGAGTTCGGCTGGATCTCTGATGAGGTCGCTGCTTACGTCGGCAACTTGATGGATTATCCGCCGGCGGATATGAAAAGCGTGGCGACCTTTTATGTTCTGCTGCGCAAGCAGCCGGTCGGCAAATACCATCTGGAAATCTGCCGCAACGTGAGCTGCTGGCTGCGCGGCGCGACCGGCTGCATGGCGGAAGCGCAGCGCATTCTCGGCGTCGAGGCGCAGGAGATCACGCCCGACGGCCTGTTCAGTTGGGACTTCACCGAATGCCTGGCGTCCTGCGGCACGGCGGTAGCGATGCAGGTCGGTGATCGATACTTTGAAGACCTGACGCCTGAAAAGATGGGCGCGGTCATCGAGCAATTGCGTAAGGAAGCAGCGCAACAGTAGGAGCGCGTTATGGCAGCAAAGAAGGTGCAATCAGCAAAGGCTCCCGCAAACGGCAAGAAAAACGGCGCGGCTGCAAGAGACAAGAAGGCAACGAAGCGTCAGCAGATACCTCGCAATGCGGAAGAAGCGACGATGATCGCCTGGGCCGCGACATATGCGAATCGGCATAAGCGGTTCAAGATCTAGGAAAACCGATAGATGGCTGGAGTCGTTTTCGACACGTCGGTAATCATTGCGTATAAACCGGCGTCTTTTCCAGCCGGATTCCTCATGCCATCAGTGGTGCTTCAAGAATTGATAGCTGGAGCTGTAGATGGTTCGGAAGTGCAGAAGTGGCTCGCCGCACATCGGTTCTATGAAAAAGAAAAAAGACTGCTTGTGCCGACTGGTGAAGACTGGTGCGAAGCAGGTAGGGTTATGAATGCGATGCTTCGCGGTTTGAAATCAAAATCAGGCGGGAAGACGCCAAGGTTGCAAGGCAGCGAGAAGCAGGGGATCATTCGTGACGTGCTGATTGCCAGAACCGTCAAACGCGCTGGCGCGTTGCTGGTAACGGACAATATAAAGGATTTTCAACGCATCCGGCGGTTTTGCAGTGTGTTCGCTTGGTGAGTGGCAACGAATACTTTGAGTGAAATCGACTGGATCACAAAAAAGAAGATGACACGCGATGGGCAAACAGATACTGCTGGACAACATTGACACGCCGGGATTGGACACGCTCGAAGTCTACCGCAAGCTTGGCGGCTACAAGGCGCTTGAGAAAGCCTTGCAGATGGAGCCGACCGCCCTTATTGATGAAGTGAAAGCGAGCGGGCTGCGCGGGCGCGGCGGCGCGGGCTTCCCGACCGGCATGAAGTGGAGCTTCGTGCCGCGCAACACAGGCAAGCCGACTTATCTGCTCTGCAATGCCGACGAGAGCGAGCCGGGCACATTCAAAGACCGCCTGCTGCTCGAACGCAATCCGCACGCGCTCATCGAAGGCATGGCGATTGCCGCTTATGCGCTCGATTGTCACCTGTCTTACATTTATATGCGCGGCGAGTTCGGCTTTCTCATCAAGCCGATCAACCGCGCGCTCGATGAAGCTTATAAGGCCGGCCTGCTCGGCCCGTCGGTGATGGGCAAGGATTACGCGCTGGATATGTACCTGCATCTCGGACAAGGCGCGTACATCTGCGGCGAAGAGACTTCGTTGATCGAATCGCTCGAAGGCTATCGCGGCTATCCGCGCATCAAGCCGCCGTTCCCGGCGGTGAGCGGCTTTCTCGCGTCGCCTACGGTGGTCAATAACGTTGAAACGCTCGCGGCTTTGCCGTGGATCATCGAAAACGGCGCGGCGGCGTATGCGGCCATCGGCACAGAGAAGAGCAAAGGCACGAAATTATTTTCCGTGTCAGGCCACATCAACAAGCCGGGCGTCTACGAAGTCGACCTGGGTTATCCGCTGCTCGATTTTATTAACAACGAGTGTGGCGGCATCCCGAACGGACGCCAGTTGAAAGCCGTGATTCCGGGCGGCTCAAGCGTGCCTGTGCTGCGTGCAGATGAATGCGACGGCGTGCTGCTCGATTATGAATCGCTGGCCAAGGCCGGCACGATGCTCGGTTCGGGCGGCTTCATCGTGTTTGATGATACAGTGAAAATGCCGGAAGTGCTGTCGGTGATCGCAGACTTCTACGCGCACGAATCGTGCGGCCAGTGTACGCCGTGTCGTGAAGGCACGGGCTGGGCGGCAAAAGTGTTGCACAACCTCATCGCCGGCAAAGGCAAGAAGTCGGACATCGATCTGCTGTTGAAGTTATGCGACATGATGGAAGGCAAAACCATCTGCCCGCTTGCCGATGCCGACGTGATGCCGATTCGCAGCTTCGTGACCAAGTACCGCGACGAGTTTGAAGCCCTGTGCGCGAGTTAGTGAATAGGAAGATGCGGCAGCTTGAGATCATCATTGAAAAGCATGCAGATGGTTATGTGGCTTATGCAATGGGGTTGAGGGGCGTAGTTGTGGGCGAAGGCAATACGTATAATGACGCATGGACTGACGTACAATCAGCAATCCGCTTTCACGTTGAAACCTTCGGTGACGAAGCTTTTTAGGATTTCTCTGTTGGAAAATTGAGCGATGCCAAAGTTCATTCTTAACGATCAAGAAGTCGAAGCGAAGCCGGGGCAGACGATTATTCAGGCTGCCGAGGATCACGGGATGGAAATCCCGCACTACTGCTATCACCCAGACCTGCCGATTGACGGCAACTGCCGCATGTGTCTGGTCGAGGTCGAGAAGATGCCCAAGCTGACGCCCGCCTGCACGACCGTGGCGAGCGAAGGCATGGTGGTGCGTTCGGCCAACGAGCGCGTCAAGACGGCGGTGCGCGGCGTGCTGGAATTCCTGCTGATCAATCATCCGGTCGATTGCCCTGTCTGTGATCAGGCGGGCGAATGCCGCTTGCAGGATTACTACATGGTCTATGGCCTGCACACCAGCGAGATTCCGCAATCGCTGAAAGTCCGCAAGTCGACAGCTGTCGATCTCGGCCCGGTGATGCTCGATCAGGAACGTTGCGTGGAATGCTCGCGTTGTGTGCGCTTCTTCGAGCACGTCACACACACAGGCGAGTTGCAGTTCTTCGGGCGCGGCGATCATGTGCGCATCGGCACGATCAACAACGAAAAGCTCCACAATGCTTACTCGGGCAATGTGGCTGAAATCTGTCCGGTCGGGGCGCTGACGGATCACGATTTTCGCTTCAAAGCGCGCGTCTGGTTTTTGCACTCGACCGATTCGATTTGCGGCGGCTGTTCGACCGGCTGCAATCTGCGCATCGATCACCGCGATGGCACGCTCTTTCGCTTGCAGGCGCGGCGCAATGTGGATGTCAACAAGAGCTGGCTTTGCGACGAAGGCCGCTATAGTCTTCACGAACTCAATAACGGCGAGCGCGTCATGCGCCCGCTGCTCAAAGGCGGCGACGGCCTGCAAGCTCCGGCGACCTGGGATGAAGCGGCGCACGCCATTGATGCGCGCCTCAAAGAAATCGTCGGCGCGAGCGGCACTGACACTATTCTGGGATTCGCCTCGCCGTCGGCAACCAACGAAGCGCTCTACCTGTTCAAGCAATACGTCGGCGGGCAGATTGGCGCAAGTCAATTCGATTTCCGCACGGATTCGGAAGACCAGCGCGTCAGCGAAAAAGAAGATGACATCCTGCGCTACCGCGACAAGCACCCGAATACGATGGGCGCATTGAAACTCGATTGGATGAGTGCAGAGCTTGGCGGCATCGATGGCGCTATCCGCGCGGCGCGCGACGGCAAGTTGAAAGCCGGCGTGATTAACTACTTCAAGCCGCTGGTGCCGCGTCCGACAGATGCGGAAGCCGAGGCGAAGATTGCCGAGTTGGTCAAGGCGCTTGAATACTCTGTGGTGCTGGCGGCGCACAAAGCGGACTGGCAGCAGCAAGCCAGCGTGGTTTTGCCTGTCGCCGCGTGGTCTGAAGAAGACGGCACGTACACGAATTATCAAGGCCGCGTGCAACTCGCGGCAAAAGCGATTGAGCCGGGCGGCGACATCCTGCCGGTGTGGGAAGTCTTCGCCATGCTGCTGCACGTCAGCGGCGCGGAATCGCGTTGGATGACGCCTGACGAAGTGTTGGCGACGATGATCGAGAAGGCCCCGGCTTTCCGTGGGCTTGATCTCGACCAGCGGCGCTCGCCCGGCGTGCTGGCAACAGCGTGAGTTGAAGGAGTCAGAAGCCAGAAGTCAGGAGACAGAATGAAGAGCGCCCTGACTTCAACGTGGTTCTGAAAGCCGTTTCTGCGTTCCGATATTCTGACTTCTGGCTCCTGACTCCTGACTTCTAAAGAATATGAAAAAAGAAGCAAAAGTAATCAATGTCTCAGAGATATCGGCGAAAGACAGTTCGCTCGTCAAAGATGTGCTTGGCCCGCTCGTCGGCATGGGATTGACGCTGACGCGCATGAAGGACAACCTGACGGGCAAGGTCAGTGCGACGATCAGCTACCCGGAAGAGCGCCGCTCGTATTCCGACCGTTATCGCGGCGCGCACATACTGACGGCCCGCGAAGACGGCAGCCCGCGCTGTGTCGCCTGCTATATGTGCGCGACGGCCTGCCCGGCGGATTGCATCTACATTGAGGCGAAAGAGGTCGCCGATCCGTTGATTGAAAAAGCCCCGGCGCGTTTCGAGATTGATATGCTGCGCTGCGTCTTCTGCGGCTTCTGCGTCGATGCCTGTCCCGAAGAAGCGATCATCATGAGCCGCGAGACAGAAATCTCTGCCTACACGCGCGAAGAGACGATCTGGGGGATTGAGCGATTGATGAAGCGCCCGGAGTTGCCGGAATTCGGCTTGGGATACAGGCCGAATCAAGAGCTTGTCGACAGCACGCTCGCCTTCACGCCGAAGCCGCGCGTGCCGCAAACCATGGCCGGTCGCGTGACCCTGAAAGAGAAGGCGACCATGATTCCGCACGTCACCTTCGAGCCGGAAAGCGGTGAAGAATAGGCGCGGCGCGCGGCGGGATTTTGTCGCGTGGGTTATGATGCGCCGCGTCGCTGATGATCTTTAACCGGCTGTTGCCTGCCGCTCAGGGCTTGAGGCCCGCAGAGAATTTCCATCAACAGAATGCGCTATGCATAAGGCGTTCATGCTTGACTCTGTGAGTCAAATCAGCCAAATTAATAACGCTGACAGGTTGGATCACTTCTTAGCTGAAACTCTCGAAAAGGAGGCTTAGTCTTAACAAAATGACTTACGTTATTGCGGAACCCTGCATAGGGACAAAGGACACGGCATGTGTGGACGTTTGCCCGGTCGATTGCATTCATCCACGAAAGGACGAACCGGAGTTTGAAGGAGCGGAACTGCTCTACATTCACCCGGATGAATGCATTGACTGCGGCGCGTGCGAGCCGGCCTGTCCCGTGCAAGCGATCTTTACTGAAGACGACCTGCCCGAACAATGGCGGCACTTCACGAAAATCAACGCCGACTGGTACAACCGATAAGCATGGAGCATCAAGTTTGACGTACGTGATTTGCGAACCATGCATTGGCGCGAAAGAGCTGGCTTGCGTTGATGTATGCCCGGTCGATTGCATTGAGGGCGGGCCGGATGAACCGCAGATGTACATTGACCCGGTCACCTGCATCGATTGCGCCGCCTGCGAGCCTGCCTGTCCGGTGTCGGCGATCTTTGTCGAAGCGAAGGTTCCGGCCAGGTGGCAGCACTTCATTCAGAAGAACGCGGATTTCTTCAAGGGGTAGCGTGCGGCGCATACGGGCCGGCGACGGCAAACTTGATTCGATGGCGCGACGTTAAGCGACGTTCGGTTCAGCAAGAAAAACAATCTGCACAGCAGCAAAGAGCCGGAGTAGACGAGTTCGCTCCGGCTCTTGCTTTTGCGGCAAAGGGATCAGGCGCGGAAATGTTTCATGTTGTGCAGCAGCATCTTTTTGCCTTCCTGGAACCGCACTTCGATTTTATTGGGCGGCAAGATGGTTTCGACCAGACCCGGCCCAAACTTCGGGTGACTGATGATGTCGCCCGATGCATAATTGTGATTCATGTCGTAGGCTTTTTGCGGGCGCGATAGGTCAATGGCAAACGCCTGGCTCGCTTTGGTGCGGCGCGAGCTTGCGGCGCGCTTGGTCTTCGGCGCATCGCCGGAGGCGCTGGTTGTGGCGCTGGCTGCCGCCTTGTGCTTGAAGTTATGCGTGCCGCCGCACATCGAACAAGTGACGCGGCGCACGATGTCGCCGTCCATCGCCGCGATGATGTGCGTGCGATCTTCTTTGCAACTACCGCAGTAAGATTCGATCTCTCCACCGACTCGGGGCTTTCTGTAGAGCATAGATTGACTATACCATCCGCGTTGACGAACTGCCAGTTTGGTCATGGATCAGTAGGCAGGCAACAGTAGGCAGGCAACAGTCAAAGGTAGTTCCGTTAGTAGCGCTATGTTTATAGTCAACTTCAAGCTTTGTTAGGAGCGCAATGTCAACATTCCACCCCTACGGGGCTTGAGCGTTTTTCGATGCCACGAACTATAAACATTGCGTCCCTAACGGGACTGGGAACTGCCTCCTGCCTCCTGCCTGCTTCACATCAACTCACGGAGCATGCGGGCGGCGCGGTAGTGTATGCCTGTCGATTCGCTCGGCACTTCGCCGGGTCGGAAGAGGCCGTCAACCCATCGCAGGTATTCGCCGACGGGTCGCTTGCTGATGATGGTGTGATTGATCGCGTCGCCTTTCGCCTCGGCAACGATGTGATAGACGAAGTCGTCCGTGCCCCAGTAGACGCCGACTTCCCAGAGCCCTTTCTTCAATTCGCGGCCATCCGATTCGAGCATAGCGCCGTCAATCGCTGCTTTGATCGGCCCTCTCGCTTGCGATCCCTTGCCAGGCATACCTTAGTTCTATCGGAATCTCGCGCGCCGTGCAATATGCAACCGTATGGCGCGCCGCTATACTTGATGATAGCTCGATAAGGTGGCGCGCTTCTCAAAGAGTCGGAAAGGTGACGATGCTCAACATTCTTGCGATCCGCTGCGGTCTATCCTTCGCGCCATATCTGGCTGAGGCCCTGACCGGCTATCTGAACGACGGCAGGTTCAACTCGCGCGTCGTCAAGCAGGGCGGCAATGGCTTGATACTGCGCTCGGATGCTGAGATGGCCTTGCGCTTTGAAGCGCGCCAGGCCTCGCTCGGCTATGAGGAAGCGCGACATTATTCAGCGACGATAGACTTTCGCCGCGACTTCTACGACATCGCGCGAATGGCGGATGAGATCATCATCGCCAACATCGGCGAGTCGCTGCTGTTGTCGCACCCGCAATCCGAATTGTGGTTGGAAGCCCATGTCATCGCGGCGCTGCTGCGTGTTTACGATAGCGGCGCGAATGCGAATCTCGCTGATGGGCGACTGCCCGATTGGCTGAACATTTCGACCGGCGCGGGCCGTTTGCTGTTGAGCGATCAGCGCACTGGTCGATGGGTGTTGCTCGGCGCGGATCACGTCGCTGAACTTGAGCGCCGCGCGGGATTGCTCGCCCAGGCAGGCGAGGCCGTCCGACGCGCCAAGCCGCCGACTCTGATCATCAAAGGCATCACGGTGCATCTGCAAACGGCTTTCAAACTGGCCGACTCGCTTGAGCGTTTTGCTGAATCAGGAAATGTGATGGCGTTTACAGAGCAAGCGCCGGGCTATGAACTGGCGGTGGAGAAGGCGACTGAAGGCATGGCCTTGCGCGACTTCGACCAGCGTGTCGCCTTGACGGCGAGAGAAGCGCGCAAGTATGCCGCCATCCTGCGCGACGAGCTTGAGCAGCGCCGCGCCACACAGTTCGAGCGCGGCAGCCTGCGCACGGTGATCGCTGACGATGGCGACGTGCGATGGGTCTTGCAGTGGGGTGATGAGGTTCTGCTTACAGGCGAAGCGTTGGCTGTATTGCAGCAAGCCGCCAGTGGCGTGGCGGCTGGCAATCTGATGACGCGGCGCGATGGCGAATTCCTCTTGCTGCTTGAGCCGGCGAGCGGCGCGTGCGTGGCGCTGACGGAAACCGAAGCCGCCGCGCTGCAAGGTTGAAAGGCAGGGAGGGTAAAAGCGGCTGGCCGCTTACGCAACGATCTTCTTGGTGTCGTCGACGTTTTCGAGAAGGTGGCCCATCTTCTCTTTTTTGGTCTTCAGATAATTGCGCGTCACTTCGTGCGGCGCGACTTCGATCTTGAGGCGCTCGACAATTTCAAGCCCGGCCTTTTCCAGGGCCGCGATCTTTTCCGGGTTGTTCGACATCAGGCGAATCTTGCGCAGTCCGAGTTGCAGCAAAATTTCCGCGCAGCATTCGTAAGAGCGCAAGTCGGCCTCGAAGCCGAGCGACAGGTTTGCTTCAACCGTATCCTGTCCGGCGTCCTGCAAGGCATAGGCGCGAATTTTGTTGGTGATGCCGATGCCGCGCCCTTCCTGCATTTGATAGACGATGACGCCGTGGCCTTCCTTCTGGATCAGGCGCATCGCGTAATCAAGCTGACGACCGCAATCGCATTTCAGCGAATCGAAGACATCGCCGGTCAGGCACTGCGAATGAATGCGCACGGGGCTTGGCTGATCAGCGCTCAGGTTGCCTTTGACGAGCACAGGGAATTCTTCGCCGGTGGCGAGACTCTTGAACCCAATGATGCGAAACTCGCCGTATTCGGTCGGCAACTGCGCTTCGGCGACGCGCTCGACGCCTGTGCAGTGTGGCTTGCCGTCGGCGTTCTGTGTCTGTTCAAGGCGACTGTTCATGGCATTCTCACCCTCATCTACGCCATCAACTCATTGCCGGATTGCTAAAATCTGCATCGGCAAGGGCGGCATAGCGGCCTGAAAAAGTTATGCGGCCAATCCGCAAACCACGTAAGAAATTCTAGTGACCGCGCCTACCGGGGTCAAGTAAGCCGCCTGATCAACCTTCAGACCTATCGGCATATCGGCGGCTGATGATGGCATGGCGCAGAGCCGTTTGCACACGCTCGCCGGTTGTTGATATAGTGAGCGCAATGAAGGGGTAAGTCGTGAGCGACGCGGAACAAACAATTAAACTCGATGTGCGCGAGGTGACGCCGCGCTCAAAATCGAAGCGCCCTGTGCTGGTCGTCTTACAGGGGCACGCGATTGGACAGACCGTCGCGCTCGACAAATCGTGCATGACCATAGGGCGCGGCTCGCAGGCCGATCTCGCCATCCGTGATGAAATCGCTTCGCGCCTGCACGCCGAAATCATTCGCCTCGAAGTCGAAGGCGCGATTGCCGAATACTACGTCAACGACCTCGGCTCAACCAACGGCACCTATTTGAATGGAACGAAGATTACCGGCCAGCAACTGCTCGAAGATGGCGACAAGGTCAAGGTCGGCAGTCACCTGATGAAGTTCGCCCTGCTCGACGAGTTTGAAGCCGAATTTCAGGAGAAGCTGCATCAGATGACGCAGCGCGACGAGTTGACCGGCCTGCGCTCGCGCCGCAGCCTGTTCGCCGAGCTTGACCGCCGCATCACGCAGGAAGCGCGCAGCCCTAATCCGCAGCCCATCAGCGTGTTGATGATGGATCTGGATTTCTTCAAGCGCGTCAACGACGGGCGCGGGCACATCGTCGGCAGCCATACCATACGCGACTGCGGCCACATCATCCGCGACGTGTTGGGGAGCGCCGACCGCGCGGCGCGTTATGGCGGCGAAGAATATCTGGCTTACGTCGTCGGCCCGCGCGACCGTGGGTTGGAGATCGCCGAGCGCATTCGCACCTCTGTCGAAGCACATCTGTTTGAAGCCTCGCCGACCGATAAGTCGCAGACCATGAACGTGACGATCAGCCTGGGGGTGGCGTCGTTTCCCGAAGACGGCGCGACCGCGCTTGAACTGGTGCAGAAAGCCGATCAGTCGCTCTACCGCGCCAAGTTGAGCGGGCGCAATCGCACCTGCGTCTTTGATCCCGAAATTGACCGGCCCGATTCCTTCCACCCGACGGTAGACGAATCCGCCATTATTTACGGCCCGGCGGACGCGCAATAGATGACTTCAAAACAAGGCTGGAAGACGAAACCGGAAAAGACTTTTCTTGAGAAGGGCGGTTGGACTTTCAGGACACGCGCCGATCCCTGCGCGACCGTGACCAAGCGCGAATGATTGATGAACTGCCCGCCACCGGGCGCTAGGCGGCGGGCAGTTTGGCTTTGATGGCTGAAAGAAACTTGTCGAAATCAATCGGCTTTTCGACGAAATCATCCGCGCCGGCCTGTATCGCATCATCGATGACGCGCTTGCCATAAGCGCTCATCACGATAATCGGCGTCTGCCGCATGTCGGTCTCTTCACGGATGCGCCGGATCATCTCGATGCCATTCATACGCGGCATCTGTATGTCTGTGACGATTAAATCGGGATGCTCGGCAGTCGCCGTGCTGTAGCCGACCATGCCGTCAATGGCGTGCTCGACCTCGTAACCTTCCATCTTCAACAACCGGCAGAGCATGAACGACGTGTCGTGATGATCTTCAACTACTAAAACTTTTTTGCCCATATCCATTGGTTGGGTGAATCCTTGCTGCTGAAATTTTACGCGCCGAGCAAAGCGGTGCGCAACTGGGCCTCCTGCTCCGATTTCACGAGGGCGACGATCACGTCGCCTTCCTGGAGCTTGGTTTCGCCGCGCGGCACGACTGTCTGGGTGCCGCGCAGGATGGCGATCAGGTTGCTCTCCTGCGGCAAATCTATCTCTCTGAGCTGACGGTTAGAAGCCGGCGCGTTGGCATCCACAGGGTATTCGAGAATCTGATACGCGCCGTCTTGTAGACTCAGCAGCGTCTTGATGCGCACGGTCGGCAACTCGCGCTCGATAACCTGCTGAATGATGGCCGTCGAACTGACCGTCGAATCGACGCCGAGCCGCGCCATGACTTCTTCGTTCTTGGGATTCGAGGCGCGCGCGATGGTCTTGGGCACGCCGAAAACTTTTTTAGCGACCTGGCAGGCGATGAGATTGTCCTGATCGCTACCGGTCGCGGCAACAAAGACGCGGGCGCGATTGGCGCTGGCGTCTTCGAGCACATCATGCGTCGAGCTGTCGCCGATATAAACAGGGCATTCCAGTTTGTTCGATAGGGCGGCAGCGCGGGCGCTATCGACTTCGATCACGGCGACTTCATGGCCGCTCTCATAAAGCTCGCGCGCCAGGTTGACGCCGACTTTGCCGCCGCCGGCGATGATGATATAGCGCGATTCATCTGTGGCGTTAAAGCGCGGGCGCAGCGAAGCTTTTGGCGGCTCGGCAGGGATATGCGCAACCGCCGGTTGTTTGGCTGCCCGATCAACCTGCTCGACGATGACTTTGGCGGCAAGCAGCGTCGGACAAACGACAATCAGTTGCGGGTCTTCCTGTGTGGCTTCAGCGTGCGAGGGTTCGTAGACGCGAGCGATGGCGCGCGGCACGTGGTAATGGGTGCGGGCCACCTGCGCGGCCATCAGGTTAACATTGTCATCTTTCGTCACCGCCAGCAGCAGATCGGCGTCTCCCATGCCGGCTTCGCGCTGCACGTCGACGTCTATACCGTTGCCCTGAACCAGTTCGATGCCTTCGAGATGAGAAGCACGCCCCAGCCGGCTGGCTTCCTTATCACTGACCGTGATCTCGTGGTTGCGCTCGGCAAGCGCCGCGACCGTCCGAGACCCGACCCGCCCATATCCGATGACGACAATTCTCATTAGCCTTCCTTTACGTTAACCAATTGTGAACAGCGTGACAAGGCCGGAGCGTGGTGCGTGGTGCGTGGTGCGTGATTCATTAGACTGATTCAACTTCCGTCTTTGCCGAATTGCTCTTTAAATACCGACCTCTTTCATTTGGAACCATCACTAGCAGCATGCGAATAATCTGCGCGAGCAAATCAAGCCGGTGAGTCGTGGCAGTTTCGCCTAGTATGTGGCGAGCCTTGTAATACCAATCCCGGCTCTCTCTCGCAGACCCCAGCGCGTACTCATAAAACCGAGCGCGGTCTTTACCTGTGCCGCGTGAATATCCTTCAGCGATATTTGCGTTAATCGAACCAAGCGCGCGATAGAGTTGATCCGATAAGCTTAAGGTACGCCTGTCGTGCATTAGCTTTGTCACATCATGCCAACCAATATCTGCTGCGAAGAGAGCTAACCGGTAGGCTTCCATTTTCCACAGAACGTCATGCCTGATGGTCAAAGGGACAGCAATTTCCCATTCAACATAATTCATCGTACCCCTCACGCACCACGCATCACGCATCACGTTTCACTGATCTTAAACGCTTCCGCCACCGGTCTGACCGGGCGCGAGAACCACAAGGGCCGGCGCAGGCCGTCAGGGCCGGGCGCAGGCCGCGCCTGCTCCAACCATTCATGATAAATCTCGTGCGAACGTTTCGTATCGACGACGATGTCGCCATAGCGGTCGTCCGGCTGGGCCTGTTCAACCTTCACTTTCTGATGCCAGCAGTGCATGCCGCTCACCGGGTCAGGGTGAACCGCAAAGGTCAAATTCTGATGCACGCCGCCCTCTTTCCAGAAGATGCGCTCGGAATCGGCATCCGTGCTCTTGAACGGTTTGACGCCTTCAATCTGGCGCAAGCGCCAGCGGCCTTCGCCGAGTTCTTCGATGTAGACGAGCGCCGACGCCCAGCGGTCTGTGCCTTCGTTCTGCTTCAGTCGCCAGCGTCCCAGATGATGCGAACAGGCGACGACGCCTGGCCGTATGCCTTCAGTCACCCAGACGCGGATGACGAAATAACCGATCTCCGTGTTGATGCGCGCCAGGTCGCCGTTAGCAAAGCCCATCTGTTTGGCATCGTCGGGATTCATCCATAGCGGGTTGGTGTGCGAAATTTCATAAAGCCACTTGGCATTGCCGCTGCGTGTATGGATGAGCGTCGGCAAACGGAAGGTCGGCACGAGAATGTATTCGCGCTGTTGCTTGTCCATCTCGCGCCAGTAAACGTGGCTGCGCACATAAGCCGGCAACTTGTATTCGGGCCAACGCCAATCGGCCATCGTCTGCGAGTAAAACTCCAGCTTGCGTGAAGGCGTATTAAAGCCGCGTAGCGGCTCGCCGTCAATCATCACGCCGATTATTTGCTCGCCGCTCGTCGTCGGTTTGATGATGCGTTGCGTTGGTTCGTCTACACGGGTGCCGTCAATCTCGGCATCCGTAAGGCGGCCTTCGTGCTGCTTGTAGACGTTTGACTTCACCGCAAACGCGCCGTGCCGCCGCATGTAATCAAGCGGCTTGAGCCCTTCGCTCTGCGCTTTTTCAGGCAAGCCCGGCACGCTGTTTTCAAAGATCCATTGATAATATTCGTTGATGTTGATCTTTTCACCTGGGCGGTAAGGAGATTCGAAATGCCGGCGCACGCCGAGTTCGCCCGTCGGGTCGATGCGCCACGACAGCTCTATCCAGAATTCGTCCTCCTCCCAGACCTCGCCGGGATTCGCTTCATAGGTGAGGTTGATTGTTTCACCTGCACGCTCTTTCAAGACGCGCTGCACCGGCTGGCAGAACGACACCCACTGCGCCGCGTGCGTCTCCTGGCTCATCAGATCGTGCCGCTCTGCGCCCATGCCCATGGGCAGGACGTAATCGGCAAACCACGCCGTCTCGCTCCACACAGGCGTGAGCGCCGCGTGTAGCTCGACTTTGGCTTCGTCGCGCAGCACTTCAATCCAGGTGAAGCCATCGGGGTTCGTCCACACAGGGTTGTAGGCGCGCGTGAAATAGGCGGCGATTTTGCCGCGCCCTTCTTTCAAGAAATGTGGCAGCAGAAAACTCAACTCGTGATGCGCCAACGGGTATTCTTTGGGAAAAAGAATTTCGCTCCAGACCTTCTGCGGCGCGGGCTTTGAAAACGGCGCGGCGACAAACTTGTTCCAGAGGTTCGGCGAAACGCCGCCCGGCGCGCCGATGCTGCCGACGAGCACATTGATAAACATCAGCGCCCGCGCCGCCTGCCAGCCGCCGAGATTGCCAGCCGCCGCGCTGCGCCAGATGTGCGAGGCGAAGGCCGAGCCGGCCTGGGCAATATCGCGCGCTACAGCGATAATCTTTTCCGCTTCGACGCCGCATTCCTGTGCGGCGAATTCAGGCGTGAACTCGGCGTAGATTTCTTTCAACGCCTCAATGAACGCCTCAAAGGTACAGGGCGACTGCGGGCGTTCTTCGCGCATGAACTCTTCCCAGTTGACCCAACGGCGAACGAAGTCACGGTTGAACGTGCCTTCCCGGAGCAGCAGATTGGCGATGGCCAGCAGCAAGGCGGCTTCGGTTCCGGGATAAGGCGACAGCCAGTAAGTCGCCATCGAAGCGGTGTTCGAC